>CAXTES010000254.1:0-2053 GCA_964243215.1 uncultured Microbacterium sp. | reverse complement strand
TGGTAGACGCGCAGCCTTGAGGTGGCTGTGGCCGAAAGGCCGTGGAAGTTCGAGTCTTCTCGACCGCACCAACGCCCCCGTCACTCAGCATGACATGAACCCGCTCGGGGGGTGCTGCCGCCCGTCGTGACGATTCCGTCCAATCGCGTGGCCCCGTTTTCAGCCTAATCTCGCTTGGTACGGTGCCGGGCAGTTCGGCGCGACAGAATGGGGACGAGACATGGCCAGGGGATTCGGATTTCGCCGCGACACCGACGCGAACGGGCTGGAGGCGCAGTTCGTCGGCGGCCCGCCGCGGCTGTTCGCGGGCGGCCAGCTGGTGGTCGACTTCTCGAACATCAAGGAGGGGATCGGCGTCCAGACGATCAGCTTCTCGCAGGACCTGAACGGCCAGTATGCAGGAACCTACTACGTCGACGGCAACCACCGGGTGGACTTCTCCGCGGTCGACACCTTCAAGATCACCGGCACCGACTATGCCGACTCGATCCGGGTCGGCGACGGCAACGACGTCGTTACGCTCGGCGGCGGCAACGACATCGTCTATCTCGGCCTGGGCAAGGACAAGGCCGACGGCGGCGCGGGGATCGACGGCTACGACAAGAGTTTCGCGGGGCTGGGCGCCGGGGTCCCGGTCAACCTGCGCACCGACAGCACCTCGGTTTCGGGCAGCACGGTGGTCGGGTTCGAGTATTTCCACAACGTGATCGGGACCGACTTCAACGACGTGTTCACCAGCTCGCTCAAGCGCGGGGACGACACCGTCAACGGCGGCGAGGGCGACGACGCCGGCTATTTCGCGGTCGGCTACGAGCGGTTCACCGGCGGCTCGGGCAACGACACCGCGGGCATGGACTTCTCGCTCTACACCGGCACGGCGGGCGTCACGACCAACCTCGTCGGCGAGGATTCGGGCGAGGGCTACAAGGGCTATTTCTACATCGACAATAGCAATCGGCTGGATTTCGGCACGACCGAGAACTTCCAGATCACCGGCTCCAATAACGGCGACTCGATCGCGACCGGCCAGGGCGACGACGTCGTCAGCGGCCGGGGCGGCAACGACGTGATCAGTTCGGGCGCGGGCACCGACACGCTCGACGGCGGGGCCGGGGTCGACGGCGTCGGCCGCGACTTCGCGCTGCTGACCGCGAACATCACGGTCGATCTCGGCGCCGGCACGGTTTCGGGCGTCGGCGGCGCGATCACCAACTTCGAATATTTCTCCGGGATGGTCGGCGGCTCGGGCAACGACACGTTCCTGGGCACCACCGCGCTCGCCAACGACACCGTCAACGGCGGGGCCGGCAACGACACCGCGAGCTTCTACGCGGGAACCGACGTCTTCATCGGCGGCGCGAACAACGACCGACTGATCCTCGACTATTCGCTGGTCTCCGTCGCCGGCATCACGACCAGCTTCACCGCGGACACCGACGGCGGCTACAAGGGCTATTACTACATCGACCAGCCCCACCGACTGGACTTCACCTCGGTGGAGGCGTTCACCATCACCGGCACGGCGTTCGGCGACGGCATCGTCACCGGCAACGGCAATGACATCGTCGCCTCGGGCGCGGGGAACGATGGCGTGCAGACCGGCGCGGGCGTCGACACGCTCGACGGCGGCGACGGCATCGACGGGGTCGGGCGCAACCTGTCCGGGCTGAACAGCGCGGTCGCGATCGACCTCGCCGCGGGCACCGCCTCGTCGGCGATCGGCACGATCGTCAACTTCGAATATTTCCTCAACTACAGCGGCAGCCAGAAGTCCGACACGCTCGTCAGCACCCATGCGGGCGCCAACGATTCGGTGATCGGCGGCGGGGGCGACGACACGCTGACCGTGTTCAACGGCACCGACACCTTCGCGGGCGGGATCAACACCGATCGCCTGATCATCGACTATTCCGACGTCGATGTCGGGGTCGGCATCCAGACCAGCCTCGCCAGCGACACCGACGGCGGGTTCAAGGGCTATTACTACGTCAACTAGTCGAACCGCATCGTCGTCACCAGCACCGAGGCGTTCGCGATCACCGGCACCCGGTAC
>CAXTES010000253.1:0-2220 GCA_964243215.1 uncultured Microbacterium sp. | reverse complement strand
GCGGCCGTCGACGACGACATCCGCGCCATCCGATGTCGCGATGTCGATGTACGAGGCCACCTTGTCGCGGTGCACGCCGGTGATAAGCGGCCCCATGTCGCAGCCGCGGGTGCCGTCGCCGGTGCGCAGCGTCGCCATGCGCTCGCGCACCTTCGTCACGAGCTCGTCGGCGACGGCATCCACCGCCAGCACGACCGAGATCGCCATGCAGCGCTCGCCCGCCGAGCCGAAGCCGGCGTTGACGGCGGCGTCGGCGGCGAGGTCGATGTCGGCATCCGGGAGCACGAGCATGTGGTTCTTCGCGCCGCCGAGCGCCTGCACGCGCTTGCCGGCTCGTGTCGCGGTCTCGTAGACGTACCGCGCGATCGGCGTCGACCCGACGAACGAGATCGACTTGACGTCCGGATGCTGCAGCAGTGCGTCGACAGCCTCCTTGTCGCCGTGCACGACGTTGAACACGCCGTCCGGCAGGCCGGCCTCCTTCATCAGTGCCGCCATCCAGTTCGCCGCCGACGGGTCCTTCTCGCTGGGCTTGAGAACGACCGCGTTGCCGGCGGCCAGCGCGATCGAGAAGAACCACAGCGGCACCATCGCCGGAAAGTTGAACGGGCTGATGATGCCGACGACGCCCAGCGGCTGGCGCAGCGTGTACACGTCGATCCCGCTCGAGACGTTCTCGGAGTACGCGCCCTTGGTCAGCTGTCCGAGTCCGCACGCGAATTCGACGACCTCCATGCCGCGCGCGATCTCGCCCTCGGCGTCGGAGAGCACCTTGCCGTGCTCGGACGTCAGGATCGCGGCCAGCTCGCCCTTGCGCTGGTTCAGCAGCTCGCGGAACGCGAACATCACCGCCTGCCGTTTCGCGATCGACGCATCGCGCCACTGCGGCCATGCCGTCGAGGCCGCGGCGACCACGGCGTGCACGTCATCGGTCGACGCCAGCCGCACCTCCCGCTGCACCGTGCCCAGTGCCGGGTTGTAGACCGGCGCGGTGCGCTCGGATGCCCCGGCCCAGGCCGCTCCGTCGACCCAGTGGTCGACGATCGTGGTGGCGGACTGCGTCGTCCGTTCGAGCGTGGTCGTATCGGTCATCGTGTTTCCTCTCGTGCGGCGCCGTGTTGCCTACGGCACCGTGTCGGCCGGAACCGTGTCTGGCCGGCACCCTACTTCGCCGGCACCGCGTCGCGCACCACCGTCCAGTCTGCGCCGCGCCGCGGCATCCGTCACCCCGCGCCGCGGTCAGCCGGCGCCGACCTCGGTGAACACCTCGTCGTAGATCGCCATCGCCTGCGACACCTCGTCGGCGGTGACCACGCACGGCGGCACCACGTGGATGCGGTTGTCGGCCGTGAACGGCAGCAGGCCGCGCGCTACCAGCCCGGTCTTGAGACGGCCGATCGTCGCGGCCGGCACGGGCTCTCGGGACTCGCGGTCGGCGACGAGCTCGATCGCCCAGAACACGCCCTCGCCGCGCACCTCGCCGATCATCTCGTGCTTCTCGGCGAGCTCCTGCAGCGCCGGGCCGATGTGCTCGGCGCCGATGCGCCGGGCGTTGTCGACGATGCCCTCGCTCGCCATGGCATCCAGTGCTCCCACGATGGATGCCGCCGCCAGCGGGTGACCGGAATAGGTCAGGCCGCCGGGGAACACCCGCTCGTCGAACTCCGCGGCGATGGTCTCGGAGATGATGACCCCGCCGACCGGCACATAGCCGGAATTGACACCCTTGGCGAACGCGATGAGGTCCGGCACGACGTCGTACCCCTCGAACGCGAACCACCGGCCGGTGCGGCCGAACCCGGCCATCACCTCGTCGAGGATGAGCACGATGTCGTACCGGTCGGCCAGCGCGCGCACGCCGGACAGGTATCCGGGCGGCGGGATCAGGATGCCCGCGGTTCCGGGCACCGACTCCAGCAGGATCGCGGCGATGCCCGTCGGTCCCTCCGCCTGGATCACACGCTCGAGGTGTCGCAGCGCGCGCTCGCTCTCCTGCTCGGGGGTCTCGGCCCAGAATTCGCTGCGGTACAGGTACGGGCCGAAGAAGTGAACGTGCCCGCGGGCGTACTCGTTCGGGATGCGTCGCCAGTCGCCGGTGGCCACGATCGCCGCGCCGGTGTTGCCGTGGTACGACCGGTAGGTGCTCAGCACGCTGTCGCGTCCGGTGTGCAGCCGCGCCAGCCGGATCGCGTTCTCGATCGCGTCGGCGCCGCCGTTGGT
>CAXTES010000252.1:0-2264 GCA_964243215.1 uncultured Microbacterium sp. | reverse complement strand
GGATCGTGGCGCAGACGCGCGCGGACTTCCCGCGGGGGACCGAACCGGCGCAGGCGGAACACGCGCTTCGGCAGCGATTCAGTGACATCGGCGTGGACGTGGACGTGGCACGCATCAGGCAGCTCGCGGCGGAGTGATTCCGGGCAGCGGCGTTACGCTCTGAGCATGTGCCGGAACATCCACACTCTCCACAACTTCGAGCCCGCCGCGACCAACGACGAGGTGCAGGCCGCCGCACTGCAGTACGTGCGGAAGATCTCCGGAACCACCAAGCCGTCCAAGGCGAATCAGGCGGCGTTCGAGCACGCCGTCGCTGAGATCGCGCACATCACCGGACACCTCCTCGAGGACCTCGTCGCCACCGCGCCACCGAAGAACCGCGATGTCGAGGCGTCGAAGGCGCGTGCCCGGGCCGAGAAGTCCGGTCGCTACGCGCCGCGCGTCGCGTGACGCGCCTCAGGCCGCGGGCGGGTCGATCACCGTCGCGAGGTCGTCGCCGAAGGTGAAGGATGCCTCGACCCTGCCGCCGCGCAGCACTGACGGCAGCCACCGTGCCGCGTCGTCCCACATGCGCTCGTAGGGCACCTCGTCGATCGAGAACCAGCGCGGCACGATCTCGTCGGATTCGGCCGGCTCGCCGCGCCAGGTGCGTCCGACGAAGACATGCGAGCGCTGCGACCACGTCGGCGCAGCGGGGAAGTGGTATTCGAGCTCCCCGACGAGGGTCAGGTCGGATGCCTCGACGTGCAGCGACGTCTCCTCGAACACCTCGCGGACGGCGGCTTCGGTGATGGTCTCGCCCGGCTCGACCTTTCCGCCGATCCCGACCACCTTGCCCAGGCCGAGGCCGGTGCGCTTGTATCCGAGCAGCACGTCGGTGCCGCCGTCCGCGCGCTCGCGCAGCAGGTAGACGACGCACACCGAGTACAACTCCACCTGTCAACGGTACGCCGCGCGCACACCGCTACAGCTCGACGGTCCCCTCGATCACGGTCCGCGACTGCCCGCCCACCCAGATGCGTCCGTCGCGGTCGCGGTCCACGTGCACGCGCCCGCGCCGGCCGAGCACCGTCCCCTGCGACGCGACGTACGACTCGGGCGCCGTGCCGTCGCCGATCAGCCACTGCGCGATCCCGGCGTTGAGGCTGCCGGTCACCGGGTCTTCGATCGGCCCGTCGAAGTAGGCGAACGCTCGCACCTCGAACGCGCACTCGCTGCCGGGCGGATACGGCCCGACGAGTCCGATGTCGAGGTGGTCGAGCGCGGCGAAGTCCGGCCGCGCGTCCAGCACGAGGTCGGCGGACCGCAGCAGCACGCCGATCCATTCCGGGCCGTTGACAAGCCATTGCGTCGCCACGACATCGGCCGGCTCGACGCCGAGGCCGTCGATCAGGCGCTGCAGCAGCGCCTCGTCGAGCGGGTCGCTGCGCAGCATCGGCGGCGCCGCGAAGGCGAGCCGATCGCCGTCGCGGCGGAGTTCGATGAGCCCGACCCCGCACTCCTGCACGACCGTTTTCGAGTGCCTCGGGACTGCGCCGGACTCGAGCCACGCGTGGCACGTGCCGATCGTCGGGTGGCCGGCGAACGGCAGCTCGGTCGTCGGGGTGAAGATGCGCACGCGGTAGTCGGCATCCGGATGCGTCGGGGCAACGACGAACGTCGTCTCGCTGAGGTTCGTCCAGTTCGCGAACCGGGCCATCGCCTCGTCGTCGAGCCCGTCGGCGTCGAGCACGACGGCCAGCGGGTTTCCGCTGATCGGCTGCTCGGCGAACACATCGACCTGACGGAAACGGCGGCGCATGGCCGGATGCTACTCCAGCGGCATCCGCTGACGGCGAACCGCCCGCGGGCCTGCGCGGCGATGTCGGGGCTCGACCCTACGGTGTGTGGCATGCGCATCCTGCACACGTCGGACTGGCACATCGGGCGGTCGTTCCACGGCCACGCCACGCTCGATGCGCTGCGCGGCGTGCTCGACGCGCTGGTCGCTCAGGTGCGCGAGCACGGGGTGGACCTGGTCGTGGTCGCCGGCGATGTCTTCGACTCCGCGGCGCCGGCGGCGGCGTGCTATCCGCTGCTGTCCGAGACGCTGCTGGCGCTGCGCGAGAACGGTGCGCGGGTCATCGTGTCCAGCGGCAACCACGACTCCGCAGCCCGGCTCGGGTTCCAGGCGCGACTGCTGCGCGACGGCATTCACGTGCTCACCGACCCGCTGACGATCGGCTCCCCGATCACCCTCGACGACGCGCACGGGCCGGTGCACG
>CAXTES010000251.1:0-2378 GCA_964243215.1 uncultured Microbacterium sp. | reverse complement strand
GGCGAAGCTATGGGGCGGCTATGGAAGACACTATGCGCTTCCTGTGAATGCCCGACCGCACCCGCAACCAGGGGCTCACGACGGATTCCGAGCTCCTCGACCCGCCGACCGTGTCACATCGGGATCCCGGCCGGTGTCCTCATGTAGAGACATACACCTGGAGGAGACATGACCGAAACACAGCGGGTGCCGCCGACGAAGCTCACCGGAGCGTGGCGAATGCCGCGGGGGAGCTGACGCTGTCGCCGATGCGCATCAACGCTGAACCCGGCGTGCGCATCGAGGTCGACGGTCGACTGGCCGCCGTCGTGAGCCTCAGCGTCGAGAACACGCGCATCACCCGGATCTTCACGATCGCGAACCCTCAGAAGCTCGCCCGCCTTGACGCCGAGATGCAGCTCACGCGATGACGGCCGCCATGGGCCAGGCGGACATCACGGCGTCGCACGTCGCTTATCGTGGCAGTCGTGACGGTCATCGACACCGAGGTGTATGTAGGCGGGAAGCTGGTGACGCACGGTGCGGAGCCCGCCGCGGCGATTCGGGAAGCTCGAGACCGCCACGGCATCGTCTGGATCGGATTGAAGCGCCCCGGGCCGGCCGAGCTCGAGGCCATCGGGCGCGAACTGGGGCTGCATCCGCTCGCCGTAGCCGACAGCCTCCGCGGTCATCAGCGGGCCAAACTCGAGCACTTCGGCGATGCGACATTCCTCGTCCTGCAACCGGCCCGGTATGTGGACTCCTCGGAGACCGTCGATTTCACCGAGGTGGATGTGTTCGTCGGTAACAACTTCATCGTCACCGTGCACGAGGAAGAGCCGGTGGGTCTCGCAGAACTGCGCGAGCGGCTGAAGGCTCATCCCGAGATCCTGGCCAAGGGCACGTTCGGCATCCTGTGGGCCGTGTTCGAGGACCTTCTCGACGGCTACGCACCGGTGCTCGACGGCGTCGAGAACGACATCGACGAGATCGAGCAGGAGCTGTTCTCCCGCGACCCCGAGGTGTCGCAGCGCATCTTCAAGCTGCAGCGCGAGGTGATCGACCTGCAGCACGCGACCCTCCCGCTCGCGGACATGCTGGATCGGATGCAGCGCATCGTCGCGGACGCGCGCGGCACCACCGAGGCGCCGGCGTTCCGCGACGCAGATGATCGCGCACGTCACGTGGATGCGCGTGTCGCGGGCTTTCGGCACACGCTCGACAACGCCCTGACCGTGGACGCGACGCTCGCCGACCAAGCCCGGAACGACGAGATGCGCCGGCTGACCGAGTTCGGGATTCAGCAGAACGACCAGGTGAAGAAGATCTCCGGGTGGGCGGCGATCCTGTTCGCGCCCACGCTGGTCGGCACCATCTACGGTATGAACTTCCGCAACATGCCGGAGTTGAGCTGGGAGTTCGGGTATCCGCTCGCGCTGCTGGCGATGGTGGTCACGAGCGTCACGCTCTACACGGTGTTCAAGCGCAAGGACTGGCTGTAGCAGCCGTCAGTGCGTGTCGTCGGCCTCGATCTCGGATCCGTCGCCGGACCACTGCGTGTGGAAGGTACCGGGCTGATCCACCCGTCGGTAGGTGTGCGCGCCGAACAGGTCGCGCTGTCCCTGGATGAGGGCCGCGGGCAGCCGCTCGGCGCGCAGGCCGTCGTAGTAGGCCAGTGACGATGAGAACGCCGGGGCGGGGATGCCGGCGGTCGCGGCGGTGCAGACGACCCGACGCCACGGATCCTGCGCTCGCTGCAGCGCCTCGACGAAATACGGCGCCGTCAGCAGCACCGGCAGGTCGGGAGTCTGTGCGTACGCGTCGGCGATGCGGTTGAGGAACTGCGCGCGGATGATGCAGCCGCCCCGCCAGATCTTCGACACGGCGCCCAGATCGATCGTCCAGTCGTAGCGGGCGGCGCCGGCGCGGATCTCGTCGAAGCCCTGCGAGTAGGCGACGATCTTCGAGGCGAACAAGGCCAGCCGCACGTCCTCGATGAAGGCGTCGGGGTCGGTGGCGAACTCGACGTCGTCGGGGGTCGGTCCCGGCAGGTCGGCCGACACCTCTCGCTGTTCGGGATGCGACGACAGCGACCGGGCGAACACCGCCTCGGCGATCCCCGACACCGGCACCCCGAGGTCCAGGGCCGTCTGCACGGTCCACGCGCCGGTGCCCTTGGCACCGGCCTGGTCGAGGATCACATCGACGAGCGGGCGGCCGGTGGCGGCATCCGTCTTGCGCAGCACCTCGGCGGTGATCTCGATGAGGTAGGAGTTCAGCTCGCCCGCGTTCCACGCCGCGAACACGTCGGCTATCTCGGCGGGGGAGCGGCCGGTGCCGCGGCGGATGAGGTCGTACGCCTCGGCGATCAGCTGCATGTCGGCGTACTCGATGCCGTT
>CAXTES010000250.1:0-2426 GCA_964243215.1 uncultured Microbacterium sp. | reverse complement strand
ACCGGCACGGCCAAGGCCCGTCCTGCCGCGGACTCGGAGATGTGCGTCGCGCCGGTGATGCGATCGATTTCGACCTCGATGCCGGCAGAGACCGCTCCGGCGGAGGCGAAGATCAGGTAGTGCGAGTAGCCGAAGCGGAAGCCGCGACCCGGTCCGGTCAGATTCTCCGCCTGCTCCCGCGAGAAGTAGACCCACCACATGCCCGCCGCGACGACGACCGCCGCAACCGACATCCCCACCAGCTCGGGCACGTGCTCGCCCTCCCCCAGCGCCTCGATCACCGCGGTCGCGGCAGCCAGGATGCTCTCGCCGAGCAGGATCAGGGTGAACAGTCCGTACCGCTCGCTGATGTGGCGCGGATGCCACGACGTGCGGCCGCGCCCCTCGGCGATGATCGGCACGCAGATCTCCGCGAGCGCCAGCACGAAGAAGGTGACGAGCTGCCACGTCGTGTCGAGCAGGTAGAGCCGGGCGACCCACAGCAGCTGGACCACGGTGATGCCGGCCGCGAACGTGAACGCCGTCGCGCGCGACGCCGGGTCGGACAGCCCCGCACGCAGCCACTGCGCCACCATGGCGAGGCGCATGATGACGTATCCCCAGGTGACGGCGGTGTAGTCGAAGGTCACCATGGCGTCGTGCACGCCGGCGGCCAGTACCAGGACGCCGCACATCTGCACGATGGTGATGACCCGGTACGCCCAGTCATCCGTGTCGAACGCCGAGGCGAACCACGTGAAGTTCATCCACGCCCACCACACCGCGAAGAAGATCATGGCGTACGCCAGCACGCCTTGACCGCCCTGGCCATCGCGGATCAGCAGGTGCAGGTTCTGCGAGGCCTGCGACACCGCCACGACGAACACGAGGTCGAACAACAGCTCGAGGGACGACGCGACGCGGTGGCGTTCACGGCGATCGCGCGGCGCCATGCGGCGCAACCCGAACCGGACGGGCGGGGCAGCGGTCATGGGTCGATTATGGCCGCCGGCCGGCGCCTACCATGAAGCGCATGACGGATGCGACGGCTGCCGTGCGAGTGGACTCGTGGTTGTGGGCGGTGCGCGTGTACAAGACACGGTCGGCCGCGACGGCTGCATGCCGCGCCGGGCATGTGCGGGTCAACGGTGACCGTGCCAAGGCGGCGCAGCCGGTGCGTCCCGGCGACGAGCTACGCGTCCGGATCGCGGGGTTCGACCGGATCCTCGTGGTGCGTCAACCGATCGCGAAGCGGGTCGGCGCAGCGGTGGCCGCGACCGCCGTCGATGACCGCACGCCTCCCCCGCCGCCGCGGGAGGGAGTCGCGTTCGTACCGATCCGCGATCGCGGGGCCGGACGGCCGACCAAGCGCGAGCGGCGCGACATCGATCGGCTCCGCGACCGCCCGTGAGGTCGTCAGCGCGGGGGCAGCAGGTCGAGCAGCCAGCCCGCGCCGCGGACGCCGCCGCCGGCATCCATGACCCGTCGGGCGAGCTCGCGGTCGCTCGTGACCACCGTGACCGCACGGCCGGCGCTGACCAGTCGCGCCGCCTCGGCGACGATCGCGTCATCCCCCGAGCCCGCGGCCTGCACGACCGCGATCTCGCTGGGCGCCTCGGGGATGGCACGGGCCTGACCCTCGAGGACCATCGACCACTCCGGATACCAGGTGTGCTCGGGCAGATCAAGCGCCGTCGCGGCCACGCCGATGGACGCGAGCGCGTCGAGGCGGTCCCGCAAACGCCCTGCAGCACCGGCGCGGTCGTTCCACCATCCGTCCGGCACGGAGCCCACGACGTTCGCGGCATCCACCACGACCGCCGGAATCACCGGCAGCAGCGCGCGCAGCCGATGCCACGATTCGGCGAATGCCGGATGCAGCGCGCGCCGGTCGACATCGTCCACGGGCACCCAGGCCAGTTCGTGACTTTCCGGATCGCTGATGGTGGGCTCGAACGGCGTCACGACGTCGCCGACGAGCGTCGTGTACGACCAGTAGTCCAGGTCCAGCACGCTCAGCATCCGCGGCCGCACCGCGGCATCCGGCACCCCCGCCTCCTCCGACGCCTCCCGCAGCGCCGCATCGCACGCCGACTCGTTCTCGTGCCGCGCGCCGCCGGGAACCGCCCAGGTGTCGCCGAAGTGACTCCACGACACCCGATGCTGCAGCAGCACGCCGCGAGCGCGGTCGTAGGCGAGCAGTCCCGCCGCACCGAAACGCCCCCAGTACCGCTCGCCGGTCGGAGCGACGACCCACGCGTCGCCCGGGTCGCGCGGCCCGAGCGGGCGGCGCATCTCGAAACGCGGCGGCTCGATCGTCACGGGTCCAGCCTGACACACGGGCATGATGTCGGGATGGAGTACGAGCTCGACGACGACCCGGCGCGCGTGCAGCGCGATGTCGTCTGGGAGTGGCTTTCGACGCTCGCCTACTGGGGGCGGTGGCG
>CAXTES010000249.1:0-2427 GCA_964243215.1 uncultured Microbacterium sp. | reverse complement strand
CGGGCGCCGGTCTTGCGCAGCACGGCGAGATCGGCGATCGCCTCGAGCGCGTCCGTCTCGAACTCCAGCGCGACGTCGTCGAGTTCGAACATCCGCTGGTACTGCTTGACGAGCGCGTTCTTGGGCTCGGTGAGGATCTCCATCAGCGCCTCGCGGTCGAGGGGTGCGACGGATGCGACCACCGGCAGGCGTCCGATGAACTCCGGGATCAGCCCGAACTTGTGCAGGTCTTCGGGCTGCACCTCGCTGAACAGGCTGAGGTCTTCGCCCTTGTTGTGCAGCGGGGCGCCGAAGCCGACGCCGTGCTTGCCGACCCGCGCCGAGATGATGTCCTCGAGGCCGGCGAATGCGCCGGCGACGATGAACAGCACGTTGGTGGTGTCGATCTGGATGAACTCCTGGTGCGGGTGCTTCCGGCCACCCTGCGGCGGCACCGAGGCGATCGTGCCCTCCAGGATCTTCAGCAGCGCCTGCTGCACGCCCTCACCCGAGACATCCCGTGTGATCGACGGGTTCTCGGCCTTGCGGGCGATCTTGTCGACCTCGTCGATGTAGATGATGCCGGTCTCGGCGCGCTTCGTGTCGAAGTCGGCCGCCTGCAGGAGCTTGAGGAGGATGTTCTCGACGTCTTCGCCGACGTAGCCGGCCTCGGTCAGCGCGGTGGCGTCGGCGACCGCGAACGGGACGTTCAGTCGCTTGGCGAGGGTCTGGGCGAGGTAGGTCTTGCCGCAGCCGGTCGGGCCGAGCAGCAGGATGTTGCTCTTGGCGATCTCGATCTCGTCGGCGCGCTGCTCGGCGGACTGTATCGTGCCGTGCGCGCGGACGCGCTTGTAGTGGTTGTAGACGGCGACCGAGAGGGCCCGCTTCGCGTCGTCCTGCCCGACGACGTACTCGTCGAGGAAAGCGAAGATCTCGCGCGGCTTGGGCAGGTCGAAGTCCGAGACGACCCCCGAGCCGGACTCGGCCATGCGCTCTTCGATGATCTCGTTGCACAACTCGACGCACTCGTCGCAGATGTACACACCGGGTCCGGCGATCAGCTGCTGCACCTGCTTCTGGCTCTTCCCGCAGAAGGAGCACTTGAACAGGTCGGCACTCTCACCGATGCGCGCCATCAGGCTCCTCCTCGAGATTCTCCGGGACCCCCGGTGCGGTTCGAGCCTATCCGGTGGCGTCGACAACCGGCGGGATTGCGTTGCGCATTGTGGACGACGATCCGCTCGTAGCGGACGGGCAGCACGATGCCCCGCCATCCGCGCGGACGACGGGGCATCGAGGCATCCGCTCTACTTGGTGAGGGCGGCGGGAAGACGCTTGCGGGTGGTGAGCACCTGGTCGACCAGGCCGTACTCGACCCCCTCCTCGCCCGAGAGGATCTTGTCGCGGTCGATGTCCCTGTTGACCTGCTCCGCGGACCGATTCGAGTGCTTGGCCAGGGTCTGTTCCAGCCACGTGCGCATCCGCATGATCTCGGCGGCCTGGATCTCGATGTCGGATGCCTGACCGTGACCGGCCTCGCCCATGGCGGGCTGATGGATGAGGATGCGCGCGTTCGGCAGAGCGAGGCGCTTGCCCGGCGCACCTGCGGCCAGCAGCACGGCCGCGGCGGACGCCGCCTGGCCGAGCACGACCGTCTGGATCTGCGGTGAGACGTACTGCATCGTGTCGTAGATCGCGGTCATGGCCGTGAACGAGCCGCCGGGCGAGTTGATGTACATGATGATGTCGCGATCGGGATCCTGGCTCTCGAGCACGAGCAGCTGCGCCATCACGTCATCTGCGGACGCGTCGTCGACCTGCACGCCGAGGAAGATCACGCGGTCCTCGAACAGTTTGTTGTACGGGTCCTGGCGCTTGTAGCCGTAGGCGGTGCGCTCCTCGAACTGCGGCAGCACATAGCGGCCGTTCGGGACCTGCAGTCCCTGGGGCGCCATGCCGAAGGTGGGTGTGTTCATTCGGGTTTCTCTCTTTCGCCTTCGGTCTTATTCCGCGGTGGTTCCGGCGCCGCCGATGACATCGAGGGCGTGCTCGCGGATGTGGTCGACGAAGCCGTACTCGAGCGCCTCCTCGGCTGAGAACCAGCGGTCGCGGTCGCCGTCGGCGTTGATCTGCTCGACGGGCTTGCCGGTCTGCTCCGCCGTGATCTCGGCGAGTCGACGCTTCATGTCGAGGATGAGCTGCGCCTGGGTCTGGATGTCGCTCGCGGTGCCGCCGAATCCGCCGTGCGGCTGGTGCAGCAGCACGCGGGCGTTCGGGGTGATGTAGCGCTTGCCCTTGGTGCCCGCGGTCAGCAGCAACTGGCCCATCGAGGCGGCCATGCCGATTCCCACCGTCACGATGTCATTCGGGACGAACTGCATGGTGTCGTAGATGGCCATGCCGGCGGTGATCGTTCCGCCCGGGGAGTTGATGTAGAGGAAGATGTCC
>CAXTES010000248.1:0-2463 GCA_964243215.1 uncultured Microbacterium sp. | reverse complement strand
GCCTGCACCCTTTCGCGCGTCCCGATATCACATCGGTCGCCTCTGTGATCCTGGCGTACAACAATCGTCACTGGCTCGTGCGTCTGGCCGACTCCTGGCTGATGGCGTTTCAGATGGTCAGCCGCGCCGCGATGAGTCGTCTCGGCGCGGTCCTGGTCAATTCGGGAAACTTCTCGATGTACCGCGCGACGGTGATCCGCACCGCGTTGCCCTCGTACGCAAGCGAAACCTTCCACGGCCGGTCGGTGATCTTCTCCGACGACTCGCTGCTGACCCTCTTCGCTCATCTGAAAGGCAAGACCGTTCAGCAGGAGAACTCCGTGGCTTTCACGATCCTGCCCGAGACCGTTTCGCATCATCTCCGCCAGCAGGTCCGATGGATGCGCGGCAGCACGATCCGGTCGATCTGGCGGTTCCGCTACCTGCCGCTGACGGGGTGGGCCTATTGGGAGCATTTCGCGGCGTGGCTGAACTTCGTTCTGGTGACGTGTGCGTTCGTCGCGATCCTGGTTGTTCTGCCGATCGTCACCGGACAGTTCGATCCCATGATCATCGTTTTTTCCGTGCTCGTCTGCTACATGACGGTAGCTCGATACCTCGTGGTCGCACGAAGCGACCAGTCACTGGCGTTCCAGATCGGAACAGTTCTGCTCGCCCCGCTGATGCTCGCCTGGACAGCGGTCGTTCTACGGCCGCTGCGCATCTACAGCATCTTCACGTGCTACCGAACCGAATGGGGCACTCGTTCGAAAGTCGAGGTGGAAGTCGGCCGGTGACCGGTTCGGCGATGTCGTGCGCTGCGGGTGTCGACGGGCGCACGTAAACTAGGCGTACATGACCGACGCCATCACGCCTCTGATCGTGGGCGGCGACCAGGGTCCCGCGTCGGAGGGTCAGCGTGCCGACGAAGACCTGCTCGTCGGGCTCAACCCGCCGCAGCGCGAGGCGGTGACCTACCGTGGCCCCGCGCTGCTCATCGTCGCGGGCGCCGGGTCGGGCAAGACACGTGTGCTGACGCACCGCATCGCGTCGCTCATCCGCAACCGCGAGGCATGGCCGAGCCAGGTCCTCGCGATCACATTCACGAACAAGGCGGCCGGCGAGATGCGCGAACGCGTCTTCCGGCTGGTCGGCGAGCAGCGCGGTTCGGGGATGTGGATCTCGACGTTCCACTCCGCGTGCGTGCGGATCCTGCGGCGCGAGGCCGAGCAGTTCGGTTTCACGAGATCGTTCACGATCTACGACTCCGGCGACTCGCGCGCGCTGATCAAGCGGCTGGTGAAGGAGCACGAAGCGGATGCCTACGGCCTGACCCCCGCCTCGGTGCAGGGCCGCATCTCGAAGCTGAAGAACGAGCTCGCCGACGCCGAGTCGTATGCGCGGCAGGCCAACATGTCGGATCCGTCCGAGAAGACCTTCGTGGACGTGTTCGCCGACTACCAGCGCGCGCTGCAACGCGCCAACGCGTTCGACTTCGACGATCTCATCGCCCAGACGGTGTACCTGTTCCGCGCGTTCCCGCAGGTGGCGGACGTCTACCGGCGGCGATTCCGCCACATCCTCGTCGACGAGTACCAGGACACCAACCACTCGCAGTACGCGCTCATCCGAGAGCTCACGATGCCGATCGGCTCCGGCGCCGAGCCGATCGCCTCCTCCGGCGGAATGATGATCTTCGAGCCCGACCCCGTGAGCGATCCCGAGAGGGCACCGGCATCCCTCACCGTCGTCGGAGACTCCGACCAGTCGATCTACGCGTTCCGCGGCGCGGACATCCGCAACATCACCGAGTTCGAGCGCGACTACCCGGGCGCGAAGGTGGTGCTGCTCGAGCAGAACTACCGCTCGACCCAGAACATCCTCTCGGCCGCCAACGCGGTGATCAGCCACAACTTCGACCGCAAAGACAAGCGGCTGTGGACCGATGTCGGCGCGGGCGATTCGATCATCGGCTTCACCGGGTACTCGCAGCACGACGAGGCGCAGTTCGTCGCCGACGAGGTGGAGGCACTGCGCCGCGGCGGCATCGACTACTCGCAGATGGCGGTGTTCTATCGCACCAACTCGCAGTCGCGGGCGCTGGAGGAGATCTTCATCAGATCGGCGCTGCCCTACCGGATCATGGGCGGCACCAGGTTCTACGAGCGCGCCGAGATCAAAGACGCGCTGGCGTATCTCGTCGCGGTGGCCAATCCGGCCGACGAGATGGCGGTGCGCCGCATCCTGAATCGGCCGCGGCGCGGCATCGGCGATGTCACCGAGACGGCCATCGCCCGTTACGCCGCCGACGAGGGCATCACGTTCCGCGACGCGCTCGCGAACGCCTCGGCTCTCGGGGTGGGCCAGAAGATCCAGACCGCGATCGCGCAGCTCGATGAGCTGCGGGTCGAGGCATCCGATCTGATGCTGCCGCCGTCGGGGGGGCTGCCACCGCCGACGGCCGTAGCCGAGGGGCTCAGCCTG
>CAXTES010000247.1:0-2527 GCA_964243215.1 uncultured Microbacterium sp. | reverse complement strand
ACTATGTCGCGCGAGGCATCAACGGAATCACCAAATTCACCACCGCGCTGGCGTACACCGGCAGCTGGGGCACGGCACGCAACGACGTGGGCATGGGCTCGGACCGCGAACTCGAGCTGATCTCGCTCGCCCGCGCCCGCGATGTGTTCGCCGTCGGTCAGGCGTACGACGCCGGGTTCGCCGGCGACCTAGCCGCCGCGGGAGCCGACCTCATCATCGCCCGCTGCGGGCTCACGCAGGGGGGCGCGGTGGGTCCGAGAGCGGATGCCGAATCCAGCCTGTCGCTGGAGGCCGCGACCGATCACGTCCAGGCCGTCATCGAGTCGGCGCGGGCGGCGAACCCCGACGTGTTCGTGATCGCCCACGGTGGACCGTTCGCGCGACCGGCGAGCACCGAATACCTGTACGCGAACAGCGACGCCCAGGGTATCCATGCCGAGTCGGCCATCGAGCGCATCCCCGTCGAAGAGTACGTCGCCGCCGAGATCGCGTCGTTCAAGAGCCCCGTTCTGCGCACCGAGCCGCAGCCCGCCTGACCCGGAGGTACCGATGCCCATCCTCACCCGCGACACCCTCAAGACCGCCGACCTGCCGTGGGTCGAGATCGACGACGTCGATTTCATCCACCTCGGACGCGTCATGGTGATGAACAACCACTCGGTCGCACCGGATGCGAACGGCCACGTCGCGTACTGGGGCTACTACCAGGAGCGCCCGCTCGCCTCGAGCGTGCGGATCGAGCCGACCACGCCGAAGGACCGCATCACGGTCGTCAGCGGTCAGGTGCAGGTCGAGAGCGAGGACGGCCGGGTCACGCTGCACAAGCGCGACTATTACGACGTTCCGGCGTCCGGCGCGACCATCACCAACAGCGGCCAGTCGATGGCCGAGCTGGTGCGCGTGATGGGCCACTGGGATCACACCGTCCGCAACGAGATCTGCATGTTCCGCCCGGACAATCCGTGCGATTACCACTACCACGACGGCGACGAGTACTGGGTGATCTTCCGCGGGCACTTCACGCTCGACTACGCGGGGATGCGGATCCCCGTCGGACCGGGCGATGTGCTGGCCGCCGGCAAGGGCATTCCGCACGGTGTGCTTGCGCCCGAGGAGACGATGAACGCCATCGTCATGGCGATGCCGCTCGAAGACGCCCAGCGCGACGGGCACCTGAACCACCGCAACCAGGGCGAGCCGACGATCGGACGCGACGTCCCCGAGGATGTCTGGGACGACCTGCGGGCCCGGTCGGTCGGCGAGGTCGTGCTGTCCGAAGACGAGACGGCGGGGGTGCCGGCATGACGGTTCCCCGCGTGACGATCGGCGACACCGGCATCACCACCTCCCAGCTGTCGCTGGGAACGTGGGGCATCGGCAAAGCAGCGGCGGCAGCGACCATCGGCGACGACGAGACGATCATCGCGGTGCTCGAAGCCGCGTTCGACGCCGGAATCACGTACCTCGACTCCGCGGACATGTACGAGAACGAGGACCGGCTGGGACGGCTGCTGCGCCAGGTGCGCAACCGTCCCGACGACCTGCTCATCGCGACCAAGTACGGTCACGGCAAGCCGTTCACCGCCGAGGGGGTACGCGCCGCCGTGGAGCAGTCGCTGGCCGCGCTGGACCTCGATACGATCCCGCTCATGATGCTGCACGACCCCCGCAACGACGACGACATGGATGTCATCCTCGGCACCGGCGGCGCGCACGAGGGGCTCCGAACGATGCAGGACGAGGGGCTCGTCGGCGCGATCGGCGTCGCGACCGGCACGATGGCTCCGCTCGAGCGGGCCGTGGACTCCGGCGAGTTCGGCGTCATCCAGTTCCCACGGCTGTACACGCTCATCAACCGCGCCGCCAAGACCTCGGGCCTGCTCGATCGGGCGCGCGCGAAGGGCATGGGCACGCAGCTGGCGGCGCCGTTCACCGGGAACGTCCTGGCCACCGGCGTGCGCGGGGTCGACAAGCCGCTGTACGCGTACTGGCCGGCTCAGCCGGAGGTGATCGACGCGGTGGGGCGGATGCAGGACCGCACCGACGATCTCGGCGTGACGATCGCGCAGGCCGCGGTGGCGTACGTGGCATCCGAGCCGCTCATCGACGTCGCTGTCATCGGCGTACGTTCGCCCGCCGAGGTGGAGCAGAACGTGGCATCGCTGCACACCGGACTCAGCCGCGACGACCTCGAGTCGATCGCGGCGGCCGGGACGGTGGATGAGCGACTGCTCGGCGGTCCGGATTTCGTGTGGCCGTTTCCGCTGGATCGTGTGCCGGAGGAGCTCGCCGACGTGGTGAAGGCATGACAGCGGCTACGGTCCGACTCGGACGAACCGGCGTCGTCACCTCACGCATCGGCCTGGGTGCGTGGGGACTGGGCAACCCCGCCGCCCACGCGGCGGTGCAGGTGCTCGACGAGGCCCGGATCGACGACATCCTGCGCACCGCATTCGAGCTGGGGATGACGCTGATCGACACGGCCGAGGTCTATGCGAACGAGGAGGTGCTCGGGCGGCTGATCCGC
>CAXTES010000246.1:0-2654 GCA_964243215.1 uncultured Microbacterium sp. | reverse complement strand
TCCAGTTCCTCGGCGGCATCCACGAGATCTACTTCCCGTACGTGCTGATGAAGCCGATCCTGCTGATCTCGGTCATCGCGGGCGGAATGACGGGGGTCGCCACGAACGCGATCTTCGGCGGCGGCCTGGGATTCCCGGCGGCGCCGGGCAGCATCCTGGCGGTGATCGCGGCCGCCGCGCCCGCCGGTGTCGGCAACCTCGTGGTCGTGCTGCTGTCGGTCGTGCTGGCCGCGACGGTGTCGTTCCTGCTGTCGATGGTGTTCCTGCTGCGCACCCGCCGGCGCGACCTGGCGACCGAGGGGGCCGGCGACCTGTCGGCGGCCATCGCGGCCACCGAGGCGAACAAGGGCAAGTCGTCCGCGGCGCTGGCCGGCCTGCGCGAGCGCGCCGTGTCGAACGCGACGGCCGAGGGTGACCTGCTCGGTGCCGAAGGTGCGGCGGCTGCGGATGCCGTCAACCAGGGCACCGTCGTCACCGACCGTCCGGTGCGCAACATCGTGTTCGCGTGCGACGCGGGCATGGGTTCATCGGCGATGGGTGCCAGCGTGCTGCGCAACAAGATCAAGAAGGCCGGCGTCGAGGGCGTCACGGTCGTCAACAAGGCGATCGCGAACCTCGACGGCTCCGCCGACCTGGTCATCACCCAGAACCAGCTGACCGACCGGGCCCGGGCCAAGACCCCGGATTCGATCCACGTGTCGGTGGACAACTTCATGAACTCGCCGAAGTACGACGAGGTCGTGGACATGGTCCGCAAGAACGACAACGGTTAGCAGGTGAGACCGCCGCGGGATCGGGCCGGCGCGACGCCCCCGATCCCGCGGCTTGGCCGCGGCATCCACACGCACGTCAGACAGAAAGGCGAAGACATGGCACGTGAGGTCCTCAGCATCGGACAGGTGCGCATCCACTCCGCAAGCGCCTCGCGCGAGGAGGCGATGAAGGAGGCGGCCGACATCCTCGAGACGGCCGGTGCGGTCACGAGCGCCTATTACGACGCCATGCAGCAGCGCGAGCAGACGGTGTCGACGTACATGGGCAACGAGCTGGCGATCCCGCACGGCACCAACGAGACCAAGAACACCATCCTCGACTCGGCGCTGTCGTTCGTGAGGTACGACGGCGGCGTCGACTGGGGCGGCGAACCGGTCACCTTCGTGGTCGGCATCGCCGGCAAGGGCGACGAGCACCTGGGGATCCTGTCGCAGATCGCGATCCTGTTCTCCGACGACGATGATGTGCAGCGGCTGAAGGCCGCGAAGACCCCGGAGGAGCTGTTCGGACTGCTGTCGTCGGTCAACGAGTCATGAAGGCGGTCCACTTCGGCGCGGGCAACATCGGCCGCGGCTTCGTGGGGCTGCTGCTGCACGAGGGCGGATACGAGCTGGTCTTCTCGGACGTGGCCGCACCCCTGGTGGACGCGATCAACGCGGTGGACTCGTACACCGTGCACGAGGTGGGCGAGGGCGGCACCGACGTCGTCGTCGACGGCTTCCGCGCCATCAACAGCGCGACGCACCCCGACGAGGTGATCGACGAGATCGCCGGCGCGGATGTCGTGACGACCGCGGTCGGGCCGACGATCCTGAAGTTCGTCGCACCGAACATCCTCGCCGCCCTGGTGCTGCGCGACCCGTCGTCGCCGCCGCTGCAGATCATGGCGTGCGAGAACGCGATCAACGCGACAGACGTGCTGCGCGACGAGATCGTGACCCTCGCCGCCGGCGACTGGAGCAGGCTGTCGGGCCGCGCCGTGTTCGCCAACACCGCCGTGGACCGCATCGTGCCGGCCCAGCCGGACGGCGCCGGAGTGGATGTCACGGTCGAGCCGTTCTACGAGTGGGCGATCGAGCGGCCGCCGTTCGGCGATCACCCGCCGCAGATACCCGGCGCGCACTTCGTCGACGACCTCGCCCCGTACATCGAACGGAAGCTGTTCACCGTCAACACCGGTCACGCCACGACGGCGTACTTCGGCGCCCAGGCCGGTGTCGAGAAGATCTCCGACGCACTCGCCGACGACGCGATCGCCGCGAGGGTGTCGGCGGCGCTCGAGGAGACATCCGCGCTCCTCATCGCCAAGCACGAGTTCGATCCGGCGGAACTCGCCGAGTACCGCGCGACGATCCTGCGTCGGTTCCGCAACCCGGCGCTGCCGGACACGGTGTGGCGGGTGGGTCGTCAGCCGCTGCGCAAGCTGTCGCGGCACGAGCGGTTCGTCGGACCGGCGGCCGAGGCCTCCGAACGCGGACTCGACGTCGACGCACTCGTCGCCGCGATGGGCGCCGCGCTGGCCTTCGACGACCCCGACGACCCGCAGTCCGTCGAGCTGCAGCGGATGCTGCGCGAATTGGATGCCGCGTCGCTGACGGCCGCGGTGACGGGCCTCGAGCCGGGGCATCCGCTCTTCGCCGCCGTCGAGGCGGAGGTCGCCGCGCGGCAGAGTACGCTCGCGGGGTGACGTCTTCCGGCCCGGTTCCCGAACCTGGCGAGGAGACCCCAGTCCCGGAGCGCGCACCCGGCGGGGAGTTGTCCGTGACCGCACCGCCGCGCAGGCGTCGACGCGGGCTGCGGGTGCTGTGGTGGATCCTCGGCTCGATCGGGGCGCTCCTGGTGATCGCCGTGGTCGGCATCCTCATCTACAGCCAGGTCGG
>CAXTES010000245.1:0-2690 GCA_964243215.1 uncultured Microbacterium sp. | reverse complement strand
CTCGATCGGGTCGCGGTCCGCACGCGGGTCGGGCTGCGCTCGACGATGCCGAGTACGCCCTGGCCGTGCAGGCGTCCGGCCTCGCACTCGACCAGCTGACGACCGTGATCGCCCGCGCCGAGGCGCAGTTGGATCCGGACGGTCTGGAACCGGCGGAGGCCGAGCATCGCGGCGATCGCGCCCTCCGCATGTACGAACGCGACGGCATGCTGCACCTCACCGGGAAACTCGACATCGAGACCGGCGCGCCGCTGAAAGCAGCCGTGGAGGCGATCGTGACCGCCGAGTTCCGCCGGAACGAACCGTCCGGCGTCGACGCCGAGGAGCGCACCCTGCCGCAACGGCAAGCCGACGCGCTCGCGATGATCGCCGCGCACGTTCTCGGCTGCGGCCACAGCGACGTCCCGCTGGACGGCGCCACGGTGATCGTTCGCATCGTCCTCGACGACCTGCAGCAGGGCACCGGGACCGGCACGATCGACGGCATCGCCCAGCCGATCAGCATCGGCGCGGTTCGACGGATGGCCGCCTCCGGCCGCGTCATCCCCTGCGTGCTCGGTGCCGGCAGCGACATCCTCGACTGGGGCCGCGAGAGGCGGCTGTTCAGCAAGGCGCAGAAGCTCGCCCTCGTCGAACGCGACGGCGGCTGCGCGATGTGTGGGCTGGAACCGGGCAAGACCAAAGCCCACCACCTCCGGTGGTGGGAACGTGATACCGGACCCACCGATCTGAACAACGGCGTCCTCTTGTGCGAGTCCTGTCATCACCGCATCCACGACAACGGGTGGGAGATCCGCATCGACGGCGCGGGAACCCGCGGCCGAGTCTGGTTCCTGCCACCGCCGCACGTCGACCCGGATCGTACTCCGCGCCTCGGTGGCCGTGCCCGCTACGACTACGACGCCGCCTGACTGACTCCGCGTGGTGGACCGCCCGGTGGACCCGCCAGACGGACCCCCCTGACGGACCCGCCTGACGGGCCCCGCCGGAACGACGCCCCGATGGATGCCCCGCTGAAGACGACTATGCCCGACGGATGCCGCCGCTCGACCTCACGCGGAGCGTCGAGCCGCGATCAGCTTCGGGATGGCCCGCGCACCCGTGACGGGATGGAAAGCGTCGGCCGCCGCGGTCAGCGCCGCATACTCGTCATCGGCCAGGCGGATGTCGGCGGCAGCCGCATTGCTCTCCACCTGTTCGACGCTGGACGCCCCCGGGATCGCGACGACGTTCGGGGGGTGCACGACCCACGCCAGTGCGATCTGCGACGGCGTCGCGTCGTGCGCCTCGGCGACCTGGCGCACAGTG
The DNA here is from genome assembly GCA_964243215.1 of uncultured Microbacterium sp. GTDB lineage: Bacteria > Actinomycetota > Actinomycetes > Actinomycetales > Microbacteriaceae > Microbacterium. Next base: position 1,382 of record CAXTES010000245.1, on the reverse strand, counting down.
TCCTGCAGCGGCGCGATCGCATCGAGATTCTCGGGCAGGAACAGCGGATTCGCCGCTCGGATGCCGTTCGTCGGGCGGTTGTCGCGCGTGTACCGCCCCGACAGCACACCCTGGGCCAACGGACTGTATGCGATGACGACGTGGCCGGTGTGCTGCGCCCATCGCAGCATCCCGTTCATCGGCCGGCGGTCGACGAGATTGAACCGCACCTGGTTCGACAACACCTTCGCGCCGAGCGCGCGCTCGGCCGTGCGCCAGCGATCGAGCGAGTAGTTCGAGACGCCGACATCCCGGACCACTCCGAGGTCGCGAAGTCCGCGCATGCCCTTCATGGTCGTGCCGTCGCGAACGACCGGATTCGGCTGATGCACCTGGTACAGGTCGATCTCGCGGATCCCGAGCCGCGCCGCGCTGCGGATGCCGTGCCGGCGCACCACCGAGGCGATCGGGAAGACCGGGAAGATCTTGGATGCCACGGTCAGCCCGTCCGATCCCCCCGTCGCCGCGAGCGCCTTGCCCAGGATCTGCTCCGACCGGCCCAGTCCGTAGATCTCCGCGGTGTCGAACACCGTGACGCCCACCTCGCGAGCGCGAGCGACGATACGACCCGCCTCGCCGTCGTCGTATCCGCCTCCGTAACCCCACTCGCGGGATCCGAACTGCCAGGTGCCCAAGCCGATGACCGACATCGGCGATTCGGTTCCGACGTCCTCGATGAAGCGCATCACGCCCGCCCTTTCAGAATCATGTGCCAGTACACCCACGGCAGCACGTAGCGGTCGGCGATCCACGTCAGGCGACGCTCGCGGTACAGCGTCTTCCAGAACGGCACCGACGGCTTCAACTGCATCCGATCATCGAACTCGGCGAAGACGACCGTGTGACGCGAGACCGTGAAGGGGCAGACGCCATAGCCGTTGTAGTACGTCGTCGGAGCCTTGCCCTGCAGCACCGCGACGAGATTCTTCGCGACGGTCAATGTCTGCTTGCGCAGCGCCCCACCGGATTTCGAGTTGGTCGTCGCCGCCGCATCCCCGAGCGACCAGACGTTCTCGAAGCGTCGATGACGCAGCGTCCGCGGGTCGACCTCGACGAAACCGCCGGCGTCCCCTGCCGCGGGCAGGACGCTCGCCTTGACCCACTCCGGCGCGGACTGCGGCGGCTCGACGTGCAGGATGTCGTACGCCAGGCGCTCGGACTCGCCGCCGCGGCGGCCCACGACGGCCGTCTGCGCCGCGGCGTCCACCTCGAGCAGTTCGGTCTCGGTGCGCAGCTCGATCCCGTACTCGGCGATCTTGCGGTTCAGCTCCGCATCGATCTCGGGGATACCGAAGATCGTGGGATCCGGAACGCACATGATCACGCGCATGGCGCCGAGTACT
>CAXTES010000244.1:0-2698 GCA_964243215.1 uncultured Microbacterium sp. | reverse complement strand
GCGCCGCGCTGGCCGCCGTCATCGCCGCGGGAATGCTGTTCGGGGCGAGTCCGGCGGGCGCCGACGCGACGCCGAGCCCCACGCCGTCGGGCGACGTCGCCCTCACCGTCGCCGCAATGGGAAACGGTGTGCTGACGCCCGGGGCACCGCTGAACATCTGGGTGACGCAGCAGAACGGCACCGCGACGGCGGTCGCCGACAGCACGGCGACGATCTCACTCGGCAGCGAGCCGCTCGCCGGCCGGGCCGCGCTCGCGGCCTGGCTCTCCGCAGACACCGGCGACGTCGCCGACGCCACGGACGCCGCCGGTGCACCGCTCGACGATGTCGCGCAGGTCGCGATGCCCGCCGTCTCTGCGGGCGGTCACGACACCAGCATCGCCACCGTGGCATCGGATGCCGCATCCCTGCAGAACCGCCCGCCGGGCGTCTATCCACTGCTGGCTCGCATCGACGGCGCCGCGTCGGTGACCGCCCGCGGCGTCGTGACCGTCCCCGGCACGACGAGCGGAACCCCCGTCGGCGTCGTCGTGCCGATCACGGCCGGACCGCTCAGCGAGGGCCTGCTCACCTCCGACGAGCTCGCGGCCCTCACGGCAGCGGACGGCCTGCTGACCGGAACCCTCGACGCCGTCGTCGGCACGCCGGCGATCCTGGCGATCGACCCGGCAATCCCCGCCGCGATCCGCGTTCTCGGTTCCACGGCTCCCGAGACGGCGACGGCGTGGCTCCAGCGGCTGATGGCACTGCCGAACGAGCGTTTCGCGCTTCAGTTCGGGGATGCGGATGTCGCGGCGCAGCTCGCCTCCGGCGCGACGGCGCCGGCGCAGCCGTTGTCGCTGGCGTCCTCTATGAAGGTCGGCGACTTCGCGTCTCTCCCCGCCACCGGGTCCCCGGCACCGAGCCCGACGGCGACCGGTGAGCCCGCCCTCCCGGATATGAAACCCCTGCTGGACGTCGGTGCGACGCGAGGCGACGTGTACTGGCCCCTCACGGGTACCGCGAACGCCGATGTCGTCGCGAGGCTGAGCTCGGCATCCGTCGACGGCCAGACGGCACTGACGCTCGTCGCGTCCGATTCGACCGACGCCGGAGCGCAGGCCGCCGCGGTGCCCGCGACGGCGAAGGTGGGCGAGTCGGAGGTGCTCGTCTACGATCGGGCCGCGTCCGACGCGCTGCGCGACGCCGCTGTCGTGCCCGAGACGCCACTGCGCGGGGCGCCGCTCGCGGCGGCCACCGCGTATCTGGCACTGGCCGCCCAGACCGGCGGACCGCTGCTCGTCGTCGTCGACCGGGCGAACGACTACGGTCGCGCCGGGCTGCGCGCGGCGATCGTGGCGGCGACCCAGGCGCCGGGGGCGACATCGGCCGATCTGCGGCAGCTGACCACCCCGGCGCCGGCGACGGTCTCGCTTCCGGCCGGCGAGTCCGACGCCGCCCGGACGGCCGCGGCGGCGCGCTTCACCGACGACGAGAACTCGCTGCGATCGTTCTCGACGATCCTCGACGACCCCGACGTGCTCCTCGGACCGGAACGCGCGCAGATGCTGCAGCTGCTCGGCGCGGGCTGGCAGTCCCAGCCCGACGAGTGGGCGCAGGCCGTCACCGCGCACCGCACCGCCACCGCGACCACTCTCGACTCCGTCGGCATCCTGCCGCCCACGTCGATCCTGCTGGTCAGCCCCGGTGCCGGGCTGCCGTTCTGGGTGCGCAACGAGCTGCCCTGGCCGATCACCGTGACGCTCAACGCATCCCCGGGCAATCTCCGGCTCGAGGTGCAGAACAGCACGGAGGTGCGCGTCGACTCGGCGAGCAACAAGCGCACCGAAGTGCCCGTTCAGGCGCGCATCGGCAACGGTGACGCATCCATCGCACTGCAACTGACCGGCCCGGACGGCGTGCCGATCGGCCAGTCGCAGACCGCCACCGTGAACGTGCAGCCCGACTGGGAGGGCTGGGGCGTCGGCATCCTGTCGGTGCTGGTGGGCGGCCTCCTCGTGCTCGGCCTCGTCCGTACCGTGCTGCACCGGCGGTGGCTGCGTCGGCAGGAGGCCGCCGGAGACGGGCGGGATGCCGCATCCGCACCCATTCCGATGACGGGCGACCTGTCCTCATGACCACCATCGGACGCGCGAGCCTGCTGATCGGCACCGGCACGATCGTCTCGCGCCTGACCGGGTTCGTCCGGAACATCCTGCTCGTGGCCGTCGTCGGATCGGTTGCCAGCCGCGCCGGCGATGCGTTCGGCGTCGCGAACCAGTTGCCCAACAACATCTACGCCGTCATCTCGACCGGCGTGCTGACCGCCGTCATCGTCCCGCAGATCGTCAAGGCCGCATCGCACCCCGACGGGGGCCGCGCCTTCATCTCGAAGCTGTTCACGCTCGGCACGGTGGTCCTGCTCGCCACCACCGCGCTGGCGCTCGCGCTGGCGCCGTGGCTCATCTCCCTCTACGCGCCGCGGTATCCGCCCGACCAGCTCGCGCTCGCGACCGCGTTCGCCTACTGGTGCCTGCCGCAGATCCTCTTCTACGGCCTGTACTCGCTGCTGGGTGAGACCTTCAACGCCCGCCGCCTGTTCGGCCCGTACACCTGGGCCCCGATCGTCAACAACGCCGTGTCGATCACCGGTTTCATCCTGTTCCTGGCGTTGTTCGCCTGCCCTCCGCCTCCTCTTCTCTCCCTTCTGCTGCACAAG
>CAXTES010000243.1:0-2703 GCA_964243215.1 uncultured Microbacterium sp. | reverse complement strand
CCCGGCCGCCGACCTCGGCGCCGAGGGCGACCACGGCGGGATCCGCACCGAGCCGGTCGCGCACCTGCAGCGCGAGCGCCCGCAGGTCATCGCCCGACGCGACGGCGCCGACCGTCTCGGCGACGACACGGAAGGGTCCAACAGCGGTCGCGGCTGCGGCGAGGGCCGGCGCCCGCTCGGCGAGCGCCCTGGACTCGAAGGCCGCGATCTTCTTCTCGGCGGCCTTCAGGCTCGCCGCGAGCTCGGCGATGCGGGTCGGCAGCTGATCGCGCGGGGTCTTCAACGCCGTCGTCAGCTGTGAGACGATCGCCCGTTCGGCGGCCAGGTCGCGAAACGCGTCGGCGCCCACGAGCGCCTCCACCCGGCGGTTCGACGCGCCGACCGAGGATTCACCGACGAGGTTGATGAGTCCGACCTCGGCGCTGGAGGACACGTGCGTGCCGCCGCACAGCTCGCGAGACCACGGTCCGCCGATGTCGACCATGCGCACGGTGTCGCCGTACTTCTCCCCGAACAGCGCCATCGCGCCGAGTTCCTTCGCTTCGGCCAGGGGCAGCACTCGGGTCGTCACCTCGAGGTTGGACCGCACCGCGTTGTTCGCGATCTCCTCGATCTCGGACTTCGTCTCGGGTGAAAGCGCCTGGCCCCACGTGAAGTCGAACCGCAGGTAGCCGGCGCGGTTGAGCGAGCCGGCCTGCGCGGCACTGCGACCGAGCGTGTCCCGCAGCGCGGCGTGCACCAGGTGCGTCGCGGAGTGCGCCTGCTGCGCGGAGCGGCGGTTGTCGGCATCCACGATGGACGTCGCCGACTGGCCCACCCCCACCTCACCCTGGGTCACCTCGACGGTGTGACTGACCAGGCCCGGCACCGGACGCTGCACGTCGAGCACCTCGAGGCTGAAGCCGGGTCCGACGATGGTGCCCCTGTCGGCGACCTGCCCCCCGGACTCGGCGTACAGCGCGGTCTCGGCGAGGATCACCTCGGCGATCTCGCCCTGGGTCGCACGGTCGACGGAGACGCCGTCGACCAGCACGCCGAGCACCGACGACTCGGTCTCCAGGTCGGTGTAGCCGGTGAAGACGGTCTCGCCGCGCGCGCGGAATCCCCGGTAGACGCCCACGTCGGCGAGGGCGCGCTTGCGGGATTTCGCGTCGGCTTTCGCCCGGGTCTTCTGCTCCTGCATGAGCGCGTCGAAGGCCGGGCGGTCAACCGTCAGGCCGGCCTCCTCGGCGATCTCGAGAGTCAGGTCGATCGGGAAGCCGTAGGTGTCGTGGAGGAGGAACGCCTCGGCGCCGGCGAGCGTCGAGCGTCCGGCATCCTTGGTCTGCGCCACCGCGACATCCAGGATCGTCGAACCGGCCGCGAGGGTACGCAGGAAGGTCTCCTCCTCGGCGAACGCGTACTGCGAGATGCGCTGCCAGTCCTCGGCGACCACGGGATACGAGGGCGCCATGGCGTCGCGGGATGCCGTGAACAGGTCGGGGAATGTCGGCGCATCGACGCCGAGCAGTCGCATCGCGCGCACGGCCCGGCGCATCAGGCGGCGGAGCACGTAGCCGCGGCCCTCGTTGGACGGTGTGACACCGTCGGACAGCAGCATCAGCGAGGAGCGCACGTGGTCGGCGACGACGCGGAACCGCACGTCGTCCTCGTGTGCGTCGCCGTACCGCCGGCCCGACAGGTCGACGGCGCGGTCCAGCACTGGGCGGACCTCGCCGACCTCGTACACGCTGCCCACGCCCTGCTTGAACGATGCGACGCGCTCGAGCCCCATGCCGGTGTCGATGTTGCGGCTCGGCAGGTCGCCGACGATCTCGAAGTCGGTCTTGGAGCGTACGTTCGCGATCGCGTACTGCATGAACACGAGATTCCAGATCTCGGTGAACCGGTTGTCGTCGACGGCCGGACCGCCGTCCCGGCCGTGCGCGGGTCCGCGGTCCAGGAAGATCTCCGACGAGGGTCCGGCCGGTCCCGGCTGACCGGTCGACCAGAAGTTGTCCTCCGCGCCGAGCCGCTGGATGCGGTGCTCGGGCAGTCCGATGACGCGACGCCAGAGCTCGGCGGCTTCGTCGTCCGTCTCGTACACGGTGACCCACAGGTCGCGTTCGGCGAAGCCCAGGCCGCCGTCCGCTTCGGATGTCGTCAGCAGCTCCCACGCGTAGCGGATCGCGCCCTCTTTGAAGTAGTCGCCGAACGACCAGCTGCCGAGCATCTGGAAGAAGGTGCCGTGTCGGTCGGTGCGGCCGACCTCCTCGATGTCGTTCGTGCGGATGCACTTCTGCACATCCGCGGCCCGGAGAAACGGCGGCGGCACCGTGCCGTTGAGATAGGGCACGAACGGGACCATGCCGGCGACCGTGAACAGCAGCGTCGGATCGTCGCTGACCAGCGACGCCGACGGCACGATGACGTGGTCGCGGCGGCCGAAGTAGCCGGTGAAACGCCGGGCGATCTCAGCGGTTTTCATGAGGGGATTCTCCGGTGCAGGCGAACGTGCCGCTCGCAGGTCGCGGCGAGCAGCGGTCAGTGGGAGCGGTTACTCGCTCTTGTCGGCGTCCGCGTCGGCGAGCGCGCTGACCTGCGGGACGCTCGTGTGCTCCGCGACATCCCGCGGGGTGGGCACGGTGTCCTCATCCGAGTCGTCCGCGGAGTCGGATGCATCGGTGTCGGTAAGGGGCTCGGCGATGGTCGGGTCGTCGGGGG
>CAXTES010000242.1:0-2946 GCA_964243215.1 uncultured Microbacterium sp. | reverse complement strand
GTCGAACAAGGCGTCGACCGAGCCCTGATCCACCACGTCGACGTGCCGGTACTCCCCGCCGATCTGCGCGGCCGCGACCTGCCCCGCATCCCGGTCCACATCGGCGATGACGACGACGGCCCCCTCGGCGGCGAAGCGCCGGGCGGTGGCGAGCCCGATCCCGCCGGCCCCGCCGGTGATGATCGCGACGCGGCCGCTGAGCCGCCGGGTGAGGTCCATCCACGCTCCGTCCGTACCGAAGTCGCGCGACAGGCGGACGGCATGAGAAGGGGCCCTCCCGAATCCCCCATTGGGGACTGGGCTATTCGGGAGGGCCCATCGCTCACCGCCCGGATCCGATGAGGATTCGCTGGGGACGATCCTCGAAACTGTGGGTGCTGGGGATACCCACGTACACTCCGGGCGGGAGCTCTCTTCTACGGTAAGGGGTTCGACCCGAAACGTCTGTCCCCTATTCGGGGGACAAATGGTGGGAATTTCAGTAGAGCAAGAATTGCGCCGACCCGGCGGAGTCGATCCCGCCGATCGAGACGCTCAGGTGGTACGAGGCGCCCCCTCCCGGGGCCCGCTGGCGATCGCCGCCGCACGTGGACACCGAGGAACGCGTGCGATCCCACTCGACCGGTGCCGCACTCGAAACGGTCTGTCCGGCTGAGATCAGCACGATCATGTCGCTCGGCTCGGTCTGGCAATCGGTCGATCGCCACCACGTGTCGCTGCCGCTGGTGACCGTCAGCACCTGCGTGGTCGTGCCGACATTCATCGTGCAGTCCGCCGTGCCGTGATTGGTGAGCCGAATCGACAGCTGCGGGTTCTGGCCCGAAGGGTAGGTGGACTGGTCGGTGACGGCATCCACCGTCACATCCCCGGCGGTGCAGGCTGCGGCGGCGGGTGTCACCAGGGGCGTCGGTGCCGGCGCCGGTGCCGGGGTCGTGTCGGATGGGGTCGGCGTGGAACTCGCCGCCGGGTCGGGCGTCGCCGGATCGAGCGTAGATGCCGCGGGACTGGGCAGCGCGGTCGCGGTCGCGGATGCCGCCACCAGCGGCCGGGGATTCTCCGCCGCGACCGTGCGCCACGGTTGGGCCATCAACAGCCACACCGCCGCCGCGGCGACGATGACCACCAGCAGCAGCACGACCAGGCGGCGGCGCCGATAGACCGCCGGGGAGTGGCGCCGCCGCACGGTCTGGCTCATGCCAGCAGGCTAAGCCTCGCCGGCCCGCCGTCCGAGGCGGCGCGCCCTGGTCACAGGTGCTTGAGCATGCGGGTGTTGCCGAGCGTGTTCGGCTTGACGTGCGCGAGGTCGAGGAACTCCGCGACGCCTTCGTCGGGGCTGCGCACCAGCTGCGAGTACACGTCGGAGTCGACGACCTGTTCGCCGATCGCGGAGAAGCCGCGCGAGGCGAAGAACTCCACCTCGAACGTCAGGCAGAACAGCCGGCTCAGCCCGAGCGTGCGCGCCTGCGCCTCGAGCCCGTGCACGAGGCCGCGCCCCACGCCGCGCTGGAGCCACTCGTCGGCGACAACGAGGGTACGGATCTCGCCGAGGTCGTCCCACATCACGTGCAGCGCACCGAAGCCGATGAGCGTTCCGTCGGTGTCCTCGGCCACGAGGAACTGCTGCACCGATTCGTAGAGCACCACGAGGTCTTTGCCGAGCAGGATCCGCCGCTGCACGTACGGATCGAGCAGGCGATGGATGCCGCGGATGTCGGCCGTCCGCGCGGGCCGCACCGTGAACGCATCATCGGCTGCCGGGCCCGCATCCATCCGATCAGCCTACGGCGCCGAAAACCGCCTCGAGCCTGTCGAACGCCTGCGCGAGAAGGCTCAGCAGGTCGGCGTCGTCGTGCGCGAGCCACTGTTCGTACGCAGCCAGGCACAGCCCCAGACAGGCCCAGGCGATCGCCTGCGGCTCGAGCGCGTCGACCGGTTCCGACCGGCGGTGCGCGACGTACTCGGCCACCACCTGGCGCCAGGCCGCATAGCGCAGCGTCGAGTGCGCGACGAGCGTCGGGACGTTCAGCAGCAGGCGCATCCGGTCGCGGTGATACGGCAGCTCCTCGGCGGGGTACCGGTTGAACTCGATCACGGCCGCGCGCAGCGCTTCGGCGAGCGCGACCTCGTGCGGGATCGCCGCGAGGTGCGCACGCATCCCCGCCAGCAGCGTGTCGAAGTCCCCCCACGGGAGGTCGTTCTTCGAGGCGAAGTACCGGAAGAACGTCCGACGGCCGATGCCGGCCGCCTCCACGATGTCCTCGATCGTGGTCTGCTCGAAGCCGCGCTCCAGGAACAGGATCAGCGCCACGTGACTGAGCTCGCCGTGCGTCGTGGCCGGCGCACGGCCGATGCGGCGCGGCGGAGAATCGGCGGTCGCGGCATCCACTCCGATCATGACCACCTCCGCTGCGCCATCGCACTCTTCCATTCGGCATCCAGTGTCATTACTATCGCGACTGTCGGGACGTCCGCCAGAGACGGCGGTCGCCGGCACCGAACATCCGAGACCCGCGCGACGTCGCCGATTCTTCCACGGACCCGCGAACATCGTCGTCGTCGGCCGACGGATGCTCCGATCAGACAGGAGGAGCACCGATGGGGATGCTCGAAGGCAAAGTCGCACTCATCACCGGTGGGTCCCGCGGTCAGGGCCGCGCTCATGCCGTGACCTGCGCGCGGGAGGGTGCCGATGTGGTCATCATCGACACGCTCGACCAGATCTCGACCGTCGAGTATCCGATGGCCCAGCAGGCCGACATCGACGAGACCGTGCGGCAGGTCGAGGCGCTCGACCGGCGGATCGTCGCCGTCGTCGGCGACGTCCGCAGGCAGGCCGATCTGGATCGTGCCGTCGCGCAGGGCATCGCCGAGCTCGGCCGCATCGACATCCTGATCGCCAACGCCGGGATCTTCTCGCTGGCTCCGGCCCACGAGCTGACCGACGAG
>CAXTES010000241.1:0-2964 GCA_964243215.1 uncultured Microbacterium sp. | reverse complement strand
GCGGCGGCGTAGAGGCCGAGGATGTCCCAGTGCAGTCCGTCCGAGGTCTGCACCGCGTCGTTCGGGAACCGCGCTACCTGCTCGGCCTCGAGCGTGTCTGGCCCGACGCGACCGATGATGACCCGGCCGCTCGTGGCACCGAGATCGATCGCGGCGACCGCGCCGGTGCTCATCCGCGCGCCGCCGAGTGCACGGCTTCCCGCCGACTGCACGACTTGGCGACGTGGCGAAGCCGTGCGGTGGGCGACAAGCCGTGCACTCGCGAGAGGGGGGCGGCGCCGAGCGGCGGGTGAGGACGTGTCATCGAAGGAAGGCGGCCGCCACGCCCGAGTCCACCGGGATGTGCAGGCCGGTCGTGCGGGACAGCTCCGGGCCGGTCAGCACGAACACCGCGTCCGCGACGTTCTCGGGCACGACCTCGCGCTTGAGGATCGTGCGCTGCGCGTAGAACGCGCCGAGATCCTTCTCGTCCACGCCGTAGGTCGCGGCGCGGTTCGCGCCCCACCCCGCGGCGAAGATGCCCGAGCCGCGCACGACGCCGTCGGGGTTGATGCCGTTAACGCGCACGCCGTGTTCGCCGAGCTCCACCGCGAGCAGCCGCACCTGGTGCGCCTGATCGGCCTTCGTCGCCGAGTACGCGATGTTGTTCGGGCCCGCGAACACCGAGTTCTTCGACGAGATGTAGACGATGTCGCCGCCCATGCCCTGCTCGATCAGCGCGCGCGCGGCGGCCTTCGACACCAGGAACGAGCCCTTCGCCATCACGTCGTGCTGCAGGTCCCAGTCCTGCTCGGTGGTCTCGAGCAGCGGCTTCGACAGCGACAGGCCGGCGTTGTTGACGACGAGGTCGATGCCGCCGAAGGCGACCACGGTCGCGTCGATGGCGGCCTGAACGCCCGCGGCATCCGCCACATTCGCCGCGACGCCGATCGCGACGTCGGTGTTGCCGAGTTCGGATGCCACGGCCTGCGCCTTCTCGAGATCGAGGTCGGCGACGACGACGCAGGCGCCTTCAGCGGCGAGACGCGTCGCGATCGCCTTGCCGATGCCGGATGCGGCGCCCGTGACGAACGCGATGCGGCCCTGGTGCGTCTTGGGCTTGGGCATCCGCTGCAGCTTGGCCTCCTCGAGCGCCCAGTACTCGATGCGGAACTTCTCGGCGTCGCTGATGGGCGTGTAGGTCGAGACGGACTCGGCGCCGCGCATCACGTTGATCGCGTTGAGGTAGTACTCGCCGGCGACGCGCGCGGTCTGCTTGTTCGCGCCGTAGCTGAACATGCCCACGCCCGGCACGAGCACGATGAGCGGGTCGGCGCCGCGCATCGGCGGGGAGTCCGGCGTCGCGTGCTTGCGGTAGTAGGCCGTGTAGTCGGCGCGGTAGGCGTCGTGCAGCTCTTTCAGCCGCGCGATCGCATCCTCGACCGGCGCATCCGCGGGCACGTCGAGAAGCATCGGCTTGATCTTCGTGCGCAGGAAGTGGTCGGGGCAGCTCGTGCCCAGCTCAGCGAGCTTCGGAGCCTTCGCCGAGGCGAGGAACTCCAGCACCTCCGGTGCGTCGGAGAAGTGGCCGACCATCGGCTTGTCGTGCGACGCGAGTCCGCGGATCGTCGGTGCGAGCGCGGCCGCCCTCGCGCGGCGCTCCGGCTCCTGCAGCGCCGCGAACCTCGCGCGCTGCTTGCCGAACGGCTCCTTCGAGCCGTGCGTGTCGAGGTAGGACTGCGCGGTCTCGATGATCCAGCGCGAGTTGGCCTCGGCATCCGCCGATGTGTCGCCCCACGCGGTGATGCCGTGGCCGCCGAGGATGCAGCCGATCGCTTCGGGATGCTTCGCCTTGATCGCGGCGATGTCCAGGCCGAGCTGGAAACCGGGCCGGCGCCACGGCACCCACACCACCCTGCCGCCGAACGCCTTCTTGGTGAGCTTCTCGCCGTCTTTCGCGGTCGCGAACGCGATGCCGGAGTCCGGATGGAGATGATCGACGTGCGCGGCATCCACCAGCGCGTGCATCGTCGTGTCGATCGAGGGCGCAGCACCGCCCTTGCCGTGCAGGCAGTAGTCGAACGCGGCGACCATCTCGTCCTCACGGTCGACGCCGGGGTAGACGTCGACGAGCGCGCGGAGCCGGTCGAGCCGCAGTACGGCGAGGCCCTCGGGCGTGAGCGTGCCGAGGTCGCCGCCCGAGCCCTTGACCCACAGCAGCTCGACGTCGCGTCCGGTCACCGGGTCGGTGTCGGTGCCCTTCGCCGACGTATTGCCGCCGGCGTAGTTGGTGTTCTTCGGATCGGCGCCGAGGCGGTTGGAACGGCCGATCAGTTCGCCGACGGTGTCGTTCGTCATGTCACGCACCCCAGCCGGCCTGGGTGCCGCCGACGCGTTCGGCTTCGATCTGCTGCTGATATCCGGATGCCGCGTAGGCGGCCATCGGGTCGGCCGGCAGGCCGCGCTGCTCGCGCCACGAGGCCAGCGCCGGGCGCACGTCGGTGTAGAACGCGTCCATCAGCACCGCGTTGGCGGCGAGGACGTCGTTCGCGGACTGCGCCGCAGCGAGCGCCTCGGCATCCACGAGCAGGGCGCGCGCGGTCATCTCCTGCACGTTGAGCACCGAGCGGATCTGCCCCGGGATCTTCAGCTCGATGTTGTGGCACTGATCGAGCATGAATCCCACCTCGGGGTTGTTCAGGCCCCCGCCACGGTTGACTTCGTAGAGGATGCGGAACAGCTGGAACGGGTCGGCCGCCCCCACGATCAGGTCGTCGTCGGCGTAGAACCGCGAGTTGAAGTCGAACGAGCCGAGCTTGCCGAGGCGCAGCAGCTGCATGACGATGAACTCGATGTTCGTGCCCGGCGCGTGGTGGCCGGTGTCGAGGCACACCACGGCGCGGTCGCCCAAAGCAGCGACCTGCACGTACGAGGTGCCCCAGTCGGGGACATCCATGTGGTAGAACGCCGGCTCGAAGAACTTGT
>CAXTES010000240.1:0-3057 GCA_964243215.1 uncultured Microbacterium sp. | reverse complement strand
GTCACGGCACAGGGTCGTCAGCGGCACGAACACCTTGCGCGAATAGGTGATGATGCCGGCGCGACCGGATGCCTCGAGCCCGGCATCCCGCGCCGCCGACGCCAGCTCGAGCAGGCGTTCGAGGTCGGCGCCGCGCGCCCGCAGCAGCGTCTCGGCGTCGTCGACCTCGAGCCTCGCCCCCGACGCCGCGACGTCGAGCGCGGCGGCGACGGCCCGCGCCTCGCGCGCGGGTGCCGGCTCGAGCAGCGTCACGGTTCCAGTCTTGCACCGCACGCCGCGACGGGGTTGCCCGTCACCCCGGCGCACGAATGCAGGCTGGTATGCCCGCGAACCGGCGGATCCGGCCTCGGACGGACACCACGGCCCGCGCCAGCCTGCATTCGAGCGGTGGGCGCGGCAGAGGGGCGCCGATCGTTGCGGGTTCGTGAACGAGCCGGCATATGCCCGCTGGCAGGATGGAGACCATGGTGACGCTGCTGCTCGACTCCGCGCGGCTGGAGGTCGCCCTGTCACCGGTCGAGCATGCCCTGTCGTTCCGGCGCAAGAACATCCTGATCGACCGCTCCACGATCGCGAAGGTGCAGCTGACCGACGACGCCTGGACGTGGCTGCGCGGCGTGCCGGATCCGGGCACCTACGTGCCGGTGGCCGTCGCGATGGGCTCGTGGAAGACCGCTACCGGCCGCGACTTCGCGGTCATCCGCCGACGCAAGCCGAGCGCGGTGATCGACCTCGAGTCGCACCCGGAGTTCGAGCGCGTCATCGTCACGACCAGCCACGGACTCGCGCTCGTGCAGGCGCTGCGCCTGGACGCGAACGACGAAGCCGCGGATGTGGCTGAGCTCGCCGCCGCCGCTGACCCGCACGCGAGCTGAGCGACCCGTTTCCAGCGGCGCGTCAGGTGACGTCGCGTCGCCAGCTGGTGAGGTATCCGAGCACCAGGAACACCGCGGCATAGCCGAACAGCACGAGGCCGCCGGCCCACCATTCGAGCATGTCGCTCGCGCCTTGGGTCGATAGCGCGAAGATGCTCGAGCCGACGAGGGCATCCCCCGCCGCCCCGGGGAGGAACTTCGTCACGTCCGACAGGCCGTTGACGAAGGATGCCGCGAGCCGGGCGAGCGGTTCGACGAACTGGGTGAAGGCGAGCACGATCACGATCGCCGCGACCTGATTGCGAACCAGGGATCCCACGCCGATGCCGACGAGCACCCACAGCACGAACGCGATGATGATCCGGCCGAACAGCGCCCAGGTGTCCGACGACGACAGCTCGGTGTCCAGGCCGAATCCGGCGAGGAATCCGGCGGCGGGTCCCACCGTCGCCACGATCGCGAGGAGCGCGTACAGGACGCCCAGCAACACGCCGATGCCCGCCTTCGCGCCGAGCACCGTGGCCCGCCGCGGCGTCGCGAGGAAGGTGGGTGTGAGCGTCTGGTGCCGCAACTCCGCCGTCACCATCAGCGTCCCGATCAGCAGCGGGAAGACGTACCCGACCGACGCAGCGAGGCTGTACAGGGCGGTCGCGACCCCCGCCGCGGGAATCCGCGGTCCGTTCTGCTGCGGCAGCGAACCGGTCGCCGATGCCGACAGCACGAAACCGAGGCCCGCGGCGGTGCTGCCGACGTAGACGACCAGCACGAGGGCGAGAATCCACCACATCGCCGTCGTCAGCTGCTTGGTGAGCTCGGCGCGCCCCGCGTCCACCAGAGTCATCTCTGCTCCCCGCTGTCGCGAGGCGTCCGAGCGTCGGCGTCGGATGCCGCGAAGAACTCGTCCGCCTCGGCATCCGACTCCGAGATCCCGTCGACCGCCTCGGGGTCGACGGCCGGGTCCGGCTGCGACTCCCAGCGCGCCGTCGCCGGACGCTGCTCGTTCTCGAGGTCCGTCTCGGTGTCATCTCCGCCGTGCTCGGATGTCTCGGATGCCGCGACGATCACGTTCCCGGTGCTCGGGTCGGCATCGTCGTCGGCGGCCCCGGGGGCGGGGTCTTCGACGGAATCGACGGACTCGAAGTACTCCGGGGTCGTGTAGCGCGTCGAGCCGCCGTCGTCGGCGGGGACGATGTCGATGACTCCCGTCGACGCGACCGCGAATGCCGAGCGCGGCGGGGCCTGCGGCGCGACGAGGTCATCGTCGAGGTCCTCGTCGTCGAGGTCCTCGTCCTCGTCGGCGGCCGTGGCATCCGCGGCTCGAGAAGGTGGGGGCACCTCGTCGGGCGCCGCAGCCGCGTCGCGAATGACCGCCGTGTCGATCGGTTCCGGTGGGGCGGGGTGGTCGGCGGCATCCGTGCCGGCGCTCGGATGCCGGCGCGTGCCGTTGACGAGGTCGAGGAAGATCTCCGCGAGCCCCGGCCCGCGCCGCTGCAGCAGCGAGAGCCCGACGCCCGCGCCCGCGGCGATCGCGCCGACGTCTGCCGGCGTGACACCGCGGACGGTCAAGCCCGAACGCAAGAGATCGAAGTCCGCGCCGGCGTCGCGCAGCGCGGCGGAAAGGCCCGCGCGATCGGGCGAATCGACCACGGTGACGAACTCGCGCGGGTCGGTCAGGTCGTCCAGGCCGCCCGCGAAGACGAGCCGCCCCTGCGCGATGACCAGCAGGGCGTCGACGGTCTGCTGCACCTCGGCGAGCAGGTGCGACGACACCAGTACGGTGCGGCCCTGCCGGGCGAGTTCCCGCAGCAGGCTCCGCATCCAGATGATGCCTTCCGGGTCGAGTCCGTTCGCCGGCTCGTCCAGGATGAGCACGCCCGGGTCGCCCAGCAGCGCGTAGGCCAGGCTCAGCCGTTGCTTCATCCCGAGCGAGAAGCCGCCGACCTTGCTGCCGGCGACCTCGGCGAGACCGACGGTGCCGAGCACGTCGTCGACTCGCGCGTTCGGCAGCCCGGCGGCCTGGGCGTACACCCTGAGGTGGTTCGCCGCCGTGCGGCCGGGGTGGAAGCTGGATGCCTCGAGCACCGCGCCCACGGTCTGCAGCGGTCGCGCGAGATCCGCGTACGACTTGCCGCCGATCGTCGCGGTGCCCGACGTCGCGCGGACCAGTCCGAGGAGTATCCGC
>CAXTES010000239.1:0-3073 GCA_964243215.1 uncultured Microbacterium sp. | reverse complement strand
CCGTCCTCTTCGCCGCCGACGACGCCGATCTCCACCTCGAGGATGGCGTGGATGTTCTTCATCCGCGGCAGCAGGTCCTTCGCGATGTCGATGTTCTCGCCGAGCGGCACGGCGGAGCCATCCCACATGTGGGATTGGAAGATGGGGTTCCGCCCCGCCTTGACCTCCTCCTCGGATGCCGCGATCAGCGGTATCACGAATCCGTCGAGGGCGTCCTTCGGGCAGTGGTCGGTGTGCAGCCCGATCGTCACCGGGTAGTTCTTCGCGACCTCGGTGGCGAACTTCGCCATCGCCAGCGCCCCGGCGGCACGCGCTTTCACGCTCTGGCCGGCGAAGTAGTCGGCCCCGCCGGTGGTCACCTGCAGGATGCCGTCGGAGCCCGCCTGCGTCAGGCCCTGCAGCACGGCGTTGATCGTCTGCGAGCTGGACACGTTGATGGCCGGGTACGCGAAGCCGCCGGCCTTCGCGCGATCCAGCATGTCGGCGTACTGCTCGGGGGTGGCGACGGGCATGTCCTGCTCCTTGCTCGGGGGGACGCTGTGCGCTCACTCTAGCGAAGGCGCCGTGGCTAGGCTGAGGCCATGGTGAGCATCTCCGCCGACATGCATCCGCTGCATCCGGACCGCAACCTCGCACTCGAACTGGTCCGGGCGACGGAGGCGGCGGCGATCCGCGCGACGCCGTTCATCGGCCGCGGTGCCAAGGAGGAAGCCGACGGCGCGGCGGTCGACGCGATGCGGGCGTTCCTGACGACCGTCAACTTCGACGGCACGATCGTCATCGGCGAGGGCGAGAAGGACAACGCCCCGATGCTGTACAACGGCGAGCACGTCGGCAACGGTCGCGGTCCGCGGTGCGACATCGCGGTCGACCCGATCGACGGAACGTCGCTCACGGCGACCGGGCGCAACAACGCCCTGTCGGTGATCGCTGTCGCCGATGCCGGAGCGATGCTCGACGCGTCGAGCGTGTTCTACATGGACAAGATCGTCACCGGCCCCGCGGGGGTCGGCGTTGTCGACATCCGCCTCCCGGTCGGCGAGAACATCCGGCTGCTCGCTGCGGCGCTGGGCAAACCGGTCGAAGAGATGGTGGTGTCGGTGCTGGCCCGGCCGCGGCACGATCAACTGATCGACGACATCCGCGCGGCCGGCGCCGGGACACGACTGATGTCCGACGGCGATGTCGCCGGCGGCATCAACGCCGCCCGCCACAACGCCCGCACCGACATGTGCGTCGGCGTCGGGGGTAGCCCGGAGGGCATCGTCACCGCCTGCGCGATCAAGGCGCTCGGTGGTCACATGCAGGGCCGGCTGTGGCCCCGCGACGACGACGAGAAGCAGCAGGGCGCGGATGCTGGATTGAAGCTCGACGACTACGTCTACGAAGCCGATGAGCTGGTCAAGGGGCAGAACACGATCTTCGTGGCGACCGGCGTGACCGACGGGCAGCTGGTCGCCGGCGTGCAGCGGGCCGGCGAGTTCATCTACACCGAGAGTGTCGTGCTGCGCGGACGGTCCGGAACCCTCCGACGCATCACCTCGGAGCACCTCGCGTCCAAGTGGCTGTGACCCGCAGCACCGGCCCGGAGTGTGGCCGATGTGACCGGTGTGACGAATGAACACAATCCGTGCGTTCTCGCCGACCGTCTGGCAGAATTGCCGACGTCGGGTCAGCGCTGATTCGCGTCGTCATCACACGTGAACGAGGAATCCCCCATGAGCGCAGCACAAGTGAGTGGCACCGGCCCGCGGAGCGCCGCCGAGTCGATCGTCGCGGGTCCTCGCACGGGCGCTCAGGCGGTGGTGGCCGATGCGGTGGACCCGGCGCGTCGGCCCGACGTGCTCTTCCGTGTGCGTCGTGACGACGATCACCAGGTCAGCGCGTGGTGGCTGGTCGGCGCTTTCGTGATCGTCTCCGGCGCAGTCATCGCGTTGCTCAGCTTCATTCCCGGCGGGGTCTGACCTCCTCGTCCTCGATGCGGTCGCGCAGCGACCCGACATCGGCGTACAGCGGCTCGGTGCCTGCGAGCAGCTCGGGAGCGGTCAGCGGACGCGGCGTGTGCTCGATCGGCGCGGGCTCGCGCAGCGCATCGAGTTTGGTGTCGTCGATCCCCGGGAACCGGCGGGCCGTGACCAGGACGCGCGACTCGAGCGACCCGGCGAACCGGTTGTAGCTGTCGACGGTGCGCTCGATGGCGCGGCGCAGGTCGTCGGCGTGCCCGGCGAGGGAGCCGAGTCGCTCGTAGAGCTGAACGCCGAGGTCGAGCAGCAGCCGGGCCTCCTGCGACACGTCCTGTTGCGTCCAAGTGAAGGCGACCGTCTTCAGCACCGCCCACAGGTTGACCGGCGAGGCGAGCGCGACCCGCTTGCCGAACGCGTAGTCCAGCAGCGCCGGATCCTCCTCGAGCGCCGCGGCCAGCAGCGACTCGCTCGGGATGAAGCACACGACGAACTCCGGACTGGACACGAGTCCGGTCCAGTACGTCT
The DNA here is from genome assembly GCA_964243215.1 of uncultured Microbacterium sp. Taxonomy (GTDB): domain Bacteria; phylum Actinomycetota; class Actinomycetes; order Actinomycetales; family Microbacteriaceae; genus Microbacterium. The sequence goes on along the minus strand of CAXTES010000239.1, from coordinate 584 downwards.
TCTTCGCGAGGGCGTCCACGTGCGCCCGCACCGCCTTGACGTGCCGCAGCAGCAGCGTGCGGCGACGGGCGCCTTCCTCGCCCTGTGCGGTGAGCGGGATCGCACTGGCTTCGAGGTACGCGTCGAGCGGAACCTTCGCGTCGACGGCCAGCGACTTGTCGCCCGGCAGCCGGATCACCATGTCGGGGCGCCCCGCACCGGCATCCGTGGTCACCGATGTCTGCAGGTCGAAGTCGACGTAGCGGGTCAGGCCGGCCGCCTCGACGACGCGGCGCAGCTGCGTCTCGCCCCAGACCCCGCGTGTGCTGCCCGACCGCAGCGCTCCGGCGAGCGACTCGGTCGTCGCTCGCAGCGCCTCGCCGGCGTCGTGGCTGCGCCGTAGCTGCTCGGCGAGCGCCCCGTACTGGGTGTGCCGGTCGCGCTCGAGCCCGTCGACCTTGTGCTGCATCGACTGCAGGGCGTCGTGCACCGGAGCGAGCGCCCGCAGCACGCTCTGCTCGCGGCGGTCGCGGTCGTCGCGAGCGGCCTGATCGGCGCGGGCCTGGCCGACCTGCACACGCAACGCGTCGCAGGCGGCCTCTGCC
>CAXTES010000238.1:0-3079 GCA_964243215.1 uncultured Microbacterium sp. | reverse complement strand
CCTCGTCGACGCGGAGTGACGCAGGTGCGGATGCCGGGGCTTCGGCCGCGGCGTCCGCCCCTGCGCTACTCCCCCGGGAGTACGCGCGATCGCACCCCGGGCGGGACGCGCGGTGAGCCGCCGCGGAGTCGAATCGAGGCATGACCCACCGGAACCGCTCCGTCCGCAGGTGGACGGCGATCTGCGCGCTCGTCGTCGTCGGTCTAGTCGCCACGGGATGCACCGGGATGCTCGGGTCGCATCGACGGGTGTCCGAACCGGCCCCGCGCCCCACCGCATCGGCGCCGTCGACCCCCGCTCCGTTCCCCACGGACACCGGCGGCGTGCACCGCGAGGACGGCATCGTCTACCGCACCGTGGACGGGCAGGACCTGACCGTGAACGCGTGCCTGCCGCGGGCCGGATCGGATCCAGTGCCTGCTGTGCTGGTCATACACGGCGGCGGGTTCCGTGCCGGATCCAATGACGGGGCCGAGGTCACGAGGGTCTGCGAGCAGCTCGCCCGGGCCGGATTCGCGGGATTCAGCGTCGCGTACCGGCTCGCCCCCGAGCATCCGTATCCGGCGGCGGTCCAAGACCTGCAGGCGGCGGTGGCGTGGCTGCGGGAGCCGGCGCAGACCACGAGGTTCCGGATCGATCCCGACCGGATCGGCGCGTTCGGCAGCTCCGCGGGCGGGAATCTCGCGATGGAGCTCGCCACCGTCGGCGAGGGCGACCTGACGACCGGCTCGCGTATCGCCGCCGCGGTGTCGCTGTCCGGTCCCACCGACATGACCGCCGCCGCGCTGAACGTCGGCCACCCGCCGGCTGATCGCATCGCGGTCGCCCTGCAGTACCTCGGTTGCGCGTCGATCGACGACTGCCCCGCGGCCCAGGGCGCCTCGCCGCGGTACCAGGTCGATTCCACCGACGCTGCGCTGTTTCTCGCGCACTCGAGGGGCGAGCGCATCCCCGTCGAGCAGGCGAGGGTCATGGCGGCGGCGATGACCGCGGCCGGGGTTCCGGTGACGACGAAACTCTTGCCCGGGTCCGCACACGGCCTCGCCTACCTGGATGCGTCGCTGTGGCACGACATCGTGGACTTCCTCGACGCACACCTGCGCGGGTAGACGCACCGACCCGCCCGGCCGGGGGCGGTGTCAGACTGTCCGGGGCGGCCGGGGCGCCGCAGACCCGGGAGCGCGCATGACCACCATCGATATGCCCGCGACGGGCGTGGATGCCTCGGCCGAGACATCCGTCGACCGCTACGACGTCGCCGTGATCGGGGCCGGACCCGCCGGCACCGCCGCGGCGCTGCGGGCCGCCGAGCTCGGCGCGAGCGTCGTCGTGCTGGAGGCGTCCGATCGCACCGGCGGCACGTGCGTGAACACCGGGTGCGTCCCGACCCGGGTGCTCGCCAAGGCCGCGCGCCTGATGCGCGACGTGCGCGCGGCGCGCGGTTACGGCATCGACGTGGACCCCGGCGGCATCGATTGGGCGACGACCGTCGCGCGGGTGCGGGCACGCGTCGACCTGGTGCGCGACATCAAGCGCGAGGCGGCGCGATTCGGCGCCGCCGGCGTCACACTGCTGCAGGAGGGCCGCGCGCGCTTCGAGGACCCGCACACCCTCGTGCTCGAGTCCGGTCGACGCGTGAGCGCCGCGACGATCCTGATCTGCGTCGGCGGCCACTCCCGGCGGCTGCCGATCCCCGGCGCGGAACTCGCGACGGTTCCCGAGCACGTGCTCGACCTGCCGGCGCTGCCCGGCCGTGTGGCGATCATCGGGGCCGGCAACACCGGAGCCCAGTTGGCGACGATCTTCGACTCCTTCGGATCCGAGGTCACGATCCTCGATCTCGCGCCGCGTGTGCTGATGGCGTCGGATGCCGAGATCTCCGCCGCGATCGCGGCATCCTTCACCGCCAACGGGATCGCCGTGCACACCGGTATCGAGGGCGTCGACTCGCTCGTCCGCCGCGATGACGGAGGGATCGACCTCGAATGGCGCGACGACGGGCATGCCGTGGTCGAGCCGTTCGACGCCGTCGTGATGGCCACCGGCTGGCCCGCCGACGTCGACGATCTCGGCCTCGATCGCGCGGGGGTGCATCCGGAGCGGTCGGCGATCCCGGTGGACCGGTACTTCCGCTCGTCGGTGCCGCACATCTTCGCCGTCGGCGACGCGAACGGCCGGGACATGCTCGTGCAGGCCGCCCACTTCGAGGGCGAGGCGGCCGCCGAGAACGCGGTTCTGGACGCGAACCGGCGCACCCCGCACCACCTGTTGCCGGCGGGTGGCTTCACCGACCCGGACTACGCCGGCGTCGGCCTCACCGAGGAGCAGGCACGCGGTCGCGACGAGCACTGCATCGTGGCGACCATCCGGTACTCGGCGCTCGAGCGCGCCGTCATCGACGACCGCGGCGTCGGTTTCCTCAAGCTCATCGCCGACAACCGCCGGGAGCTGATCCTCGGTGCGCACGCGGTAGGCGAGAACGCGGTCGAGGTGATCCAGTCGGTCACCACCGCGATGGCCGCCGGAATCGACGTGGCGACGCTGGCCGGGGTGAAGTTCGCCTACCCGACGTACAGCGCGATCATCGGCATCGCCGCCCGCGCACTGCTCGGCGCAGCGCCCGGTGAGGGCGGCGAAGACTAGAACCGCCCGGCATCCTCACGGGACGTCGTTGCGGCCAGCACCCGCCGCGCGCGCTTGCCGAGGTCGTTGAGGTCGACCCGGCCCGCGTCGGCTGCCGCCGCCAGCCGCGCCGCCAGATCGAGCGCCTCGTCGACGAGGGTGACGTCGACGGCGTGCTCCTGCCCCATGTCGCGCAGGATGGTCGTCTCGGTGCGCGAGGCGACGATGGGCTCGCCGATCCCCTCGATCCACACGCGCGTGCGTCGCCCGTCGCCGCGGTCGGCACCGAGAAGCGGCTCGAGGGCGAAGATCCGGTCGGCGCGCGCGAACTTTCCGAATCCCAGCGAGATCATCCGCGGTTCGATGGCCACGACTCGATCATGGCACCCGGTTCCGACGTCCGGCACGCGGATGCCGGCACCCTGCTCGGCGGCGGCGTGCGGGCTACGCTCGTAGC
>CAXTES010000237.1:0-3093 GCA_964243215.1 uncultured Microbacterium sp. | reverse complement strand
GACGGCGAGGTGACCTGGCCGCCGCCACCGGTGCAGGTGTCGGCCGCGCCGGTGGCGACACGGGATGCTGCGCCGCTGGCCGCCGCCAAGCCGCGCCGGACGCTGTCGACCGCGCAGAAGACCGGGCTCGTCGCGCTCGGCATCGCGGTACTGTTCGCGGTCTGCGCGATCGCGCCACCGCCGCTACCGCAGCACTTCCTGGTGCTCACGCTCGCGGTCGTCGTCGGCTTCTACGTCATCGGCAACGTGACGCACGCGCTGCACACGCCGCTGATGAGCATCACCAACGCCATCTCCGGAATCATCGTGGTCGGCGCCATAGTGCAGACCACCGCACCGTCGCTGCTCGTGGAGGTGCTGGCGTCCATCGCCGTGCTGCTGGCGAGCATCAACGTGTTCGGTGGCTTCGCGGTGACCCGACGGATGCTGCTGATGTTCCGGAAGGCCGACCGGTGAACGACTTCGCGCTGGCGGCGTCGATCGCGAACGCCGTGGCCGGAGCGGCATACATCGTCGCGGCGCTGCTGTTCATCCTGGCGCTGGCGGGGCTCAGCAGGCATGAGACCGCGCGACGAGGCGTGTGGTACGGCATCGTCGGCATGGCGATCGCCCTCGTTGCCACCGTGTGGCTCGTGGTGGAAGGAGCCATCGGCTACCCGACGTCGGAGTGGTCACTCGGCAGCTCGATCCTCGGCCTCATGCTGCTCGTGGTCGCGGTTCTCATCGGCGCCGCGATAGGCCTGTGGCGAGCGCGCCGGGTCGAGATGACCGGGATGCCGCAGCTGATCGCGCTGTTCCACAGCTTCGTCGGCGCAGCCGCCGTGCTCGTCGGGTGGAATGGTGCGCTCTACGTCGGGAGCGTGCCACCCGAGTTCGCCGGCATCCACCACGGCGAGGTGTTCATCGGCGTGTTCATCGGCGCGGTGACGTTCACCGGCTCGATCGTCGCGTACCTGAAGCTGTCGGCGCGCATCTCGTCGCGGCCGTTGGTTTTGCCGGGGAAGAACGCGCTGAACCTCGGCGCACTCGTCGCCTTCGTAGCGCTCACGGTCTGGTACGTGATCACGCCGGAGCTCTGGCTGCTCATCGTCGTGACGGTGCTGGCGCTTCTGCTCGGGTTGCATCTCGTGGCATCCATCGGCGGCGGAGATATGCCGGTCGTGGTATCGATGCTCAACAGCTACTCGGGGTGGGCGGCCGCAGCGGCCGGATTCCTGCTGAACAACGACCTGCTCATCGTCACCGGCGCGCTGGTCGGGTCGTCGGGTGCCTACCTGTCGTACATCATGTGCAAGGCGATGAACCGCTCGTTCCTGTCCGTGATCGCGGGCGGGTTCGGGATCGAAGCGCCGCGCTCGGGCGACGAGGAGGCCGGGGAGCACCGCGAGATCGACGCGGCAGGCGTCGCGGAGCTGCTGGCGAACGCATCCACCGTCGTCATCACGCCCGGCTACGGCATGGCCGTCGCTCAGGCGCAGTACCCCGTCGCCGAGCTGGCGTCGCGGCTGCGCGAGCGGGGCGTGGACGTGCGGTTCGGCATCCACCCGGTCGCGGGTCGGCTGCCCGGGCATATGAACGTGCTGCTGGCCGAGGCGAGGGTGCCGTACGACATCGTGCTGGAGATGGACGAGATCAACGACGATCTCGCCGGCACCTCGGTGGCGTTGGTCATCGGGGCGAACGACACGGTGAATCCGGCTGCGGCGGAGGATCCGACTTCGCCGATAGCGGGCATGCCGGTGCTGCGGGTGTGGGAGGCCGACAACGTCGTGGTGTTCAAGCGCTCGATGGCATCCGGATACGCGGGCGTGCAGAACCCGCTGTTCTTCCGCGACAACGCGCAGATGCTCTTCGGCGACGCGAAGGAGCGGGTCGAGGACATCCTCCGCGCCCTCTGAGCCGGCGTTTTCGGCCATACGGCGAGGGATACCGGCGCAGCGGCGTGCACAACTCCTCAATTCCGAACGGCGCGGCGCGCCGAGCCCGCGTCGTTCCGCGGCAGTCCCGCGACCGGCGCGCCGAGTTTGAGGAGATGTGCACGCCGAACGGCCGGGTCCGCCCGGCGGACCGCGGCGCATAACTCAGGCAGATCGGGCTCGCCCGCCCGGATCGAGGGCTGCTCGGGACGATCTGCCTGAGTTGTGCCCCGCATCTCGAGGGCATCCGGTCCGTCGGGCACCCGCCATATTGTGGATGCCATGCGCCTGGCGACCTGGAACGTCAACTCCATCCGTGCTCGCGTGCCCCGGATCGTCGACTTCGCGGTCCGCGAGAGCGTCGACGTTCTCGCGATGCAGGAGATCAAGTGCACGCCCGAGCAGTTCCCGTTCGCCGAGTTCGAGGCGGCCGGATACGAAGTGCAGACGTGGGGCTTCAGCCAGTGGAACGGGGTCGCGCTGGCGAGCCGCACCCCCGTCGCCGACGTCGAGCGCGGATTCCCGAACATGCCGGGTTTCGAGAAGGGCCGCTCGGGTATCGACGAGCCGAAAGAGGCGCGGGCGATCGGCGGCACCGTCGGCGGTGTACGGGTGTGGAGCCTCTACGTGCCCAACGGCCGCTCCCTCGGCGATCCGCACTACTACTACAAGCTCGATTGGCTCAGCGCGCTCGAGCAGTACACGCGAGAGTCGCTCACCGCGAATCCCGATCTCGCCCTCGCGCTGGTCGGCGACTTCAATATCGCGCCGACCAACGCCGACAACGGCGACCCCGCCGTCGTCGAGGGCTTCGCAACCCACGTGTCACCGCCCGAGCGCGAAGCATTCGCCGCCCTCGAGGGTGCCGGGCTCACCGATGTCGTGCGGCCTCTCGTGCCGAACGGCTACACCTACTGGGACTACAAGCGCCTCCGCTTCCCCAAGAACGAGGGCATGCGCATCGACTTCGTGCTCGGCTCGCACGCGTTCGCGGATGCCGTCACCGGCGCGGTCATCCACCGCAACGAACGCAAGGGCGAGGCGCCGAGCGACCACGTCCCCGTCGTTGTCGACCTCGATCTGTCCGGTCCGGACGACGACGATCGCCCGATGATCTTCGGCTGATCACGTGGCGCTATGCGGCGGCACCGGGCGGTGACGTTGGAAGGCCGTGACG
>CAXTES010000236.1:0-3202 GCA_964243215.1 uncultured Microbacterium sp. | reverse complement strand
GACCCTCGTGCTGCAGGATGCTCAGTGCGCGCCACTGGGCGGCGGGCGCCTCATTCCGGGTCTCGAGCGCCGCGATGCGCGTCAGCGTGTGGGCGGCGATCACGATCTCCTCGATGTCCCGGGCGTGACTCATACCGAAAGTATATATCCAATGCATAGATTGGCTGCCGCGATGCCGGGGCATCCGTCGGACGGATTCGGTGTCGGCGCCCCATCAGCCCCACCAGGCTCGTTGTTCACCAGCGGTCCGACGGATGCTCGGCCACTGTCCGGTGCGCCGAATATCCTGAGCGGCAGGCGGCGGCGTCACACGGCGCCGTACGGCGCGGGCAGGCGCGGGGGAGGACACGGCATGACCGAACGGGACCTCGAGGGCAGACGCGCGCTGGTGACCGGCGGAGCCAGCGGCATCGGACTCGCCTGCGCCGGCGAGTTCGCCCGCCGCGGCGCGCACGTCACCATCGCGGACCTGAACGCGGATGCCGCGAACGCTGCGGCGTCGCAGGTCGGCGGCGAGGCCTGGGTCGTGGACCTGTCCGACACCCCCGCGCTGGACGACCTCACCCTCGACGTCGACATCCTCGTCAACAACGCCGGCATCCAGCGGGTGATGCCGATCAGCGACGTCGACCCGGAGACATTCCGGCTCATGCACCGGCTGATGCTGGAGTCGCCGTTCCTGCTCATCCGCGCCGCGCTGCCGGCGATGTTCGAGCGCGGCTGGGGACGCGTGATCAACATCTCGAGCGCTCACGGCCTGCGCGCGAGCGCCTATAAGGCCGCCTACGTGTCGGCCAAGCACGGCCTGGAGGGCCTTTCGAAGGTCACCGCCCTGGAGGGCGGCCCGCACGGGGTGACGAGCAACTGCATCAACCCGTCGTACGTGCGCACGCCGCTGGTCGAGAAGCAGATCGCCGATCAGGCGGTGCTGCACGGCATCCCCGAAGACGAGGTGGTCGAGACCGTGATGCTGGCGGATGTCGCGATCAAACGCCTCGTCGAAGCCGACGAGGTCGCGTCGCTGGCGGGATGGCTGGCATCCGACAGGGCCGGCATGGTCACCGGCGCCTCGTACACGATGGACGGCGGATGGACGGCGCGATGAGGACCTCCGAGACCGTCGACGTGCCCGTCGAGGGCGGCGCGCTGCGCGTCGGGGTGTGGCCGGCCGCATCCGACGCACCCACCGTGGTGCTCGTGCACGGGGTCACCTCCTCGCACCTCGCGTTCGCCTTCCTCGTCGAGCATCTGCCGGGCGTCCGCATCGTCGCGCCGGATCTGCGCGGCCGCGGGGCGAGCAACTCCCTCGAGGGTCCGGCGGGGATGGCCGCGCACGCCGCCGACCTCGCGGCGACGTTCGAGCACCTCGGAATCGACCGCGCGGTCGTCGTGGGCCACTCGATGGGCGCGTTCGTGTCGATCGTCTTCGCGAACCTGCACCCCGAGCGAGTGTCGCGGCTGGTGCTCGTGGACGGCGGGCTGCCGCTCGACGTGCCCTCGGACCTGGATGCCGACAGCCTCGTGTCGCGGATCCTCGGCCCGACCGCGGCGCGGCTGTCGATGCGGTTCACCTCACCGGAGGACTACCGAGACTTCTGGCGCGAGCATCCGGCGTTCCGTCGCGACTGGACGCCCGAGCTCGAGCGCTACCTCGACTACGACCTGGTTGCCGACGGCTCGGGGGCGCTGCGGCCCGCGACCAGCTACGCCACGACGGTCGACGACACCGTCGACATGAACACCGGCGCCGCGCTGCCCGACGCGCTGACCCGGCTGCGGCATCCGACCCGCATGATCACGGCGCCGCGCGGCCTCCAGGACGAGGAGCCCGGCCTGTACAGTCCGTCTTACCTCGACCGCGTGCTGCCGCGGTTCCCCGACGTGCGACACGAACGGCTCGACGGGTTCAACCACTACACGATCGTGATGTCGGATGCCGGTGCCGCCGCAGTCGCCGCGGTGGTGCGCGAGGAGCTCGACGAGGAATCCCGCCGCAGTGCCTATCGTTGACACCAGCGCCGGTGAGCTGACGAAGGAGTGGCACCGTGATCGACAAACAGGTGGGAAGCGCCGCGGAGGCCGTCGCCGACATCCCGGACGGCGCCACCCTCGCGGTGGGCGGTTTCGGCCTCTCGGGCAACCCGATGGCGCTCATCGAGGCGTTGCACGAGCAGGGCACCGCCGACCTGAGCATCGTCAGCAACAACTGCGGAGTGGATGACTGGGGCCTCGGCATCCTGCTCAACGACCGGCGCATCCGCAAGATGACCTCGTCGTACGTCGGTGAGAACAAGGAGTTCGAGCGGCAGTTCCTCTCCGGCGAACTCGAACTCGAGCTGACACCGCAGGGAACGCTCGCCGAGAAGCTGCGCGCCGGCGGTTCCGGAGTCGCCGCGTTCTACACCCAGACCGGCGTCGGGACGCAGGTGGCGGAGGGCGGACTGCCGCGCAAGTACGACGGATCCGGCGGGGTGGCGGTGGCATCCCCGGTTAAGGACGTTCGCACGTTCGACGTGTCGGGGACCCCCCGCGACTACGTGCTCGAGGAGGCGATCGTCACCGATTACTCGCTCGTGCACGCGCTCAAGGGCGACCGTCACGGCAACCTCGTCTTCAACAAGGCCGCGCGCAACTTCAACCCGCTCGCCGCGATGGCCGGCCGCGTCTGCATCGCCCAGGTCGAGCAGCTCGTCGAGCCGGGTGAGCTCGACCCCGACCAGGTGCACCTGCCGGGGGTGTACGTGCACCGCATCGTCGAGGTGGGGCCCGACACCGAGAAGCGCATCGAACGGCGCACCGTGAGCGAGGGGAACTGAGATGGCGCTGACGCGCAACGAGATGGCCGCCCGCGCGGCGCGCGAGCTTCGCGACGGCGCCTACGTCAACCTCGGCATCGGGCTGCCGACGCTGGTGCCCAACTTCGTGCCCGAGGGCGTGACCGTCGTGCTGCAGTCCGAGAACGGCATCCTCGGCGTCGGCCCCTATCCGACCGAGGACCGCGTCGACCCCGATCTCATCAACGCCGGCAAAGAGACCGTCACGACGCTGCCCGGGGCCGCGTTCTTCGACTCCGCGACGAGCTTCGGCATGATCCGCGGCGGCAAGATCGACGCCGCGATCCTCGGCGCGATGCAGGTGTCGCGCGACGGCGACCTGGCCAACTGGATGATCCCCGGCAAGATGGTCAAGGGCATGGGCGGCG
>CAXTES010000235.1:0-3250 GCA_964243215.1 uncultured Microbacterium sp. | reverse complement strand
GGTCAGGGCAGCGGTTCGACGACCCGGGCGCGGAGGCGCGCGACCGTGTCGTCGCCCAGGCCCGCTGACCGCAGGACGGCCCCGGCGCCGCCGTGATCCACCCGGAGGCGCTCGAGCATCGCGATCATCGCGTCGTACTCGGCCCCGAGCAGCGGGCTGACCGGGCCCCGGCCGTCCGCGACCGCCTGGAAGAAGGCATCCGAGGCGCCCATCAAGTGTCCGATCGAGGCGCTCACCCGCGCCATGATGCGCGGCACGGCGGCCGACGAGCGCGCGTAATCCCTCGCGATTTGCTCATCGTCGGCGCCGAGGACCACCAGCACCGCCGCTGCGAAGATACCGGTGCGATCCTTTCCCGCCGCGCAGTGGAAGAGTCCGCCGCCGGGCGCGTCCGCGAGCACCCGGATCCCCTCGGCGATGGTCGGCGCCTCGGCGACGAGCGTCGACGCGTAGTACTCGCCGACGATCTGCGCGGTCGCAGAATCCTCGCGCAGGTGACGCAGGAACTCGTCGGGCTCCGCCCCACCGCGCAGCAGCGACAGCAGGTGATAGTCGATTTCGTACTCACCGAGCGGTCCGCGCCCGGTGTGGTCGGCCTCCTGCGGCGACCGCAGGTCGATGACGCTGCGGATGCCGCGCTCGAACAACTCGCGAGCCTCGTCGGCCGGCACCGTCGACACGTCATCGCTGCGGAACAGATGCCCCGGCGCGATCACGCCCCCGGCCACCGGGATGCCCCCCAGGTCGCGGAGGTTGTTCAGCCGGCTGGCCGCCGGGGCCGCCGCGGTCACGCCGGCACCCCGGTCCGGGCGCCGCGCTGCGACGCATCGATCCGAGCGTCCAGCACCGCGTCGTACGCCGCGGGGTCGACGGGCAACTCGATCCACGCGCGACGCTCGTCGGCGAGCACCGCCGCCGCGATCAGCTCCACGGCATCCCGGGCGGCTATCGCCGGAACGGCCGGATCGGCGCCGCGCCGCCACGCCGCGAAAGCGTCGGCGTAGACGTCGGCGTGCGTCCCGCCGCCGTGGGCCACGGTAAGGCGCCGATCCGACACCGGAAGGGCGTCGAAGTGTCCCCCGGGCTGCGCGGCGAAGCGATCGAAGTCCTCCGCCGCGGTGCGTCGCTCGAGACCCGCCGCGCTCAGGCGCAGCGCCCCGGCCGAGCCGAAGACCTCGAGGCGTGCCGGGACGCCGGCTGCCGCGCTCGTGATGTGCACGGTCGCGGTCGCCCCGTCATGCCACTGGACGAGCAGGTCCGCGGTGTCCTCCGCCTCGATCGGATGCACCGCCGTGCGCAGTACCGCGGCGACCCGGGCCGGGCGTCCGAGCAGGTGCACGAGCAGGTCGAGGTCGTGCACCCCCTGGTTCAGCAGCACCCCGCCGCCCTCGCCGTGCCAGGTGCCGCGCCAGGCGGTGTCGGTGTAGTACACCGAGCGCTTCGGATAGCTCGCGGTGACGACGGCGCGATGGATGCGGCCGAGCTCACCGGCGGCGATCAGCCGGTGCGCTTCGATGACCTCCTCACGCAGCCGGTGCTGGTGCACGACGGCGACGCGTCGTCCGGCGCGCGCGGCGGCGGCGACGATGTCGTCGATCTCGCTCAGCCGGCCCGCGACGGGCTTTTCGACCAGTACGTCGAGCCCTGCCTCGAGACAGCGTTCGACGAGACCGGCGTGCAGTGGATGCGGCGCGCAGACGATCGCCACGTCGGCGTCGATCGACAGCAGCTCCTCGACAGAACCGGCCACCGGCCACCCGTTCGCCGCGCCGACCGAAGCGGCCCGGGCGGCATCCGCGTCGAAGACGCCGACGACGTCGACGCCGGTCGCCGCGATGGCCGGCACGTGTGCGGCGGTGAAGATGTGCGCGCCCGCGGCGACCACGACCGCGCGCACCGTCACGGCACGGACTCCCCGTCGGTGACCACATCACCGAGCGCCGCGAAGTGACCGGGTGCCACCTCCACCATCGCGCGATCCACCGTGCGCCACGAGTCGTCGTCGAGTTCCGCCGCGGCGGGCGTCCGCTCGCTCTCGTCGATCACGGGCACCGCGGCCAGCAGCCGTCGGGTATAGGGATGCGAGGGATCGCGGTACACCGCATCCGCCGGCCCGATCTCGACGATCCGTCCGCGATACATCACCGCGATGCGGTCGCTCATCACCTTCACGACGGCGAGGTCGTGGGAGACGAACACGAGCGACAGGTCGTTGCGCTCGCGGATCTCCTGCAGCACGTTGAGCACTTTCGCCTGCACCGACACGTCGAGCGAGGCGACCGGTTCGTCGCAGACGATGAGGTCGGGCCCCAGGGCCAGCGCACGGGCGATCGAGATGCGCTGGCACTGACCGCCGGAGAACTCGTGCGGACGCCGGTTGCCGACGACCTCGGCGCTCATGCCGACCTGTTCGAGAGCCGCAGCGACGCGGGTGCGGCGTTCGGCCGGCGGCACGCCCTGGATCTGCAGTCCCTCGCCGACGATGTCGATCACCGTGCGGCGCGGGTTGAACGCAGACAGCGGATCCTGGAAGATCATCTGCACCCGACGGCGGGTCTGGCGCAGCTGCGCGGGACTCAGCTGCGCCATATCGGCGTCGCGGAACGTGATGGTGCCCGACTGCCCCGCGGGCAGCCGCAGAATGGCGCGGCCGGTGGTGGTCTTGCCGCACCCGGACTCGCCGACGAGGCCGAGCGTCTCACCCGGCAGTACGTCGAAGGTGACCCCGCGCACCGCGTGCACGCGGCCGGTCGCGGTCTTGAACGCGCAGTGCAGGTTCTGCACGGTCAGCAGCGCGCCGTCGCGAAGCCAGGCCGCCCGGGCCGGCGCGTCCGTCGCCGTCGTGCTCATAGCCGGCTCTCCTCTTCCCGAGCGTCCTCGCGCGCGATCTGCTCGAACACGGTTCCCGGCGCCATGGCCGGGTCGCCGCCCTCGCTGACCCCCGCCTGCTGGTCGGCCGACAGCACCCCCACCGCGGTGATCTCCGATCCGACCGGGATGTGCTCGACCGGCTCGGCGACGGCATCCACCTCCCGTTCGGTGTCGTCGATGACATCGGCCGAGATGGTCGACCACCGCTTCATGTCGCGGGCGTCCGCCGCGTCGAGCGGCAGCACCGGGTCGAATACGCTCGGCGGGCTGCCGCCGAGCGCGGGCAGCCGGGTGTGCGGCGCCATGTCCAGTCGTGGGATCGCCAGCATCAGCGCGCGGTCGGAATGGTCGACGACGTCGGCCAGCAGCTTGCCGGCCG
>CAXTES010000234.1:0-3261 GCA_964243215.1 uncultured Microbacterium sp. | reverse complement strand
CAGAGCTTCAGGCAACTTCGAGGGCACACAGCTTCAGGCAACCTCGAGGGCACACACAGCGATCTCCCCTCCTCCCGCCGCCCGCCCGCCCGCGCCCGCGTCCCCGCCCGCGCCCGCCCCCGCCCCCTTCCGCCCGCGGCCGCGCCCGCGGAAGCGCTGTGTGAGCGCGAATTGACAACGTGCGGTCTGTGTGAGCGGGAAGTTCATCGCAGAATCGAGGTGACTATCGCCGGAATCACTCGCACCGTCGGCGCGAGCGACGCTGCGAAACCCACGGCGATACGATCGAAGGCTATGCCCGAGCCCGACGTCTGGTTCCCGCCGGAGCTGCCCGTCAGCGCCGCGCGCGAAGAGGTCGCACGCACCATCCGTGCGAATCAGGTCGTCATCGTCGCCGGAGCGACCGGGTCGGGTAAGACCACGCAGCTGCCGAAGATCTGTCTCGAGCTGGGGCGCACCCGCATCGCTCACACCCAGCCGAGACGGATCGCCGCGCGATCCATCGCCGAGCGCATCGCCGAAGAGCTCGGGGTTCCGGTCGGCACCACGGTCGGTTACAAGGTGCGTTTCACCGACCGCGTATCCGAAGACACCCGGATCGCGCTGATGACCGACGGCATCCTGCTCAACGAGATCCACCGCGACCGGCTGCTGCGCCGGTACGACACGATCATCGTCGACGAAGCGCACGAACGCTCGCTCAACGTCGACTTCCTCATCGGGTACCTGCGGCGCATCCTGCCGGAACGGCCCGACCTCAAGGTCATCATCACGTCGGCCACCATCGACCCGCAGAGCTTCGCGGAGCACTTCGCCGACTCCGACGGACGTCCCGCCCCGGTCATCGAGGTGTCCGGCCGGACATTCCCGGTCGAGGTGCGCTACCGGCCGCACGAGGGCGATGACGACGTCGACGGCATCGTCGGCGCGTTGCGCGAACTGGACCGGGAGTCCGGGGGCGACGTGCTCGTCTTCCTTCCCGGCGAGGCCGAGATCCGAGACGCGATGGATGCCGTCCGAGGAATGTACACGGCGGATGCGGCGCCCACCGAGGTGCTGCCCCTCTACGGACGGCTCTCGGCGGCCGAGCAGCACCGGGTCTTCGAACGATCGGGCGTCCCCGGGGTGCGGCGGCGCGTCATCCTCGCCACGAACGTCGCCGAAACCAGCCTCACCGTCCCGGGCATCCGGTACGTCGTCGACACCGGCACCGCGCGCATCTCCCGCTACAGCGCTCGAGCGAAGATCCAGCGGCTGCCGATCGAGGCGATCTCGCAGGCGTCGGCGGTGCAGCGGTCCGGCCGCGCCGGCCGTACCTCGCCGGGCATCGCCATCCGGCTCTACGACGAAGAGGACTTCGCCAAGCGTCCCGAGTTCACCGAGCCCGAGATACGGCGCACCAGCCTGGCCTCGGTACTGCTGCAGATGCTCGCGCTCGGGTTCGGCGACATCACCGAGTTCCCCTTCCTGACGCCGCCGGACAGCCGCGGCGTCAAGGCCGCCGTCGACCTGCTCGTCGAGCTCGGTGCCGTCCGCGTCGATGCCCGTGACACCGTTCTGACCGACCTGGGCCGGCAGATCGCCCGGTTGCCGATCGATCCGCGATTCGCCCGGATGCTGCTGGAAGCCCGACGCACCGGCGTGCAGCGCGATGTGCTCGCGATCGTCGCGGGACTGTCGATCCAGGACGTCCGGGAGCGTCCCGAGGAACGTCGCGAGGATGCCGACCGACTCCACGCCCGATTCACCGATCCGACGAGCGACTTCCTCGCGCTGCTGAACCTGTGGAATCACCTCCGCGAGCAGCAGTCGAGCCTCGGCTCCAACGCCTTCCGGCGGCTGTGCCGGGCGGAGTACCTCAACTACGTGCGCGTGCGGGAATGGGTCGACGTGCACCGCCAGCTGACCTCGCTGCTCGGCCGCCCGTCGCTGGCCGGGCGAGCGACGCCCCCGGTGGCTGAGGGGTCGACCGCCGACCCCGACCGCATCCACCGGGCGATCCTCTCCGGCCTGCTCTCCCAGATCGGCATCCTCGATGTCCGCGCCGCGGTCGCTCCCCGAACCCGCAGCGAGCCCGGCGAGTCCAGGCGTCCGCCGGCCGCGGAGTACCTCGGTGCGCGCGGTGCTCGGTTCTCGATCTTCCCCGGCTCCGGGCTGCGCAAGAAACGGCCCGAGGCGGTGATGGCCGCCGAGCTCGTCGAGACCAGCCGGCTGTTCGCCCGCACGGTCGCCGCGATCGACCCGGCGTGGGCCGAACCGCTCGCCGGCGACCTGGCCAAGCGCCGCATCAGCGACCCCCACTGGTCGAAGGATGCCGGAGCCGCCGTCGCGGCCGAGAAGGTGACGCTGTTCGGTGTGGACATCGTCCCGCGCCGGCGAGTCCAGCTCGCCCGCATCGACCGTCCGCTCGCACGCGAGCTGTTCCTCAGACACGCGCTCGTCGAACAGGACTGGGACCCGGGCCGTCTCGACAAGCGTCTCACCGCCTTCGCGCGTCGCAATCTCCAGCTGCGCCGGGAGCTGGAGAAGGTGGAGGAACGCGAGCGCCGCCGCGACATCCTCGCCGGCGACGAAACCGTGTTCGCGTTCTACGACGCGCGCATTCCGCAGGACGTCTTCGACGTGCGCTCGTTCGAGGCGTGGTGGCGGGAGGCGTCGTCGGGCACCCCGCACCTGCTCGACATGACCGAGGCCGACCTCGTCGACGACGCAACCCGCGCCGACGAGCGCGACTTCCCGACCCGCTGGCGCCAGGGCGACCAGGTGCTCGGGCTCGCCTACCGGTTCGAGCCGGGGGCCGACGACGACGGCGTGACCGTCGTCGTCCCGCTGGCGCTGCTCGCGCAGCTGCGAGCCGACGGCTTCGACTGGCAGGTGCCCGGGATGCGCGGCGAACTCATCGCGGGCTTGATCCGCGCGCTGCCGAAGGCGATCCGCCGCCACGTCGTGCCGGCGGTCGACTGGGCCGCGAGGCTCTCGGAGGATGTCGCCGAGCAGGGCCCCGAGTCGTTCGACGGGCTGCCGCCGTCGAGCCTGCGCGAGGCGCTCGCCCGCCGCATCCAGCCCGTCGCGAATCAGCCGGTGACGGCATCGGACTTCGAGATGGGCCGCGTGCCGCCGCACCTGCTGATGTCGTTCCGCGCCGTGGACGACCGCGGCCGCGCCCTCGCATCCAGCCGCGACCTCGCCGACCTGCAGGAGCGACTCGCCGACCGCACCCGGGCGGCGGTCTCGCGGTCGTTGCGCGGCGACGCGTCATCC
>CAXTES010000233.1:0-3349 GCA_964243215.1 uncultured Microbacterium sp. | reverse complement strand
GATGCCGCCGCCCGAGCAGCCCGCATGTCCCACGAACGCAGCTTCGGAACCCGCAAAATGTGCGTCTCTGAGACACGCACCCCGGATGCCGCCGGCACCACGGCTACTGTCCCTGCGCCTGGATCGCGGTGATGGCGATCGTGTTGACGATGTCTTCGACCAGGGCGCCGCGCGACAGGTCGTTGATCGGCTTGTTCAGGCCCTGCAGGATCGGGCCGATCGCGACCGCGCCGGCGGACCGCTGCACCGCCTTGTAGGTGTTGTTGCCGGTGTTCAGGTCGGGGAAGATGAACACCGTCGCGCGGCCGGCGACCGATGACCCGGGCATCTTCGCCGCGCCCACCGCGGCATCCGCGGCTGCGTCGTACTGGATGGGCCCCTCGACCAGCAGTTGCGGCGCCCGCTCGCGCACCAGGGCGGTCGCGCCTCGGACCTTCTCGACATCCTCCCCCGCACCCGACTCACCGGTGGAGTACGACAGCATCGCGATGCGCGGCTCGATGCCGAACTGCTGCGCGGTCGCCGCAGACGAGATCGCGATGTCGGCGAGCTGGGTCATCGTCGGGTCCGGGATGACCGCGCAGTCGCCGTACACCAGCACCCGGTCCGCGAGCGCCATGAGGAACACCGACGACACCACCGAAACGCCCGGCCGGGTCTTGATGATCTCGAACGCCGGACGGATCGTGTGCGCGGTGGTGTGCGCGGCGCCGGAGACCATGCCGTCGGCGAGGCCGAGGTGCACCATGAGCGTGCCGAAGTACGAGACATCCGTCACCGAGTCGGCCGCCCGCGCGTACGTCATCCCCTTGTGCGCGCGCAGTCGCTCGTACTCGCGCGCGAAGGTGTCGACGTGACCCGGATCGAACGGCGAGAGCACCTGCGCGCCGCCGAGGTCGATGCCGAGCTCCGTCGCCCGGCTGCGCACGTCGTCCTCCTCGCCCAGGATCGTCACGTCGGCGATGTTCCGCGCGAGGACGGTCGCCGCCGCACGCAGCACCCGGTCGTCGTCGCCCTCGGGCAGCACGATGCGCTTGCGGTCGGCGCGGGCGCGCTCGATGAGGCCGTACTCGAACATCAGCGGCGTTACGACGGTCGCGCGGGCCAGGCCCAGCAGCCGGCGCAGTTCCTCGGTGTCGATGTGCTGCTCGAATGCCGCCAGCGCGGTGTCGTAGCGGCGCTGCGAGTCGGCGGCGAGACGTCCGCGGGTGTTCATGATCTTCACGACGGTGTCGTAGGTGCCGCCGTCGGTCGCGATGATCGGCAGCGACGAGTCGAGCCCGTCGATCAGCCGGTCGATGTCGTCCGGCAGTGCGAACGGACCGTTGAGCACCACCCCGGCCAGCGACGGGAAGGTGCCGGACGCGTTGGCGAGCAGGGTCGCCAGCAGCACTTCGGTGCGGTCGGCCGGGATGACCACGACCGAGCTTTCGAACAGGCGCGGCAGCACGTTGACCATGGACATGCCCGCGATCACCACGCCGAGCACCTCGCGGGTCAGCAGCTCCTCGTCGCCCTTGAGGAACGTGGCATCCAGCGACCGCATCACCCCGCGCATCGACGGCGCCACGAGGAATCGGTCTTCCGGAAGCGCCCACACCGGCACCGGATCGTCCCCGGCGGCGCGGGATGCGGCATCCACCACTCCACGGATCGACCCGATCGTGTCGTCGATCCGGTCGGGATCGGCCCGGTTCGCCACGACGGCGAACAGCTCGGCGCGCCCGTGCGACAGCTCGGTGAGGGCGAGCGCGGTGATCTGACCCATCTCCCCCGGCGTGCGCGCCGGCGTCTGACCGAGCTGCTCGCCGTGTCCCTCGAACGAGCGACCGCCGATCACGAGCAGCACGGGTGCCCCGAGATTGGCCGCGATGCGGGCGTTGTATCCGAGCTCGGCGGGGCTGCCGACATCCGTGAAATCGCTGCCGAGGATCACCACCGCGTCGCACTGCGCCTCGACGGCCTTGTACCGCTCGACGATCGTCGCGAGCGCGGCATCCGGATCGGCTCGCACCTCGTCGTATGTGACGCCCACGCAGTCCTCGTACGACAGGTCGACGCCGTCGTGCGCGAGCAGCATGTCCAGGACGTAGTCGCCCTCGACCGTCGACCGGGCGATCGAGCGGAAGACCCCCACCCGGGGCGTCGCGAGGCTCAGGGCGTCGAGCACGCCGAGCGCGACGCTCGACTTGCCGGAGTGGCCCTCGGCCGACGTGATGTAGATGCTCTGCGCCACGCGCTCAGCCTAGGGGCGCCCGGATGCTGGGGCGAAGGATCGGCGTGAGCGTCGGAGATCCGCACAGTGTCGGAGCGGATCACGCGCGGGGGTCCGACGACGTGCAGATCTCCGACGCAGGCGGTGTCACGCCGTGCGGTGCGGGCGGTGCCACGCCGTCCGGTGCAGGCGGTGTCACGCCGGCCAGCGCCTGCGGTGTCACGCCGTCCGGTGCAGGCCCTGCGCGACAGCGCGCATGATGACGTCCTGCACCGCCGGCCAGTCGTTGACGACCTGTTCGTACGAGACGCGGATGACGCGATACCCGAGCAGCATCAGCTGCGCGTCATGCGCGATGTCCGCGGTTCGCTGCTGCCCGACGTGGTGGCCGCCGTCGATCTGCAGGATCAGCCGCTCGCCGATGAGGAAGTCGACGCGATGCCCGGCGACCCACGCCTGCGGGATGATGCGCAGTCCCATCCATCGCAGCCGCGGAACCACGAGCGATTCGAGACCGGAGTCGGAGAAGGGGCTCGCCGCTGCAAGGATCTCCCGGGCTCGACCGGGCAGGTTCAGGCGGGCCAAGGCGAGCGCATCGGCAATCTGCTGGCGCAGCGCCGACTCCCAGATCGCCAGCGCCTGCTCGTACGGAAGGCAGGTCGCCACCAGGGCGAGCGCGTTCTCGATGCTGTCGACCAGAGCGTCGGGATGCCGCGCCACGACGGGCTCGGACCAGTGCACGAGGGCCTTCGACGACTTGCCACCTCGTCCGTGCGGAGCGGCGGCGACGTGCGTTCTGTCCTCGGCGAGCACCCAGAGCCCTCGCCGACGTGCGGCGGTGACGCACGACAGCACGACCCCCTCACGCGCCGCGGCGACGAGATGAGCGTTCGCGTGCGGAACCGCGACCCAGTCCCGCCGAACCCGCGTCAAGCGCCCGGCGCTGAGGGCAGCGTCGATCCGGTAGCGGCTGCTGCCCTTGCGACGCAGCGTTGAGATCCTCGCGACTCCCCCGTGCTCGGCCACCGCGGCAACCGGATCCGTCTCGTCATCCATCCGCCGACGGTGGCACGAACGCGTCCGTCGGGAGCGGCGGCTTCGGCACTTCCGTTGACAGCCCGGACATGGCATCCC
>CAXTES010000232.1:0-3537 GCA_964243215.1 uncultured Microbacterium sp. | reverse complement strand
GCCAGCCGGGCGGCGATCTGACGGGCGCGGGCCCGCACCGCCGGGTCGATGTCGGATCGCTCGTCCGGCGGCGGGACGAGGGATGCCGGTTCGTCGGTCTCACCCCGGTCGGTCGCACCGGAAGCGGCGACGGCGCGACCGGGCCGTCCCGTGGCGCGCATCAGCACGCCGCCGCGTCCGGTGGCGTCGAACATCGTGGGGGCCTCCTGCAGGTGTTTGGGGGTTCTGCGCAACGGGGCACCCGGTGTCGCGGATGCCCGGGTCCGTCCGGTGCGCAGCGGCGTATCGGCTGCGACATCCCTTCAGCCGGGCGCGGCCTGGCGCGGCTCGAGGATGAAGCGGTCCTCCCAGATCTCGCGCAGCACCCGCTCGGGAGAGGTCTCGGCGGCCTCGTCGAGGTGGATGCGTCCGGACAGGGCCATGATCATCGCGTCGTAGACGAGCTCGGAATAACCGTCGTCATCCGGGTCCGCGAGGTCGCGCATCTCGGCGAGCCGCAGCGCGACGAGCGTCGTGTCGATCGCGCCGCGCACGCTCGATCCCTGGCGCACGTCCGGATGCTCGCGGGTCGCGCGGGTGACCGCCACCGCGTCGCGCGTGAGGCGCTCGCCGAGCGCGCCGTCCGCCGATGTGCGCAGCCGCACGATCTGCTCCTCGGCCGCAGCATCCTGGTAGTCCACCGCCAGCCGGTTGAGCCGGTCGTGCACGCTCGTGGAGAGCCGTGTCGTGCCGACGTTGTCGTACGGGTTCATCGAGGCGATCACCCGGAAGGTCGGCCGCGCCTCGATCCGGCCGACGCGTGGCACCGTGATCGCCCGGTCGGCCATCGCGGTCAGCAGCGTGTTGATCGTGTCCTCCGGTGCGCGGTTGAACTCCTCGATGTAGAGGAACCCGCCCTGCTGCATCGCATCCACGAGCGGCCCGGGCACGAAGTTCTCGGCGGAGTAGTCCTCGCGCAGCACCCGGGCGGGGTTGTGGTGGCCGACGAGCTTCGCCGGGGTGAGGTCGGCGTTGCCCTCGACGAACAGCAGCGGGATGCCCCACTCCCGCGTGATCGCGGTCAGCAGGGTGGTCTTGCTCGTGCCCGGCGGACCCTCCAGCACCACGTCGCGTCCGGCCGCGACGGCCGCGAGCGTGAGTTCGAGCTCACGCTCGCGGCCGACGATGTGCTCGGCGATGCGGGTGCGGTTGTCGCGCAGCCGCGTCGCGTCGTCGACCGGGGGTGCCTCGCCTGTCACCGCGTCGTCACCGCTTGTTGAGGAAGCCGGCGTCGACGGGCAGTGTCACGCCCGTGACGTATCGCGCGGCATCCGATACGAGCCACACGATCGCGTTGGAGATGTCGACCGCCTCGACCATCGGAACCGGAAGCGCGTTGGCCATCGCGTTGCTCATGGCCGGGTCGGCCTGCAGGAACTCCTGCATCACGTCGTTGACGACCATCGGCGTGTTCACGCCGGTGGGGTGCACGGTGTTGACCCGGATGCTGTGCGGCGCCAGCGAGTTCGCGTACGAACGCATCAGCCCCACGACGCCGTGCTTGGCCGCGGTGTCCCCCAGGCCGCCCGCCGTGTCTCCGCCGATGCCCGCCAGACCAGCCGTCGAGCTCGTCAGCACGATCGCACCGCCCTGGCCGCGCTCGATCATGGTCGGCTTGGCGACCTCGACGGTCTGGTACACACCGGTCAGGTTGACGCCGATGACGTCGAACCACTCCTGCTCGGTGGGGTGCATCGACAGCGGGGCGATCCCGGCGTTCGCGAGCACGATGTCGACCGGACCGAGTGCGGCGACACCGGCGTCGAACACCGCCTGCAGCTTGTCCCGGTCGCGCACGTCGGCCTGTTCGGCGTGGATGCGGCGATCGAGCGCCTCGACGGCGGCGACCGTCTCGTCGAGGTCCTCGGGCGTCGCCATCGGGTATCCGACCGTCTCGATCTGCGAGCAGATGTCGACGGCGATGATGTCGGCGCCCTCCTGAGCGAGGCGGATCGCGTGGGAGCGCCCTTGACCGCGAGCGGCTCCGGTGATGAAGGCGACCTTGCCTTCGAGAGTTCCGGGCATGTCGTCTCCTCAGTACTGGGTGTTGCCGGCGTCGACGGTCATCGCCAAGGCCGTGACGTACCGGGCCTCGTCGCTGGCGAGGAACAGCACGGCGTTGGACTGGTCGCGCGGCTCGGTGACCTCGATGGGCAGCATGTTGGCGAGCATCCCGCCGACGCGGGGATGCTTCTCCAGCAGCGGCGGGTAGGCATTGCCCATCTCGCCCATCGCTGTCGCGACGCCGGTCGGATGCAGGGTGTTGACCCGGATGCTGTGCTCGGCGAGTTCCGCCGCGAAAGCCTTGCCCATGCCGGTGACGCCCCACTTCGCCGCGACGTAGGGCATCAGGAACGGCAGGCCCTTCAGCCCCGCGGCGGAGCTGGTCATGATGATCGATCCGCCGCCGTTGGCGACGAGGTGCGGCGCAGCCAGCTGCACCGTGTTGAAGACGCCGGTGAGGTTCGTCGCGATCGTGTCGTTCCAGATCTCCGGTGTGACCTCGTCCCATGTCGCGATGATGCAGATGCCGGCGTTGGCCACGACGATGTCGAGCTTGCCCAGCTGCGCGACGCCGTCGTCGATCGCCGTCTTGAAGGCATCCCGGTCGCGCACGTCGGTCTTGGTCGCGATGATGCGGCGATCCAGGGCCTCGACCTGGCGGACGGTCTCAGCCAGATCCTCCTCGGTCGCGTGCGAGTACTGCAGATTCGGCACCGGTCCGCACAGGTCGACGGCGATGATGTCGGCGCCCTCCTCGGCGAGACGCACGGCATGACTGCGGCCCTGCCCCCGCGCCGCGCCGGTGATCAGGGCGACTTTGCCTTCGACTCTTCCTGCCATGACTGCTCCTTCGGGTTGGGCCGGTGTCACTTCACCGGGTCGGGGTTGTATCCGGGCTGCAGCAGGTGACCGGCATCCACCGGCACCGAGATGCCGGTGACCGCTGACGCCAGGTCGGAGTTGAGCCATAGTGCCGCGTCGGCGATGCGCTGCGGGTCGAGGAATCCGGCGCCCTTCAGAGCGTGGAACGAGTAGCCCGCCGACAGCAGGTCCTCCTCGGTGCCCTCGCCCGCCGGCTTGCCCGACATCATGTCGTACGCGCCCTGCCAGCTCGTCATCGGGGTCAGGATGGCGCCGGGATGCACGGCGTTGACACGGATGCCGTGCCGGGCGTACTCCAGTGCGAGCGTCTTCATGATCCCCACGACGCCGAACTTCGCCGCGCAGTAGTGCACGTAGTTCACACCGGGCTCGAGGCCGTTGATCGACGACGTCATCACGATAGAGCCGCCGCCTTGCTCCATCATCTGCGGCAGCACCGCTTTCGCCGACTTCCAGACGCCGGTGAGGTTGACCCCGATCATGTCGTCCCACATCTCGTCGGTCAGCTCGTGGGCCGGAGCGAGCGAGAAGATCCCGGCGTTCGCGATCAGGATGTCCATGCGGCCGAGCTCGGCGATGCCCTGCGCGACGGCACGATCCAGATCGGCCTGC
>CAXTES010000231.1:0-3543 GCA_964243215.1 uncultured Microbacterium sp. | reverse complement strand
GGGCGGACGCGGCGGGATCCGGTCGGCGGCGGGAACCGCGTCCTCCGGTTCCGCGCTGGCCTCGTCCACGGTCTCATCCTAGGTGGGAAGGCGAGCCGGCCGTCGGCGGTGCCCCGTAGAATTCTGCGGTGACAGTTCCCGGGATCGCGCGTGCCCTCGCGCAGTCCGAGACGTTCCGGGAGGCCCTCGCCGCCGCGTCCGGCGATGCGGATTTCTCGCTCGTCGACGGGGTGGATGCCCCGCTGCTGGCGGCTCTGGTCGATGAGCGGGGGCGCGGGGATCGTCCGGCGGCGCTGCTGGTCATCGCCGCCACCGGACGCCGCGCCGAAGCGCTCGGTCCGGCCCTGGAGGCGCTGCTGCCGGGCGCGACGGTGCTGCATTTCCCGGCGTGGGAGACGCTGCCGCACGAGCGGCTCAGCCCCAGCGCCGAGACGGTCGGTCAGCGCCTCGATGTGCTGCGCCGTGTCGACACGTGGGACGGCGCGGCGCCGATCATCATCACCGCCTCCGTGCGGGCGGCGCTGCAGCCGCTCGCGGCGGGACTGGCCGATGCCGGCCCCGTCGCGCTCGCGGTCGGCAGCCGGGGGCACGACCTCGCCGATGTCAGCGCACAGCTGGTGGAGCGGGCGTATGCCCGGGTGGACATGGTCTCGCGGCGGGGCGAGTTCGCCGTGCGCGGCGGCATCCTGGACGTCTTCCCGCCGGTTGCCGACCACCCCTACCGCGTCGAGTTCTTCGGCGACGAGGTCGATCAGATCCGGGCGTTCTCGGTCGCCGATCAGCGCAGCCTGCCCGGCGAGGTCAGCGACATCGAACTCGTCGCCAGCCGCGAGCTGCTGCTGACCGCCGATGTCCGACGGCGTGCGCGAGAGCTCACCGACCAGTTCCCGGGGCTGCGCAGCATGCTGGAGAAGATGGCCGAAGGCATCCCGGTCGAAGGCATGGAGTCGCTGACTCCGGCACTGGTCGACGACATCGTCACGCTCGCCGACTACCTGCCGGAGGGCACCGCATTCGCCCTCGTCGATCCGGAGCGTTCGGTGACCCGGGCGATCACGCTTGCCGAGACGAACCGGGAGTTCCTCGACGCGGCATGGAGCGCAGCGACCGGCGGTGCCAAGACGCCCGTCGACCTCGGATCGGGCGACTTCGTGACGCTGCCGGGTCTGCGCGAGGCCGCCGCCGCTCGCGGCGGCGTGTGGTGGACGCTGAGCACATTCGACTCGGGCGCGGCGGATGCCTCCGCCGAGGGGCTCGTCGAGCACGACGACACCACGGCGATCCGCATCCCGGCCGGCTCGGTGCCGTCGTTCTCGGGAAGCGTCGACGGCGCCACCGCGCACGTCGCGCAGCTGCTGTCGGACGGGTGGGCGGTCGTCGTCGGCTCGTCGGGAACCGGGCTGGCCGACCGCGCCCGCGACGTGCTGGCCGATCGCGGCATCGCCGCGCGTCGGGTGGACGCGGTGCTCACCCCGCCGGAGCCGGGAATCGCGACGATCGTCGCGTGCCAGCTCGAGCGCGGTTTCGAAGCCCCGGATGCCCGACTCGCGGTGCTGACCGAGAGCGAGTTCTACGGCCGCACGATCGGCGGCGACTCCCGGGTGGTCAAGAAGCTGGCGTCCCGCCGCCGCAACGTCGTGGATCCCCTGCAGCTGAAGGCCGGCGACTTCGTCGTGCACGCCACGCACGGCATCGGCAGGTTCGTCGAGCTGACCCAGCGCGAGGTGTCCAGCGGCGGACGCAACCCGGTCCGAAGCGTCCGCGAGTACCTCGTGCTCGAGTACGCCCCGTCCAAGCGGGGCTATCCCGGCGACAAGCTGTACGTGCCGACGGATCAGCTCGACCTGCTGTCGCGTTACGTCGGCGGCGAGTCCCCGGCGCTGTCGAAGATGGGCGGCAGCGACTGGGCGCAGGCGAAGGGTCGGGCCCGCAAGGCGGTGCGCGACATCGCCGTCGAGCTGGTCAAGCTCTATTCGGCCCGCATGGCGTCGAAGGGCTACGCGTTCGGGCCGGACACGCCGTGGCAGCGCGAGCTGGAGGAGGCGTTCCCGTTCGCCGAGACGCCGGACCAGCTGCAGACGATCGACGAGATCAAAGCCGACATGCAGAAGCCGATCCCGATGGATCGACTGCTGTCCGGCGACGTCGGGTTCGGCAAGACCGAGGTCGCGGTGCGCGCCGCGTTCAAGGCGATCCAAGAGGGCAAGCAGGTCGCGATGCTGGTGCCGACGACCCTGTTGGTCAAGCAGCACTCCGACACGTTCACCGAGCGGTTCGCCGGATTCCCGGTGAAGGTGCGCGCCTTCTCGCGCTTCCAGACCGATCGGCAGGCGCGCGAGGTGGTGGAGGGGCTGGCCGACGGCACCGTCGACATGGTGATCGGCACGCACCGGATCCTCACCGAGAAGGTGCACTTCAAAGATCTCGGACTGCTGATCGTCGACGAGGAGCAGCGCTTCGGCGTCGAGCACAAGGACCAGCTGAAGAAGCTCAAGACCAACGTCGACATCCTCGCGATGAGCGCGACACCCATCCCGCGCACCCTGGAGATGGCGGTCACCGGGATCCGGGAGATGTCGACCCTGCAGACCCCGCCGGAGGACCGGCATCCGATCCTCACGTACGTCGGACCGCGCAACGACAAGCAGATCGCGGCCGCCATCCGCCGCGAGCTGCTGCGCGAGGGTCAGGTCTTCTACGTGCACAACCGCGTGCAGTCGATCCAGCGGGTCGCCGCGCAACTGGCCGAGCTCGTGCCCGAGGCGCGGGTCGCGGTCGCTCACGGGCAGATGGGCGAGCACCAGCTCGAGCAGGTGGTCGACGACTTCTGGGAGCGCCGCGCCGACGTGCTGGTGTGCACGACCATCATCGAGACGGGCCTGGACATCTCGAACGCGAACACGATCATCATCGACCGCGCCGACAAGTACGGGCTGTCGCAGCTGCATCAGCTGCGTGGGCGGGTGGGCCGCGCGCGCGAGCGCGCGTACGCCTACTTCCTGTACGACGAGAACAAGCCGCTGTCCGAGACGGCCGCCGACCGCCTCGAGACGATCGCCGTCAACAACGATCTGGGCAGCGGGATGCAGGTGGCCCTGAAAGACCTCGAACTGCGCGGGGCGGGCAACCTCCTCGGTGCCGAGCAGGCCGGGCACATCGCCGGCGTGGGCTTCGATCTGTATCTGCGGATGATCGGCGAAGCCGTGTCCAGTTTCCGCGGCGACGACATCGAGGGGCCGGCCGAGCTGCGGCTGGAGCTCCCCGTCCAGGCGCGCATCCCGGAGTCGTACATCGACAGCGAGCGGCTGCGGCTCGAGGCGTACCAGAAGCTGTCGGCGGCGGCATCCGCCACCGCGTCGGATGACGCGATCGATGCGGTCATCGACGAGCTGCGCGACCGCTACGGCGAGCCTCCCGCCGAGGTGGAGGGGCTGCTGGCGGTCGCGCGGCTGCGGCGGCGGGCGGCGCGTGCGGGCCTGTCGGATGTCGTGGCGATGGGATCCAATCTGCGCATCGCGCCCGCCGCGCTGGCGGACTCGATGC
>CAXTES010000230.1:0-3558 GCA_964243215.1 uncultured Microbacterium sp. | reverse complement strand
TGTTCACCCGGGACGCGCACGGCGTCTACGACGGATTCGGCTTCGTTCCGGCGGACGAGACCGTCATGATCCGTCCGGCCGCGCCGGACCGACGGTGATCGCCGCTAGCGCTGCCGGCGTTCGCGCACCCGCATGTTCAGCACGATGGGGGTGCCCTCGAACCCGTACAGCTCCCGCAGCCGGCGCTGGATGAACCGCCGGTAGCCCGGGTCGAGGAAGCCCGTGGTGAACAGCACGAACGTCGGCGGCCGGATCGACGCCTGCGTCCCGAACAGGATCCGCGGCTGCTTGCCGCCGCGAACCGGATGCGGGTGTTCGGCGACCAGCTCCGACAGGAATGCGTTGAACTTGCCGGTGGGGATGCGCTGGTCCCACGACGCCAGCGCCGTCTCGAGCGCGGGAACCAGCTTGTCGAGGTGGCGGCCGGTGCGCGCGGAGATGTTCACCCGCGGGGCCCACGCCACGTGGGCCAGATCCTGCTCGATCTCGCGCTCGAGGTAGCGGCGGCGGTCCTGATTCTCCAACTCGGGCGTGTTCAGCAGATCCCACTTGTTGAACGCGAGCACCAGCGCGCGGCCGGACTCGAGCACGAGATCGATGATGCGCACGTCCTGTTCGCTCAGCGACTCCGACACGTCGAGCACGACCACCGCGACCTCGGCCTTCTCCAGCGCGGCGGAGGTGCGCAGCGACGCGTAGAAGTCGGCACCCTGCTGCAGGTGTACGCGGCGGCGGATGCCGGCGGTGTCGACGAACCGCCACAGCCGGTCGCCGAGCTCGACGATCTCGTCCACCGGATCGCGGGTCGTGCCGGCCATCTCGTTGACGACGACGCGCTCCTGTCCGGCGGCCCTGTTCAACAGCGACGACTTGCCGACGTTCGGCCGGCCGAGGATGGCGACACGGCGCGGTCCGCCGACCTCCGCCTTCGCGACCGCCGAGACATCCGGCAGCACGGTCATGATCTCGTCGAGGAGGTCGGCGACGCCGCGGCCGTGGATCGCCGATACCGGATGCGGCTCCCCCAGCCCGAGGTTCCACAGCGCGGCCGCCTCCGGCTCCTGCCGCGCATCGTCGATCTTGTTCGCCACCAGGAACACCGGCTTGCCGCTGCGACGCAGCATCGGCACGACGCGCTCGTCGGTCGCGGTCGCGCCCACGATGGCATCCACCACGAACAGCACGACATCGGCGAGGTCGATCGCGATCTCGGCCTGGGCGGCGACCGACCGGTCGATGCCGCGCGCGTCCGGCTCCCAGCCACCGGTGTCCACCAGCGTGAAGCGGCGGCCGAGCCACTCGGCGCGATAGGTCACCCGGTCGCGGGTCACGCCGGGGGTGTCCTCCACCACGGCTTCACGACGGCCGAGGATGCGATTGACCAGCGCCGACTTGCCGACGTTCGGGCGCCCCACGATCGCGGCGACCGGCAGCGCGGGCGAGTACTCGATCCCCTCTTCGCCGCGTCCGAGACCCGCCAGCAGCGCGGCATCCTCATCGTCGAGTTCGTAGTCCGACAGTGACGCCCGCAGTGTGGCGGCACGCTGTTCGGCGAGGTCCTCGTCGAGCTCGGCGAGCGTCTCGGCGAGTTGGTCGGGCGCTGCCTCGTATTCGTCGTCAGCGGACATCGCCGACCTCTCCGCCCGCGGTGGGCAGCTGATCGTGGATCACCGCGAGCACCGCGGCGACGGTCTCATCGAAGTCGAGCAGCGTCGAGTCGACGACCTCGACGCCCGGCGCGGCGGTGAGGAAATCGACCACGGCCGCGTCGGACGAGTCGCGGCGGTGCAGCGCCGCGGCGACGGATGCGGCATCCTGCGTCACGAGCTCGGCGCTGCGTCGCGCGGCACGGACCCCCGGGGCGGCGGTCAGCAGGATGCGTACCGGCGCATCGGGGGCGACGACCGTCGTGATGTCCCGGCCCTCCACGACCACCCCGGGGCGCGCCGACTGGGCGATCAGGCCGCGGAACAGGTCGTTGACGATCACCCTGACCCGCGACGCTCGCGCGACACCGCTGACCGCGGCGGTCACCTCGGGGCCGCGGATCGGCACGGTCACGTCGATGTCACCGACGCGGACCCAGTAGTCGAACGGATCCAGCGAGATGGCGTAACGGAAGCTGTCCAGCAGGGCGAGCAGGGATGCCTCGTCGGCGGTGTCGACCCCGTGCTGCAACGCGTGCCAGGCGATGGCCCGGTAGGCCGCGCCGGTGTCGAGGAAGCCGTAACCGAGCCGGCGTGCCACCTCCTTCGACACGCTGGACTTGCCGCTGCCGGCGGGGCCGTCGATCGCGATGACCACCGGCGCCGCGGTCGCGGAACCGGGGTCAGTCATTCGCGCTCGCGATCTTCCAGCCGCGGCCTTCCAGGCCCTCGACGGTTCGACGCACCGCCGCGGGCACCACGCTGATCTCCGCGAGCCCGAACTGCGCGCCCGGCGAGTGCTCGAGCCGGAGGTCCTCGACGTTGACGCCGAGCTCGCCGAGTTCCCCGAAGAGCCGCCCGAGCTGGCCGGGTTTGTCGTCGACCATGATCACCACCGGTTCGAAACGCCGGTTCTGGCCGTGTTTGCCCGGCAGCCGCTCGACACCCTCGTTGCCGCGCCGGATGGCGTCGGCCACCGCCCGTCGGGCACCGGGCGCTTCGGGCTCGCGCAGCGCCTGGGCGACCGACGATAAGTCGGCCGCCAGCTCGTCGAGCACGTCCACGACGGGCGCCGCGTTGGCACCGAGGATCTGCACCCACAGCTCGGGAGCGGATGCCGCGATCCGCGTGGTGTCGCGCACCCCCTGACCCGCGAGCCGCAGCGACCCGTCGGACGCGTCGACGAAGCGGCCGGCGAGGAGGCTGGCCACCAGCTGCGGCACGTGCGAGACCAGCGCGACCGATCGATCGTGATCGTCGGGGGACATCTCCACGGGCGTCGCGCCGAGGTCCAGCGCGAGGCCCTCGACGACCGCGAGGTCCTCGCGAGGTGTGTCGCCGTCGCGGCAGACCACCCAGGGACGTCCGACGAAGATGTCCGCACGGGCCGAGATGGCCCCGCCCCGCTCACGACCGGCCAGCGGATGCGAGCCGATGTAGTGCGTCAGATCCACACCGCGGTCCCGCAGCGCGCGCAGCGGCTCGAGCTTGACGCTGGCAACGTCGGTCACCACCACCCCGGGGTGAGCCTCCAGCTCCTCGGCGATCACATCGGCGGTGACGTCCGGCGGCACGGCGACGACGATCAACGACGGCTCGTCCCCCGCGCGTGCCGGTCGTCCCGCGCCGTAGTCGACGGCGAGGCGAAGCTGCGCCGGGGACGAATCCGACAGCGCGACGTCGACGCCCATCGCCCGCAGCGCGTGACCGATGCTCGATCCGAGCAGCCCGGCGCCGACGATGCGCACGGTCCCGCTGGTGCGGGCGGCGACCCGAGCGCGCGCGGGCGCTACGTTCGTGTCGCTCACTCGATCTCCTGGTCACCCGCCGGCGTGGCCGTCCGGCGCGCGAGGGTCAGCAGCGCGCCGCGTTCCACTGTAGTCAACTCACGAGTGCGCCCCGCGGGCAGGGC
>CAXTES010000229.1:0-3563 GCA_964243215.1 uncultured Microbacterium sp. | reverse complement strand
CCGCGGTGCCCGATCGGCAGCTTGTACGTGCCGTAGCCGAGGGCGCGGCCGAGCAACTGGTGGCCGAAGCAGATGCCGAAGAACGGCGGCCGGTCGTCGAGGACGGCGCGCAGCAGGTCGACGTGGTCGCCGGATGCCGCGGGGTCGCCGGGTCCGTTCGAGTAGCCCCCCGCGCCCGGGTCGATGGCGCGGATGTCGTCGATCGTGACGTCCTGCGGCAGCACGTGCACGTCGAACCCGCGCGCGGCGAGGTTGTCGACGGTGGACTGCTTGACGCCCAGGTCGAGCACGGCGAGGTTTCCGATGCGCTCCCCTTTTGCCGTTGTCACCTCGGCGACGGCGACGGACACCGCGGCGGAGAGGTTCTGCCCCGCCATCTCGGGCGCCTCACGCACGAGACGCAGCTGATCGTCGGCATCCGACCCGGCTGCGTCGCCCGAGAAGATCCCGCCGCGCATGCTGCCGGCCGAACGGATGTGCCGCGTCACGGCGCGAGTGTCGATGCCGCTGATTCCCACGACCCCGTCGGCGATCAGCGCCTCGTCGAGCGATGTGTCGGCACGCCAGTTCGACACCACGCGCGACGGATCGCGGACGATGTAGCCCGACACCCAGATGCGGCGCGACTCGGGGTCCTCGGAGTTCATGCCGGTGTTGCCGATGTGCGGGGCGGTCTGCAGCACGATCTGACCGGCGTACGACGGGTCGGTGAGCGTCTCCTGGTATCCGGTCATCCCGGTCGCGAACACGACCTCGCCGAGCGTCGTGCCGCGCGCGCCGTAGGCACGCCCGGCGTGCCGGGTGCCGTCCTCCAGCACGAGCACGGCCGGGTCCAAGGTGGCGGCGAAGGTCATACGTCGGTTCCTGTCGCGGAGGGGGCGGGAACGAGGGGGCGGATGGCGTCGGCCAGAGCGCGCGCCGAGGCATCCTGCGGTCGGAAGAAACTGTCGACGACCCGGTCGCCGTCGATACGCCAGGCCAGGCGCGTGAGCCCGCCCGCCTCGACGACGCGGTCGATCACGACGGTGGACTGCGCGACATCCACGAGCCGGCTCGGCGGCACGACGATCCGCGGCTGTCCGGGCAGGTCGAGCACGACGCCCGCCGACGTGACGGTGATCGCCACGCGCGAGCGGAAACCGAGGCCCCGGATGGCGAGCCGCTCCAGCGGCGTGTCGTGCGCGGTCGTCGCGACGTACAGACCGTCGAAGGTCGCGAGGGTCCGGGCATCGTCGGGAAGGGCGCTGGTCGGTGCGATCAGCCCTCGGTCGCGGCGGGTCCGTCGCCACCACCCGAGCGCCATGAGCCCGATCAGCACGACGGCGATCCCGAGCATCACCAGCACCGCGCCTTCCCGCGTCACGCGTTCACCGACTCGTGCTCGGCCACGACGCCATCGGCGAGGGTTGCGCGCCCTCGATGCACGGTCCACGCAACCCGGCCCGGCAGCGTGCGACCCAGGTAGGGCGAGTTGCGGCTGCGGCCGTGCAGATCGGATGCCTCGAACGAGCCGGTCGCGGCGGGGTCGTAGAACGTCAGCTCCGCGGGTTCGCCCGCCGCGATCGGGCGGCCGTGGCCGGCGAGCCGGCCGATGCGCGCGGGTGTGCGGGACATCACGCGCGCGATGTCAGCCCAATCCAGCATCCCGGTGTCGACCATCGCGAGCTGCACCACCCGCAGCGCGCTCTCCAGCCCGACCATGCCGTTCGCGGCGGCCTGCCACTCGCACGATTTGGCCTCGGCGGGATGCGGGGCGTGATCGGTCGCCACGATGTCGATCGTTCCGTCGGCGAGACCCTCCCGCACCGCCCGCACGTCCTCGTCGCGCCGCAGCGGCGGGTTCACCTTGAAGCGCGCGTCGTAGCCGCGCACCAGGTCCTCGGTCAGGAGCAGGTGATGCGGGGTCACCTCGGCGGTGACATCGACGCCGCGCCGCTTGGCCCATCGCAGGATCTCGACCGAGCCGGCCGTGGACACGTGACACACGTGCAGGCGGGAGCCGACGTGCTCGGCCAGCAGCACGTCGCGGGCGATGATCGACTCCTCCGCGACGGCCGGCCAGCCGGCGAGCCCGAGCTCGGCAGATACCGCCCCCTCGTTCATCTGCGCGCCCTCGGTCAGCCGAGGATCCTGCGCGTGCTGGGCGATCACGCCGTCGAAGGCCTTCACGTACTCCAGCGCGCGCCGCATGATGAGCGGATCCCACACGCAGAACCCGTCGTCGCTGAACACTCGGACACGGGCGCGGCTGGATGCCATCGCGCCGAGCTCGGCGAGTCGCTGTCCCTGCTGACCGACGGTGACCGCGCCGATGGGCTGCACCGTCGCGTAACCGGCCGCCTCCCCCAGCGCGAGCTCCTGCTCGACGACGCCTGCGGTGTCCGCGACCGGCGAGGTGTTGGGCATCGCGAACACCGCCGTATAACCGCCGGCCGCGGCCGCCCTCGTGCCGGT
Source organism: uncultured Microbacterium sp. (assembly GCA_964243215.1). GTDB lineage: Bacteria > Actinomycetota > Actinomycetes > Actinomycetales > Microbacteriaceae > Microbacterium. The sequence goes on along the minus strand of CAXTES010000229.1, from coordinate 1,109 downwards.
GAGAATCGTCTCGGATGCCTCGTAGCCCGGCTCGCGCAGATGGGTGTGCAGATCGACCAGGCCCGGCAGCACGACCAGCCCGTCCGCGTCGACGACCCGTGCGCCGCTGCGACTGAGGCCGGCACCGACCTCGGCGATGCGGCCGTCTTCGACGAGGATGTCGGCGGCCTCGCCGCCTTCGACGCGAGCGCCGCGCACCAGCAGGGCGGCGGCGTCTGGAAAGCTGCGGGAAGAAGCGTCTCGAGGACTCATCGCCGGTCCCTCGTCTCGTCGTCACCGTCGGGCCGCTCCCCCGCGAGCAGCAGATACAGCACCGCCATCCGCACCGATACGCCGTTGGCGACCTGCTCGAGCACGGTCGAGCGGGCCGAATCGGCCGCGTCGGCGGAGATCTCGAGCCCGCGGTTCATGGGTCCGGGGTGCATGACGATGCTATCGGCCGGCAGAGCCGCGAGCCGGTCGGCATCCAAGCCCCAGGTGCGCGAGTACTCCCGCTCGGTCGGGAAGTAGGCGGCGTTCATCCGCTCCAGCTGGATGCGCAGCATCATCAGCGCGTCGGGCGAGCAGGCGATGGCCTCGTCGAGGTCGTACATCACCCGCACCGGCCACGCCGAGACATCCTGCGGCACGAGCGTGGGCGGCGCGACGAGTGTGACCTGTGCGCCGAGGGATGTCAGCAGCCACACGTTCGACCGGGCGACACGCGAGTGCAGCACGTCGCCGACGATCGTCACGCGCGTCCCGTCGAGGTCGCGCCCCCGGCTGTCGGGGCCGTGCCGGCGCTTGCGGATCGTGAACGCGTCCAGCAGCGCCTGAGTCGGATGCTCGTGCGTGCCGTCACCGGCATTGATCACCCCGGCGGTGATCCAGCCGCTGGTGGCGAGGGTCCGCGGCGCGCCGGAGGCACCGTGGCGGATGACGACGGCATCCGCTCCCATCGCCTGCAGCGTCTGGGCGGTGTCCTGCAGCGACTCGCCCTTCGAGACGCTCGAGCCCTTCGCCGAGAAGTTGATGACGTCGGCGGACAGCCGCTTGGCGGCCGCCTCGAACGAGATGCGGGTGCGCGTGGAGTCTTCGAAGAAGAGGTTCACCACCGTCTTGCCGCGCAA
>CAXTES010000228.1:0-3618 GCA_964243215.1 uncultured Microbacterium sp. | reverse complement strand
GCAGCGAGTCGCTCTTGTAGATCGGCGCCGTGCAGCCCTCGATGTAGTGCACGTAGGAGCCCTCGTCGGCGATGATCAGCGTCCGCTCGAACTGACCCATGTTCTCGGTGTTGATGCGGAAGTAGGCCTGCAGCGGGATCTCGACGTGCACGCCCTTCGGCACGTAGACGAACGAGCCGCCCGACCACACCGCGGTGTTCAGGGCCGCGAACTTATTGTCCCCCGCGGGGATGACCGTGCCGAAGTACTCCTCGAAGAACTCGGGATGCTCGCGCACCGCCGTATCGGTGTCCATGAAGATGACACCCTGCGCTTCGAGATCGTCGCGGATCTGGTGGTAGACCACCTCGGACTCGTACTGCGCGGCGACCCCGCCGACGAGTCGCTGGCGCTCCGCCTCGGGGATGCCGAGCTTCTCGTACGTGTTGCGGATGTCCTCGGGGAGGTCCTCCCACGTCTGCGCCTGCTTCTCAGTGGAGCGCACGAAGTACTTGATGTTGTCGAAGTCGATCTCGCTGAGGTCGGCCCCCCACGTCGGCATCGGCTTGAGCCCGAACAGCTTGAGACCCTTCAGACGGTTCTTCAGCATCCAGTCCGGCTCGGATTTGAGGGCCGAGATGTCGCGGACGACAGCCTCACTCAAGCCGCGACGAGCGCTTGTGCCGGCGGCATCCGTGTCGTGCCAGCCGAACTCGTACTGGCCCAGGCTGTCGAGCTCGGGGCGGTCGATCAGAACATCGGACATGCGTCACTCTCCTTTCAGACCCAACGGTGTGATCCGTCCCGGCATTCCGTGGTCCCCGTGGGAGTTCCGAGGGTGGATGCCGCTTCCGGGCCCGCTCAGCAGGCTCTTGCGCGCCTACACTTGTCGGTGATGCGGAACGCTGTGCGTCGCATCCCGAACCCCTCGATTCTACAGGGTCCGCCCTCGCGCCGGGTGGCCGGAACCGGTCGCCGCCTCGGCGTGCAGCGTCATCCAGGAGGCGAAACGCATGGCTGTGGACACCGACACCGGCAGGGATGTCGGACTCCGCGGCCGGCTGTGGCGCTGGTTGCCCGATCGCGTCGACCGGCGCGTCGTCGTCGCGGCGTGGGCGACCCTCGTCGTGCAGATCGGGATCGTCGGCACCGGCGGGCTGGTGCGACTGACCGGCTCCGGCCTGGGCTGCCCGACGTGGCCCGAGTGCACCGCGGGCTCGCTCGTGACGACCCCCGAGATGGGCATTCACGGCGTGATCGAGTTCGGCAACCGGATGCTGACGTTCGTGCTGGTCGTGGTGGCGATCGCGACCTTCGTGCTCGTGCTGCGCATCCGTCGCGAGCGCCGCGACCTGTTCTGGCTCGCGCTCGGAATCGGCCTCTACGTGCCCGTGCAGGCCGTGCTCGGCGGGATCACCGTGCTCACCGGCCTCAACCCCTACGTCGTGGGACTGCACTTCTTCGCGTCGGCGATCCTGGTCGCGCTGTCGGCGGTCTTCGTGGCGCGCGTGTACACCGTGCCGGGTCCGCGGATGCTCGCCGTGCCGCGGTGGTACGCCGTTCTGGCGCACGTGACGAGCTTCGTCGTCGCGGTGACGGTGATCGTCGGCATCCTCGTCACCGGCTCCGGCCCGCACGCCGGTGACGGTGATGCGGTGCGCAACGGTCTGGACCCGGCCTTCATGCAGCATGTGCACTCGTGGCCGGCCTACGCCACGCTGGCGCTGACCGTCGTGCTGCAAGCCGGGTCGTGGCGCACCTGCGCGGGCCTGCGGCTGCGGTTGTGGACCGGGCTGCTGCTGCTGGTCGAGCTGACCCAGATCGCCGTGGGCCTGTGGCAAGCGCGCACCGGCCTGCCGATCGTGTTGGTGAACATCCACATGGTTCTGGCGATGCTGCTCGTCGCGGCGATGACCGCCGTCGTCATGCACCTGAAAGCCCCGGTGGGTTCAGTCCGCGACGCCGACACCGGCGCGCTCCGCGAGGCCGGCCAGCTCGAAGCGGTTGGCGGCGCCGGTCTTGGCCAGCAGGTGGGAGATGTGCGTACTCACCGTCTTCTCGCTGATGAACAGCTCGCGCGCGATCTGCCCGTAGGTGCGGCCGGCCACGACGAGTGACAGGATCTCGCGTTCGCGAGCGGTAACGGCGAACGACCCTGTGAGCGCATCGACGGTCATGTCGATCGGCTGCGCGATCGAGATCCGCGCTCGCCGGGCCAGCGCCCGCAGCTCATTTCCGACCGGTTGCGCCCCGAGCCGGTCGGCCAGTGCAAGCCCGTCGCGCAGCATCGCCGCGCCGACGACGCGGTCGCCGTCGAGAGTGATCAGCGCATCGGCGGCACGCCAGCGGGCGTAGGCCTCCTCCCACGCGAGTTGCGACGGGACGAGGGCATCGACCGCCTCGATCCAACGGGCACTCTGCTCTCCGGTGGCCCTGCCTCTCGCGATCTCGGCCGCGTACACCGCGCTCAGAGCGTCCACCTGCAGATCCCACACCGGCGACGAGACGCCGATGTCGCGGATGAGCTGCGGGTGTTCGGTCACCAGCTCGTCCAGGGCGCGAAGAGCCGCCGTCGGCTCCCGGCCGGCGTCCCTGTCACGCTGCGCGAGGTCACCTAGGGCGCGGGCCGCCAGCGGCACCAGCCATTCGCACATCGTCGGCGGAAGCCCGTCGAATCGCATGCCCACCTGCGCGGCGGCGTACGCACCGGCCGGATCACCGGCACCGAGCAGCACCTCGGCGCGGACGGCATCGATGAACAGCGCCGTGAAGAAGGTGTTCGCGGCCAGGAGCTCGTCTGCGCGTGCGAGGTGCTGCTCGGCATCCCGCTGCCGGCCCTGCCAGGTTGCAAGACGCGCAGCCACGACCCTCGCGTGCACGTCCGCGAGCGGACCCGGGTTCGACGCGAACACCTCGCGCAGCCGCTCGGCGCACTCCGGCCCGTCGCCGATGGCCATCAATCCGCTCGCCTCGTCGGCTCCGAGCACGCTGGTGTACTCATGGGGCGCGCCCGCCCCGAGGAGAGCTTCGCGGCGGCGGCGCAGGTTGTCGACGTAGACGCGCGCCGCCCAGGTGTCGAGGGCGTTGCTCTCCCACATCGCGGCGTAAACGAAAGCCAGCCAGTCCCCGCACCGTCGGGCGGCCTCGACTCCCTCCCGGCCGAGAGCGAGGGCACCGGGCCCATCTCCCTCGACCAGCGTCGCCATCGATGCCGACGTCAGGGCGTGCGACAGCGCTCGATCGTCACCGACCGCTCGCGCCTCGGAAAGAGCGCGACGAGCGATCATGGGCGCACGCTCGTCGGCGTGCCAGAGCGCGGTGTGAGCGAGCTCGGCGATCGCGAGCACGTGCTGCGGCGTGGAGGGCGCACGCTCCGCGACGCTCATCGCCTCCTCCGCGTCCGCCATGCGGAAGAACGAGCGACCCGTCGAGTAGCCGAGCTGGATCCGACGGACGAGTAGTTCGGCGACCTCCGCCGGCGCCTCGTCCCCAGACGAGGAGCCGAGGAGTGCCTCGATCGTGTCCAGTTCGGTCTCGAGCAGGCCCGCTTTCGCGGCGGCGGCCCGCAGTCGGCGCAACAGCGGCAACAGCGCGCCGGTGGCTGAGCCGGAGCGGTGCAGCGTGACGGCGCGCTCCAGC
>CAXTES010000227.1:0-3639 GCA_964243215.1 uncultured Microbacterium sp. | reverse complement strand
CCTTTGCTGCGGATGCGAGCGCGAAGCCGACGGTGATGATCAGCGTGCAGTTCTGGGCGACGAGGTTCGTGAGGTTCGGTGCGAAGTCGGCCTCCGAATCGGACTGCACGGTGATCGGCTTGACACCCAGCGAGTCGGCGGCGCGCTGCAGGCCCTCGAATCCGAGCTGGTTGAAGGACTTGTCGTCGAAGCCGCCGGCATCCGAGACCATGCACGGCAGGAAGCCCGCGACGGCACCGCCGGCACTGGTGGTGGAACCGCCGTTCGACGCGGGCGGGGCGGCGCATCCGGACAGGGCGACGAACAGGGATGCGGCGACGGCACCGCCGACGACACGGTTTCGGGTAGAGATGGTCAACGGGTCCTCCACAGGGATGGGTGCCTGCGGACTTCGCGGGCGCACGTCAGCGAAATTACCCAGTGCGCCCGGCCGCCCGCATCCCCTGCCCCGGCGTGGGCACGAATGGTTATGAAGACGCAACAGACCCGGCGTCAGAGCACGTCGCCGCGTCCGGTCAGCTTCAGTGCATCCACCACGCCCTTGACCCGCTGCGCGTGCTCGCTCGTTGTCACCAGCAGCGCGTCTTCGGTGTCGACGACGACGATGTCCTTCACGCCGATGAGGCTGATCACGCGGGTGGTCTGACTGACGACGATGCCGCTGGACGCGTCGGCGAGGATGCGGGCGTTCTCCCCCAGGATCGCCAGGTCGCTGCCGCGCGAGTTGAGCTTGGCGAGGCTCGCGAAATCGCCGATGTCGTCCCAGTCGAAGTGGCCGGGGATGACGGCGAGCCGGCCCCTCTCGGCGGCGGGCTCGGCCACCGCGTAGTCGATCGCGATCTTCGGGATCCGCGGCCACACGCGGTCCACGACCGGACCGCGGCGGTCGTGGTCGTCCCACGCCTCGGCGAGTTCCATCAGATCCGCGTACAGGTCGGGCCGGCTCTGCTCGATCTCTGCCAGCAGCACATCGGCGCGGGCGATGAACATGCCCGCGTTCCACAGGTAGTCGCGACTGGCCTGGTACTGCTTGGCCGTCTCGAGGTCGGGCTTCTCGACGAAGCGCTCCACGAGGGTGGCGTACGGCGCGCCCTCGACCACGATCTCGCCGCCCTTCTTGATGTAGCCGAAGCCGACGCTCGGCTCGGACGGCGGGATGCCGATCGTGCAGATGTACCCCGCGCGCGCGACGGCCACGGCCTGCTGCACCGCGTACTGGAAGACCTGCGCGCCGCGGATGACGTGGTCGGCCGCGAACGATCCGATGACGACATCCGGCTCCCGCCGCCCCAGCACCGCCGCGGCCAGTCCGATGGCGGCGGCGGAGTCGCGAGGCTCGGACTCCAGGAAGACGTTGTGATCCGCGATGCCGGGCAGTTCGTTCTCGACGGCGGCGCGGTGCGCTCGTCCGGTGACGACGGCGATACGGTCGGGACCGGTCAGCGGCTCGAGCCGGTCCCACGTGTCGCGCAGCAGCGTGTTGCCGGAGCCCGTCAGGTCGTGCAGGAACTTGGGGGCGTCGGCGCGCGACAGCGGCCACAGCCGGCTGCCGATCCCGCCGGCGGGGATCACGGCGTAGAAGTCTGCGATGGGCTCGACCATGACGACAGGCTATCGGCCGGGTCGATTCCTCGATCTCTCGATATCGAGATACCGCCGGTGCCGGGATGCCGGGCCGCCGACCCCGACAATAGACTGAAAGCCGCGCTCGCGTGACGCATGCAGCGGCGCTTCGAGGGCCGTAACGCCCCATCGTGCTCGACAGAGAGGACGACCGTGTCCGCACCCGCACGGGTCATACCCACCATCTCGGAGACCACCTCCAAGGTCCCGCGAGGCACCCTGTACCGCGGCCGCGAGGGAATGTGGTCGTGGGTGCTGCACCGCCTCACCGGCGTCGCGATCTTCTTCTTCCTGCTCGTGCACATCATGGACACGTCGCTGATCCGGGTGTCCCCCGCGGCTTACGACGCCGTCATCGGCACGTACAAGAACCCGATCATGGGACTGGGCGAGACGGTGCTCGTCGCCGCGATCGTCTACCACGCCTTCAACGGGCTGCGCATCATCGTCGTCGACTTCTGGTCGAAGGGCGCGAAGTACCAGCGCCAGCTATGGTGGGGCGTGATCGCGGTGTGGGCGGTCACGATGGCCGGCTTCGTGCCGCGGCACCTCATCAACGTCTTCTCGCACGTGGGAGGTTGATGATGACGACCATCGCCGACCCCCGCAGCCCCGTCGCTCCGCAGCGCCGCAACCGCGGCGGCAATTGGGAGAAGTGGGGCTGGATCTACATGCGCGTCTCGGGCGTGCTGCTGGTCGTGCTCATCTTCGGCCACCTGTTCGTCAACCTGATGGTGGGCGAGGGTATCCACGCCGTCGACTTCGCGTTCGTCGCCGGCAAGTACGCCACCCCGTTCTGGCAGTGGTGGGATGCCGCGATGCTGTGGCTGGCGATGATCCACGGCACGAACGGCATGCGCACGATCGTCAACGACTACATCACGCACCCGCGGGTGCGACGCGTGCTCGTGATCGCCCTGTGGCTGGCGGCGGGCTTCCTGGTCCTGCTGGGCACGCTGGTGATCTTCACGTTCGATCCGTGCGTGGGTGTCACGGCGGACAGCTCGCTGTGGGACCTCTGCCAGAGTAAGTAGCACCAGAGCGAAGGCATCCTCCATACCGTGAGCACCCCCACCACCGACGGCATCGTCCGAGACGGCGTCCACTACCACCAGTTCGACATCGTCATCGTCGGAGCCGGCGGCGCCGGCATGCGCGCCGCGATCGAGGCGGGCCCCGGGGCCAAGACGGCGGTGATCACCAAGCTGTATCCGACGCGGTCGCACACCGGCGCGGCGCAGGGCGGCATGGCCGCGGCGCTGGCCAACGTCGAGGAGGACTCGTGGGAGTGGCACACGTTCGACACCGTCAAGGGCGGTGACTACCTCGTCGACCAGGATGCTGCGGAGATCCTTGCCAAGGAGGCCATCGACGCGGTCATCGACCTCGAGAACATGGGGCTGCCGTTCAACCGGACGCCCGAGGGCAAGATCGATCAGCGCCGGTTCGGCGGTCACACCGCCGACCACGGCAAGACCCCGGTGCGCCGGGCCTGCTACGCCGCCGACCGCACCGGCCACATGATCCTCCAGACGCTGTTCCAGAACTGCGTCCGTCTCGGGATCAACTTCTTCAACGAGTACTACGTCCTCGACCTGTTGACGGTGACGGATGCCTCCGGCGTCACCGGTGTCTCGGGAGTCGTCGCCTACGAGCTCGCCACCGGCGACCTGCACGTTTTCCAAGCCAAGGCCGTCATCTTCGCCACCGGCGGCTTCGGGAAAATCTTCAAGACCACCTCCAACGCCCACACCCTCACCGGCGACGGCGTCGGCGTCGTCTGGCGCAAAGGGCTCCCCCTCGAGGACATGGAGTTCTTCCAGTTCCATCCGACCGGGCTCGCGGGGCTCGGGATCCTGCTGACCGAGGGTGCCCGCGGCGAGGGCGCGATCCTGCGCAATGTCTCGGGCGAGCGCTTCATGGAGCGCTACGCCCCCACCATCAAAGATCTCGCGCCGCGGGACATCGTCAGCCGGTGCATGGTGCAGGAGGTCGCCGAGGGCCGGGGGGCCGGCC
>CAXTES010000226.1:0-3848 GCA_964243215.1 uncultured Microbacterium sp. | reverse complement strand
GGGTGGGGCTCTGACGCCGAGCCGGACTCGGTGCTGGTGTTCGAGCCGGCCGAGGCCGGTCACGACGTGACGCTGTACTTCCGCGAGCGCGCCGACCGCACGACGGCGGAGTTCTACTCGGATGCGTCGATCGGCGAGTTCTGGATCGGACCCCGGCCCGCCCTGGACGCCGTCGCAGCGGACCTCGCGGTCGCCACCGCGCACCTCGAGGACTTCGAGAGCCGCGATGACGAACGCGTCGTCGACGAGGACGAGGAGCTCACGCGCTTCGTGTCCGAGTTGCGACTGGTCAAAGACGGCTACGAACTCGCGCAGCTCCGCCTCGCCGTGGGCGTGACCGCGCGCGGCTTCGACGACATCATCCGCGAGCTGCCCGCCGTCATCGCCCACCCCCGCGGCGAGCGGATCGTGGAGGGCGTCTTCCACCGGCGCGCGCGCAGCGACGGCAACCGCGAAGGATACGACACGATCGCGGCATCCGGACCGCACGCGTGCTACCTGCACTGGACCCGCAACGACGGGGCCGTGGCGGCCGGCGACCTCATCCTCATCGACGCGGGCGTCGAGGTCGACAGCCTCTACACCGCCGATATCACCCGCACCCTGCCGGTGTCGGGCCGGTTCACCGAGGTGCAGCGCCGCGTCTACGAGACGGTGCGCGAAGCTGCCGACGCCGGGTTCGCTGTCGCCCGCCCGGGTGTGAAGTTCCGCGCCGTGCACGAAGCGGCGATGGCGGTCATCGCCCGGCGCACCGCGGAGTGGGGCCTGCTGCCGGTGACCGCAGAGGAGGCGCTGGATGCCGATACCGGCGGTCAGCACCGGCGATACATGGTGCACGGCACGAGCCACCACCTCGGCATCGACGTGCACGACTGCGCCCAGGCGCGACGCGAGATGTACTACGACGGCGTGCTCGAGCCGGGCATGGTGTTCACGATCGAGCCCGGCCTGTACTTCCAGATCGACGACCTGACCGTGCCCGCCGAATACCGCGGCATCGGGGCGCGCATCGAGGACGACGTCGTCGTGACCGCGGACGGCGTCGAGAACCTCTCCGCGGCGATCCCGCGCACCGCCGACGAGGTGGAGGCGTGGATGGCCCGGCTCGCCCCCGCATCGTAATGCCGCCGGCGCCGTGACGTTCACCCCACCGCCGGGCGACACCACCCGACCGACCCTGACGGGCACGTTCGGGATGTCGGCATCCACGCACTGGATCGCCACCGCGACCGCTCAGGCCGTGCTCGAACGCGGCGGCAACGCCTTCGACGCGGTCGTGGCCGGTGGCTTCGTGCTGCACGTCGTCGAACCGCACCTGAACGGTCCGGGCGGCGACCTGGTCGGCATCTTCGCCTCGGCCGATGAGCCCGGCCGGCCGGTGGTGCTGATGGGGCAGGGGCCGGCGCCGGCAGGCGCGACCATCGAGCATTTCCGCGGCGAAGGGCTCGATCTCGTTCCCGGCGCCGGCGGACTGGCCGCCGCGGTTCCCGGCGCGGTGGATGCCTGGCTGCTGCTGCTGCGCGACCACGGCACGTGGGAGCTCGCCGACGTGCTCGGCTACGCGATCGACGCTGCGCGCGACGGGGTTCCGGTCCTCGAGGCGGTCGCGGCGACGATCGCCCGGATGCAGCCGCTGTTCGCGGAGCACTGGCCCTCGTCGGCGGCGCTGTGGCTGCCGGACGGCGAGCTTCCGCGGCCGGGCGACCTGATGCGCAATCCGGAGTACGCCGACGTCCTCGACTCGCTCGTGCACGCGACGTGCACGGTGCGCGACGACGGCCCGGTCGGGCGAGCGGCTCGCATCGACGCGGCGCGCACCGAGTGGGCGACCGGCCGCGTCGCGAACGCCGCATCCGCATTCTTGGCCACGCCGCACCGGCACTCATCGGGCACCGACCACGCCGGGGTGATCGTCCCGGCCGACTTCGCCGCCTTCGAGGCGGGGTACGAGGATGCCGTCACCGTCGAGTTCCGCGGCCACACGATCGCGAAGGCCGGCGCGTGGAGTCAGGGCCCGCTGCTGCTGGAGGCGCTGCGGATCCTGGAGCCGCTGCCGGACGACCGGCTCGACGTCGCCACCGAGACGGGCGCGCACACGGTCGTCGAGACCCTGAAGCTCGCGTTGGCCGACCGTGACGCCTACTTCGGAGACACCGACGTGCCGCTGGCTGAGCTTCTCGGCACCGACTACGCCGCCGCTCGCCGTGCCGACCTCGGCGATGCGGCATCCCGCACCTGGCGCCCGGGCGACGTTCCCGGCGTGACGGCGTATCGACCGGTGCTGCGGGCGGCTGCGGCCGATCCGCTGCCCGTCGCCGGTGTCGGCGAGCCGAGCGCGTCACCGACCGGCCAGACGCGCGGCGACACCTGCCACATCGACGTCGTGGATCGCTGGGGCAATATCGTCGCCGTGACCCCCTCGGGTGGCTGGCTGCAGTCGTCGCCGGCGATCCCGGGACTCGGGTTCTGCCTGGGCACCCGCCTGCAGATGACGTGGCTGGATGCCTCGTCACCCTCGGCGCTGCGACCCGGCGCGCGCCCTCGCACCACCCTGTCGCCCACGCTCGTGCTGCGCGACGGCGCCGCGCTGATGGCGATGGGCACTCCCGGCGGCGATCAGCAGGAGCAGTGGCAGCTGCCGATGCTGCTGCGCATGATCGTCGGCGGATACAGCGCGCAGCAGGCGATCGACGCCCCCACGCTGCACACCACGGCGCTCATCGACTCGTTCTGGCCGCGCACCTGGAACCCGGCGGGGGTGGTCGTGGAGGATCGGCTCGGCGACGCGGTGATCGACGGCCTCCGTCGCCGCGGCCACGATGTCACGCGCGCGGGCGACTGGCGTCTCGGACGGTTGTCGGCGGTCGGGATCGACCGGCACGCGGGCACGGTGTGGGCGGCGGCCAATCCGCGCGGGATGCAGGGCTACGCCGCGGGCCGGTGACACCGGCCGCGCGTCACGACCGAGCGCGGACGAACTCCGTCACCAGCGGCGCGAGGTCGGCGCCGACCGCGTCCTGCGGTCGCCTGCGTCCCTTCACCTCGAACGAGTGGCCACCGTCGACCCACCGCAGCGTGGCATCCGGGCACGAGGCGACGGCTTCGATCAGCTGCTCGTGCGGGTCGACGAAAGGGTCGGCGGCGCCCGAGACGAACAGCTGCGGCACCGCGATCTCGGGAAGATGCGCGGTGCGCGGCTGATCCGGGCGGCCGGGCGGATGCAGCGGATACCCGAGGTACACCAGCCCCGCCGGGGTGATGGCGGCGGACGCCGCGGCCATCGACGCCATCCGTCCGCCGTACGACCGACCGGCCGCCCAGACCGGCTCACCGGCGCCGAGGGCGACGGCCCGTCCGAAAGCCGCCGTCCACGCCGCCACCGCGTGCGCGGGCGGTCCCGGCATCCGTCGGCCCGTTTCGGAGTAGGCGAAGTTGAATCGCATCGTCGCCACGCCGGCATCCCGCAGCGCCCGCGTGAGACCCATGAGGAACGGGTGCGAGAACGTCGTGCCGGCCCCGTGCGCGACGACCACCGTCGCCCAGGCCCCGGCCGGGCGGGCGTATGCGGCCGACACCGTCACCGCCCCCGCGGGCAGCGCGACGGTCAGGCGGTCGTCGCGTTCAGCGACCACTGTCCAGGCGGTCGCCCGGCAGCGTGTCGATCGGCGACGGCTCGCCGGGAACCGGCGGCTCGGCCGGTCCGGGCGGCTGCTCGGCGGGTACCGGCGGCTCGGCCGGCCCCGGCGCTTCGGTGCCTCCGACCGGAAGGCCCGCCGGCACGCCGACGGGGGCCTCGGGCACCGAGGATCCGGCCGGAACCCGCTCGCCGTACTGCGGCGGCGGTGCCA
>CAXTES010000225.1:0-3882 GCA_964243215.1 uncultured Microbacterium sp. | reverse complement strand
GCATACGAGACGTCGAAACGATCGAGCGTCATCGAATACGGCGTGAGACTGTCGGCGTTGACGAACCGCCCCGGATTGAACGATGAGTAGTCGGTGAGCTGATTGACGAATGTCGTGCCCTCGACGACGACGCGCTGGCCGGTGTAGGTGAAGCCACCGCCGATGCCGACGGCAAGCAGCACTCCGATCAGCGCGGCATGGAAGAGCAGGTTGCCGGTCTCACGGAGGTAGCCGCGCTCGGCCGAGACCGAGAACGATCCGCGATCGTCGTAGCGCGCAACCCGGTAGCCCATGCGCTTCAGCTGCTGCGCGGCGAGGTCGACGGCGGCGGACGCCCGGACATCGGCATCGACGGATGCGTCCGCATCCACTGATATCTCGCGGTAGTCGTCCAGGCGTGACAGGCGCACCGGCGTCCGGGGTGGCCGGGCCCGCAACGCGGTCCAGTGGTGCTTCGTGCGCGGGATCACGCAGCCGATGAGCGACACGAACAGCAGGATGTAGATCGCCGAGAACCACACCGAGGTGTAGACGTCGAACAGCTGCAGCCGGTCGAGGATCGGGGCGAGGCCGGGGTTGTCGGCGAAGTATTGCGTGACGCCGTTCGGGTCGGCGCTGCGCTGCGGCACGATCGAACCCGGCACCGCCGCGATCGCGAGAAGCAGCAGCAGCACGAGGGCGGTGCGCATGCTGGTCAGCTGGCGCCAGGCCCAGCGCAGCCAACCGATCGGTCCGAGGCGGGGCTGGCTGATGTCATCCACGCCGTCGACATGATCGGTGGGGCGCAGCGGATCCGCGCCGGACCCCTCGGGAGGCTCCGGCACCTCGATCAGCTCAGAGCGCGGGCGTGACACCGGCGATCACCCCCTGCAGCTGCGACATCAGCGCGCCCCAGACGCCGGTCACCATGAGGAGTCCCACGAGGACGAGCATCCCGCCGCCGGTGAGGTTCACGATCCGGATATGGCGGCGCAGGAATGCGACCGACCGGGTCGCCCATCCGAAGCCGAGCGCGAGGAGGAGGAACGGGATGCCGAGTCCGAGCGAGTAAGCCAGCCCGAGGACGGCGCCACGCCACGCCGACCCGGAATCCAGCGACATCCCGAGGATGACCGCGAGCGTCGGGCCGATGCACGGCGCCCAGCCCACGCCGAGCGCGAGGCCGAGCAGGGGCGCCCCGACGAGGCCGAGATTGCCGCGGACCTCGGGATGCAGCGTGCGCTGCGCGAACCCGAACACCCCGATGAACACGAGCCCGAGCAGGATGATGAACACCCCCGACACGCGCGTGATCACGTCGCGGTACTGCAGGAAGAAGAGCCCCACGCTGCCGCCGAAGATGTTCATGGCCATGAACACGACCGTGAATCCGGCGATGAACAGGGCGACGCCGCCGACGAGCCGGCCCCGGCCGGGCGCCACCGCCGCGCCGGCAGGCGTCCGGTCCGCGATCACGGCATCAGCAGATGTGCGCGAGATCAGCACGGATCCGGCGCGAGCTTGCTGTTCCGGTGTACTTCTGCTGTTGTGGCGCACGCGCCGAGACGTGTCAGGATCCGCCGGGTCCGCGGGCCGGGCGCGCGGCTGCACGGCGCCGCCGATGAAGCCGAGGTAGCCGGGAACGAGCGGCAGCACGCAGGGCGACAGGAACGACACGAGCCCGGCCAGCACCGCGATCGGGACCGCGATCCACAGCGCCCCGTCCGCGACCAGCGCGCCGGGGTTCACGACGGCTCCGCGAGCGCGTCGCGGACGAGGGCGGTGAGGATCGAGGCATCCGGCAGCTCGCCGATGATGCGGGCGGCGACGCGTCCCTTCCTGTCGACGACGAGGGTCGTCGGGGTCGCACTGACCGGGGTCGCCTTCGCGAACGCGAGCGTCACCGCCTTGTCGTCGACGTCGATGACGCTGGGATAGCTCACGCCGAACTGCTTCGCGAACGACTGCGCGGTCGGTGCCTGGTCGTAGGTGTTCACGCCGAGGAACGAGACATCCTGCCCGGCGAACTCCCCCAGCGCCTTCTCGAGCCGCGGCGCCTCGACGCGGCACGGCGCACAGGCGGCGTACCAGAAGTTCACCACCAGCACCTCGCCGGCGAAGTCGGCGCTGGACACCGCAGCGCCCGAGTCGGTCGAGGCGGTGAACGACACCGGCTCCCCACGCTGGTCGGCCGGTATCTCGGTGGTCGCGAAGCTCCCCGCCACGTAGCCCTTGTTGTCACCGGCGCGGTACTGGTCGGCGAGCGGATCGCTGGTGCAGGCGGCCAGACCCGTCACCAGTCCCACCGCCAGCACGGCGGATGCCACGCGCCGGAACGTCATACCGCGCCCACGTCGAGCGCGCCCTCGGATGCCGCCGGCTCGGCGTAGCCGACCTCGACCCATCGATCGCCGTCGCGCTCGAAGCTCGTCACGCTCGACAGGCCGCATCGCCGCCGCCGCGGGTCGTGCCGCGGCGCCCGGCCGGCGACCGCGAGGTGGGTCATCCAGATCGGCAACTGGTGCGAGACGATCACGACATCGCCGGAGCCGGCACGGTCCCAGGCGGCGGCCATCGCGGCGTCCATGCGGTCGATGATCTGCGCGTAGGGCTCGCCCCAGCTCGGCAGCGACGGGCGCGCGAGGTACCGCCAGTTGACCGGATTGCTCACCGCGCGCCGCATCCGCTTGCCCTCGAACACATTGGTGGGCTCGATGACGCGCTCGTCGATGACCGGGTCGAGTCCGAACAGTTCGGTGAACGGCTCGGACGACTCGCGCGTGCGCTGCAGCGGCGAGCTCACCAGGGTCGTGACGGGTCGTCCCACCTCGTGGATGTACTGCGCGGCCTGCCGCGCCATCCGTCGGCCGTCATCGCTGAGACCGAACCCCGGTAGGCGCCCGTAGAGCACCCGTTGCGGGTTGTAGACCTCGCCGTGACGGACGAGGTGCAGGCGGTCTGCGGGCACGGATCCAGTTTACGGTCGGGCGTTCTGGAGGCGGGCTGTGCGAGGGATGCCACGCTCGAACCGGCCGGGGCGCGGCGCATCCCGACCCTAGACTGGTCGATCGTGAGTGAACGCGTCCTGGTCCAGCAGCTGCAGTCCCGCGCCGACGGCCCGGTGAGCGTGTCGGGGTGGGTCGAGACGGTCCGCGATCAGAAGAAGGTGCAGTTCGTCATCCTCCGTGACGAGACCGGTGCGGTGCAGCTGGTCAACCCCGCGACGCGCGAGCTGCTCGACGGCGCGGATCCGGCATCCCTCGCCCTGACCGACACGATCTCGAACCTGACGCACGGCACGTTCCTCACCGTCACCGGCGAGCTCAAACACGACGAGCGCGTGAAGCTCGGCGGCGTGGAGATCAAGGTCGGCTCCCTCGATGTCGCCTCGACCGCCCTGCCTGAGATCCCGATCGCAGCCGACAGCGGGCTGGACAAGCGCATGGACTGGCGGTTCCTCGATCTTCGCCAGCGCCGCAACCAACTCATCTTCCGCGTCTCGACGACACTCGAACACGCGATGCGCACGTACTGGACCGAGCGCGACTACATCGAGGTCCACACCCCCAAACTCATGTCGAGCCCGTCGGAGTCCAACGCCGAGCTGTTCTCGCTGGAGTACTTCGGCGAGCAGACCGCATACCTCGCCCAGAGCCCGCAGCACTTCAAGCAGATGGCGCAGGTCGCCGGGTTCGGGAAGATCTTCGAGATCGGCGATGTGTTCCGCGCCGACCCGTCGTTCACGAGCCGACACGCGACCGAGTTCACCTCGGTGGATGCCGAGATCAGCTGGATCGACTCCTACGAGGACGTCGCCCGGATGCAGGAGGAGCTGCTCGCCTTCGCGACCGCCGCGGTGAAGGACAAGCACGGCGCCGAGATCGAGGAGCTCTTCGGCGTCGA
>CAXTES010000224.1:0-3893 GCA_964243215.1 uncultured Microbacterium sp. | reverse complement strand
CCGCCCTCGTGCATCCACGGCTGGAAGTGGTCGCTGATGAAGACCGAGTCGAAGCCGACCTCCTCGGCCAGCACGGCGAAATCGGCCAGCTCGGTCGGCCCGAACTGCTCGGCGGATGCCTTGTATCCCAGACGCAGCGGAATCACGTCGCTCCTCTCACGCGGGCCGGTTCGAACTCGGACCCGTCGGCCGCGGCGAGCCGCGCGCGGAACGCCTCGACGGTTCCCGGCCACAGCAGCGTCAGCCGGCCCGAGCGGTCGTCGACGTACCAGTTGCGGCATCCGCCGGTCATCCACGACGTGGATGCCGCGGCCGCATCGATCTCACCGGTGTAGGCCTGCTCGGCCTCGCGGCGCACCCGCAGCACGCCGTCGCGCCGCGCGAGCGAGCGCGCGGCGTACGCGGCCTGCTCCTCGACCATGAGGATCGCCGAGCTGTGACCGAGCGACGCGTTCGGGCCGTTGAGCACGAACAGGTTCGGGAACCCCGCGACAACCGTGGACGCGAACGATGTCATCCCCGCCGACCAGTGCTCGGCGAGCGTCTCGTCGTCGCCGCGGACGAGCTCGGCGTAGGGCTGGCGCGCCGACGCGAATCCGGTGGCGAACACCACAACGTCGGCCTCGTATCGCGCGCCGCTCGCGGCGACGAGGGTCGATCCCTCGACGGACGAGAGGGCGGATGCCTCGAGCCGGACCGCCCCGGAGGCGACCGCGGGATAGAACTCGTCCGACAGCAGCACGCGCTTGCATCCGAACGCGTAGTCGGGGGTCAGGGCCCGACGCAGCACCGGATCCGAGACCTGCGCGTCGAGGTGCGCCATCGCGACCGCCCGCGCCGCCGACGCCGCCGCGGAGTCGCCCGACCGCGACGCGAAGCGCTCCTCGCCCTCGGCGAACAGGTCGTCGCGCAGCGTCTCGAGCGCGCGCGAGTCGATCGCGAACCTGTCCCGCTCGAGATTGGAATAAGCCCGGGCGCCGCGCGGCACGATCCACGCCGGTGTGCGCTGGAACAGCGTCACGGTCGACGTCTTGGCCAGTTCGGGCACGAGCTGCACGGCGCTGGCCCCGGTGCCGACCACCGCGACGCGGGCGCCGGCCAGATCGACGCCGTGATCCCAGCGCGCGGTGTGGAACATCGGCCCCGGGAAGGTCTCGAGCCCTGCCACGGCGGGGAACGCCGGCTCGGTCAGCCGCCCGCACGCGAGCACGAGCGCGTCGGCCGTCAGCTCCCGCGCCGCCGGGCCGCCGACACGAATGCGCCACACTTCGGCGGTGTCGTCCCATGAGGCGTCGCGCATCGGCGTGTTCAGCTCGGGACGGATCCCCTCGACGGATGCCACGTGCTCGAGGTAGGCGCGGATCTCGTCGCCGCGCGCGTACAGCCCCGACCATCCGGGGTTCGGATGCTCGGCGAATCCGTACAGGTGGCTCGGCACGTCGCACGCGACGCCGGGGTAGGTGTTGTCGCGCCAGGTGCCCCCGAGGGACGCCGCTCGCTCCAGTACGACCACGTCGTCGATGCCGGCGCGCTCGAGCGCCATCGCCGCGCCGAGGCCGGCGAAGCCGGCGCCGACGATCGCCACCCCGACCGAGCTCATCGCTTCACCTCGCGGTAGTCGGTGCTGCGCTGGCGGAACGGCCGGAACAGTCGCGCGGCGAGAGCCGCGGCATCCCGTACCGGCAGTTCGAGCCCGTGCTCGATGCCGGCCTCGGGCTTGACCCGCCCGTCGAGCAGGGTCCCGCCGAGGTCGTCGCCGCCGGATTGCAGCAGCGTCGTCGCCGCGTCCCGGCCGACCCGGGTCCAGGGGATCTGGATGTGCGGGATGCTGCCGGACAACAGCAGCCGCGACACCGCGACCATGGCGCGATGCTCGTCGAGCGGCGCCCGCCCGGGAACGAGCGGCACGCCGCCGGCGGGGCCGGGCAGCGGGATCGGCACGAACTCGGTGAAGCCGCGAGTGTCCGACTGGATCGCCCGCAGGGCTCGAAGGTGCCCGACGCGCTCGGGGGCGGTCTCGACGTGGCCGTAGAACAGCACGGCGGTGGATCGGAAGCCCGCGCGGTGCGCGGCCGTGATCGCCTCGACCCAGCGGTCGATCTCGAGGTCGCTCGGCGCGACGAGCCCGCGGACCCGTTCGCTGAGGATCTTCACGCCCGTGCCCGGCACCGTGTCGACGCCGGCATCCCGCATCGTCGCGAGCGCACCGTCGAGGCCCAGGCCGCCGCGGTCGGCGAGGTCCCAGACGTCCTGCGGACGGTAGGCGTGCACGTGGATGCCGGGCGCCGCGGTCTTCACGGCGCGGGCGATGTCGAGGTAGGCCGCCGGATCCTCGGATGCATCGAGCCGCCCCTGCACGCACAGCTCGGTCGCCCCGAGATCCCACGCGTCGGCGGTGATCGCGCCGACGTCCGCGAGGTCGAAGGCGACCGGATCGGCGCCGCCGGCGGCTCGGAACCCGCTCGAGGTGAGGTTGCGGTTCACCACGATGCTCACCGCCTCGCCGACGGTGTACCGGCGCACATCGTCGGCCGCCGCCGCGAGCGCGTCGAGGTCGTCGCCGGTCGCCGCGAGGAGCCGCATCCACCCGTCGTCATCGAGGGTCAGCGGGTCGGATGCCGCGGCCTCCGCGAGCCGCCGGACCGTCCCTGTCGCCGAACCCGCACCGTGTTGCCGAGCCCGCACCGTGCGAGCGGCAGAGGGTGTGGGCTCGGCGCGGGAGTGCGGGTTCGGGGTGGGACGCGCGAGGCCCGTGGGGTCGGCCAGGGTGGCGACAGCGGCATGCAGAGCCGGGTCGATCCAGGTCGCGGCATCCCGCACGTACTCCGGATGCGCGGTCAAGCGCTCCACGAGCGTGAAGCCGAGGCGGGATGTCGACGCAGCGAGCTCGTCCACCTGCGGCCACGGCCGCTCGGGATTCACGTGGTCGGCGGTCAGCGGCGACACGCCGCCCCAATCGTCCGCGCCCGCGCGCACCAGCAGCTCGAACTCGTCGGGATCGGAGAGGTTGGGCGGCACCTGGATCCGCATCCGCGAGCCCATCACGAGTCGCGCGACGGCGACCGCCGCGACGTACTCGAGCAGCGTCGCATCCGGCACCGCCTGCATCGCCGTGCGCGGCTTGGCCCGGAAGTTCTGGACGATCACCTCCTGCACATGGCCATGACGCTCGTGCGCGTCCCGCAGCGCGACCAGCGACTCCGCGCGGTCGCGCACCGACTCGCCGATGCCGATCAGCACCCCGGTCGTGAACGGCACGCGCTGCTGGCCGGCGTCCTCGATGACCTGCAGTCGAAGGGCCGGATCCTTATCGGGCGACCCGTAGTGCACCTCGCCGCGAACCTCGAACAGCGAGCGCGACGTGGTCTCGAGCATCATCCCCATCGAGGGGGCCGTGGGGCGCAGCGCCCGCAACTCGTCCGCCGACATCACGCCCGGATTCAGGTGCGCGAGCAGCCCGGTCTCGGCGGTGATGAGCCGAGCGATGTGGGCGACGTATTCCAGTGTCGACGCGAATCCGTGCGCGTCGAGCCAGGCGCGGGCCTCGGGCCACCGATCCTCGGGGCGGTCGCCGAGGGTCAGCAGCGCCTCCTTGCATCCCATCGCCGCACCCTGGCGCACCACCGCCAGCACCTGCTCCTCCGACATGAACACCGGTTTGTGCTGCATCCGCAGCTGTCCGGGTGTGTCGACGAAGATGCAGTAGTGGCAGCGGTCGCGGCACAGGGTCGTCAGCGGCACGAACACCTTGCGCGAGTAGGTGATGATGCGCGGACGACCGGATGCCTCGAGCCCGGCATCCCGCGTCGTTGATGCCAGCCCGAGCAGCCGCTCGAGGTCGTCGCCGCGGGCCGACAGCAGCGTCTCGGTCGCCGCGACATCGAGCCGGATGC
>CAXTES010000223.1:0-3897 GCA_964243215.1 uncultured Microbacterium sp. | reverse complement strand
ACGATGCAGCTCGGGAACTTCGTGAACGTCACCGGCATCGCATCCGGCGGGTACCCGGCCTCCGCGGCGTGCTCGGCGTAGTTCAGTCCGATTGCGAAAACCTGACGGGGCTCGGGCACCGGTGCGCCGAGTTCGAGAACGTCGACCGACGCGGATGCCGCGGCATCCGTCGACGCACGGCGAGCCCAGGCGACGAAACCGTCCCAGTCGTCGAACAGCGCCTGCGGGCCCGGCCCGAACCGGCCCTCGGATGCCTCCGCCACATCGACCGCGCCGCGGTCGGTGACCAGCACCGCGCGGCCGCGGAGGTTGCCGATCCTCACCAGTCGACCCGCTGCGGAGCGGGTTCGCCGTACGCGTCCTGCCACGACACGACGTGGTTGCGCAGCACGCCCAGACCCTCGATCTCGGCCTCGATCTGGTCGCCGGGCTGCAGGTAGAAATCGAACGGGTTCTTCTGCACCGCCGCGACGCCCGAGATGGTGCCGGTGGTGAGCAGATCGCCGGCCGAATAGATCTGCGGCGAGTGGTACGCCACGAGGTGGGGCCAGTGGATGCGGGTCTGGTTGGTGTTGCCGCGCTGGCGCACCTCGCCGTTGACGCGCAGCTGCATCGCGAGGTTGTGCATGTCGGGAATCTCGTCCTTCGTGGTGATCCACGGCCCGATCGGGCAGAACGTGTCGATGCCCTTCGAGAACGAGAAGACGCCCGACTCCATCTCCTTGCGCTGGATGTCGCGCGCGGTGATGTCGTTGAAGATCGTGAACCCGGCGATGTAGTCCTCGGCCTCGTCGGGGCCGAAGAACTTGCCGGACTTGCCGATGACGATCGCCATCTCCAGCTCGTAGTCGAGCTCCTTCGTCAGCCCCTCGGGGTAGACGATCGCGTCATCCGGCCCGATGATCGCATCCAGGTTCTGAAAGAACACGATGCCCTTGTGCACCGGATGCGACCAGTCCACCGCGGTCAGCTCGTTGTGGTGGTCGGCGAAGTTGCCCGCGGTGTGGAAGAACTTCTTGGGGCGGATCGGCGCCTCGAGCTTCACGTCGGCGAAGTCCAGCCGCTCGCCTGTCTCACGGACGTCGCCACCGCGCTCGAAGTACTCGCGGGTCGACGGCACGTCGAGCTCGATGACGGTGCCCTCTTCGAGCTCGAGACGGCCGACGCGGCCGCCGTCGAAGGTGATGAGCTTCATGGTGTACTCCTGTCCGGGCCGCGCATCACGCGCCGACCATGTTGAATCCGCCGTCGGCGAGCATGTAGCCGCCGGTCAGGTGCGCCGCCTCGTCGGTGGCGAGCCACAGGCACGTGCCGGCGACGAACTCCGGCGGCGGGATGACGCCCATCGGCGTCTGCGACAGCAGCACCTCCTTGCGGCCCGACTTCCAGTCCTCGCGCTGCAGCAGCCGTTCGGTCTCCATGAACCCGGGCGCGAACGTGTTCACGCGAACGGCCGGCGCGAACGCCTTGGCGTACGACTTCGTGATGCCGAGGATGCCGTACTTGGCCGCGGCGTACTGCGGGGCGCGGGGCGAGCCGCGCACGATGACGGTCGAGCCGACCTGGACGATGTTGCCGTGGCCCTGCTCCAGCATCCGGGAGCCGAATTCGTGGGTCATCAGCAGCGTGCCTTTGACATCGACGTCGATGACGGCATCCAGCGCCTCCTGCGTGAGGTCGCGCCACGACATCTGCTCGCTCGAGACGTCCCCGACGTTGTTGACGAGGACGTCGAGGACGCCGAACGCCTCCCACACCTCGTCGGCCATGGCCTTGATCGCGTCCCACGAGCCGATGTCGGCCTGCACGAGGATGCCGTCGCTGCCGGCGTCGCGGATGCGCTCGAGGGTGGCCTCGGCGCCGGCCTTCGACGAGCGGTAGTGCACCGCGACCTTCGCGCCCTCCTGCGCGGCGCGCACGGCGATCTCGGCGCCGAAGCCGGTGCCGGCGCCGGTGACGAGCACCGTCTTGCCCGCGAAGCGCGGGTAGATGTCGGTCATGAAGTGTCCTTTCTCAGACCAGCGTGCGTCCGCCGTCGATGTACATCACGTGCCCGGTGATGAATCCGGCGTGGCTCGACGACAGGAACAGCGCCGGCCCGGTCAGCTCATCGGGCGTGCCGAGACGGCCGGCGGGCACGAGGCTCTCCAGCTCGTCGCGCTTGCCGGGCTTGGCCAGTTCGCGCGCGGTGAGGTTCGTCTCGATGTACCCCGGCGCGAGCGCGTTGACCGTGACGCCGAACGGCGCCCACTCGCGTGCCATCACGCGCAGCAGCTGGTTGATCCCGCCCTTGGATGCCGCGTACGGCCCGTGGGAGTGATGCGCGAGCAGCCCCGAGACGCTCGACAGCGCGAGCACCCGACCGTGCCCCTGTTCGACCATGTGACGTCCCGCGGCCTGGGCGATGCCGAAGAGGGTGAACAGGTTCACCCGCATCACGTTCTCCCACTCCTCCTCGGTGAACTCCAGGATCGGGCGGCGGTCGTTGATGCCGACGGCGTGCAGCAGCACGTCGAGTCCCCCGAGCCGCTCGACCGCCTCGTTGACGACCCGCGCGCCGGCGCCGTGCTCGGCCAGGTCGGCCTCGATCAGTTCCACCTCGATGTCGTCCGCGTCGGCGGCGAGGGCATCGAGCGCGGCGCGGCTGCGGTCCACGACGGCGACGGATGCTCCGGCGCGCCCGAACGCGAGGGCGCAGGCGCCGCCGATGCCACCGGCACCGGCCACGAGCACTCGGGAGCCGGCGAGTCCGAGCCAGTCGGTGTCGCGTGCCGCGTCGGTCACTGCGGTCATCGGTCGACCTCCCGGTTCTGCAGGAAACGGCCGATGCGCTCGATCGTCGCGACCTGCGACGGATGGCCCGGCATGTTCAGGAAGCCGTGGGTCGCATCCGTCTCCATGACGTACTCGAACTCGACGCCGGCATCCGACAGCTGGTCGGCGTAGTCCTCGGCCGACGGTCGCAGTTCGTCCGCCTCGGCCGACACGAGAAGCGCCGGCACCGAGCCGGCAAGGTCGTGGCCGGCGGGGAAGGCGTACGGATCATCGCCGGATGCCTCGCCGAGGTAGTTGCCGTTGATGACGCGGATGGACTCCGGGGGGAACCGCATCCACGCCGGCAGCGTCGCCAGCAGCGCGCGGAGGCCCTCGTCCGGCGGCGGCAGCACGGCGTGCAGCACCGGATAGACCAGCACCTGGCACAGCGGTCGGGTGTCGCGGCGATCGCGGATCCGCACCGCCGCGCCGGCGGCGAGGTTTCCTCCCGCGCTCGCGCCGCCGAGGGCGACTCTCGCCGGGTCGGCGCCGAGCTCCGCGGCGTGCGCCACGGCCCAGTCGAACGCGGCCATGGTCTGCAACGAGGCGACGGGGAATCCCGCGCGCGGACGCGTCGACTGCTCGATCAGGGCCTCGGGCAGCGGGTAGTCGTCGATCGGCTCGATCGGCGGGAGTGCGGCGGCGCCCTCGAGCGACGCGAGCGTGTAGTCCACGGACGCGACTGGGATGCCGCGCTCGGCCAGTCCGCGTGCTGTCGCGTCCGCCTCGGGCATCTCGAGAT
Organism: uncultured Microbacterium sp.; assembly: GCA_964243215.1. Taxonomy (GTDB): domain Bacteria; phylum Actinomycetota; class Actinomycetes; order Actinomycetales; family Microbacteriaceae; genus Microbacterium. The sequence goes on along the minus strand of CAXTES010000223.1, from coordinate 341 downwards.
CGCCGAACATGAACGCGCCGCCGTGCAACCAGACGAGCATTTCACCGGTGGGATTCTCGGCGGGGTAGATCCGGATGCGGAAGTCGTAATCCGCGGCACGCAGTTCGACGTCGGTCACGTCCGTCGTCTGCGCCATGGGGGTCCTATCGCCACTGATGTTCACCAAGTGAAACACACTTTCTTCCAGTGAATGTAGTATTCGTGGCATCCGCTCGTCAATCCGAGGAGACGACATGCGCCGCACCACCCCTTCCCGGCCGGCGGAACTGCGTGCCGAGCGGCGCGCGCTCTACGACGCCATCACGGGGGGACCGCGTGCGCAGGGACCACAGCACTTCGCG
>CAXTES010000222.1:0-3925 GCA_964243215.1 uncultured Microbacterium sp. | reverse complement strand
AACCGGGGGCGCGAATGGGGGCGCCCGGGTCCAAGATGGGAGGACCGACCTCTGGAGGCGCTGCCATGACGACGACCACCGACACGCGATTCGACCTCGCCTCGGCGGCCAAGACCGCCGCGCGGCTCGCCGTCCCCGCCCGCTTGGGACTCGCGGTGCCCGCCCGGCTCGGGATCGGAGTCCTCGGCACGATCAGCGCGGCGTTCGCCTTCCTGGCGTTCTGGGACCTCGCGATCAGAGACAAGCGCACCGTGAAGGGTCCCAAGCCGGTGTGGATCCCGGTGATCCTCGTGAACTGGGTCGGTCCGGCCGTCTACTTCCTGTTCGGCATCAAGCGCTGACGCGCGGCGGGCGACCGGCGGACCAGGTGTCCTCAGTCGATCCACAGCGCCCTCGGTAGACTGAAACCACCCGCGGGAGTGGTGGAACTGGCAGACACGCAGGATTTAGGTTCCTGTGCCTTCGGGCGTGTGGGTTCGAATCCCACCTTCCGCACGGCACACCGACACGATCGACGGGAACCTCGTGCATCACATCGCCCTCATCCCCTGGCTCGACCCGCAGGCCATCATCAACGCCGCGGGCCCGTGGGCACTGCTGGTGGTGTGCTTCATCGTCTTCGCCGAGACCGGGCTGCTCATCGGCTTCCTGCTGCCCGGCGACACGCTGCTGATCATCTCCGGACTGCTCACCCACACCAGCGACATCTTCGGCCTGAACATCTGGATCGTTTCCCTGCTGATAGCACTCGCCGCCTTCCTCGGCGGTGAGGCGGGGTACTGGATCGGCCACAAGGGCGGCCCCGCGGTGTTCGAACGCAAGCAGTCCGGCCTGTTCAGCGTGAAGAACGTCGAGCGCACCAACGCCTTCTTCGAGCGGTTCGGCGCGCTCGCGGTCATCCTCGCCCGCTTCGTGCCGATCGTGCGCACGTTCGCGCCGGTCGCGGCCGGCATCGGCCACATGAACTGGCGCCGCTACACGCTGTACAACTTCATCGGCGCGATGCTGTGGGGATTCGGGCTGACGATGCTCGGCTACATCATCGCCTTCGTGCCGTTCATCCGCGACTTCGTCACCGCGTACATCGACCTCATCCTGCTCGCCGCGGTCGGCGGCACCGCAATCATCACGCTCATCCACTACCTGAACGAGCGCCGCAAGTCCAAGCGCGATGCTGCGCGCGGGCAGGAGCCGGCCGCGGCGATCGCGCTGGATCCGGAGGTCTTCGTCCGCGGACCCGAGCACGGCCACGGCCACGACGGCCGTCCCGAGAGCGCGCCGACCGCGTAGCGGCCGGGTGCCGGTCAGGACGCCTTCGCGGTCTTCTTCTTCGCGGCCGGCTTCTTATCGGCCGCCGGCTTGCCCGCGGTCTTCTTCTTCGCGGCGTCGGTCGATTTCGCGGGCGTCGAGGGCGCAGCATCCGTCGACTTCTCGCCACGTGCGGCCCGCGACTTCTCGACACTGGCCCGCAGGGCGGCCATGAGGTCGATCACCTCGCCGCCGGATCCGGTCTCCTCCTGCTCCCCGAACGTCTCGACCGTGTCGATCGCGTCGCCCTTCTCGAGCTTGGCGTCGATGAGGGTGCGCAGCTCCTGCTGATACTCGTCGGTGAAGTCGGCGGGGTCGAAGTCGCCCGCGAAGCTGTCGACGAGGGATGCCGACAGCTCGAGCTCCTTCGACGAGATGCGCACCGGTTCGTCGAGGGACGGGAACGCGGCCTCTCGCACCTCATCGCCCCACAGCAGCGTCTGCAGCACCAGCACGTCGCCGCGGACCCGGAGCGCTGCGAGCCGGGTCTTCTGACGCAGCGAGAACCGCACGATCGCGGTGCGGTCGGTCTGCTCGAGCGTCTTTCGCAGCAGCACGTAGGCCTTCGGGGACGCGGAGTCCGGCTCGAGGTAGTACGCCTTGTCGAACATGAGGGGATCGATCTGCTCGGTGGGCACGAATTCGACGACATCGATCTCGCGGCTGCGCTCGGCCGGCAGCGACTCGAGGTCCTCCTTCGTCAACACCACGGTGCGGTCGCCGTCGTCGTATGCCCGGTCGATGTCCTGGTACGGCACGACCTCGCCGTCGATCTCGCACACGCGTTGATACCGGATCCGTCCACCGTCCGCGCTGTGCACCTGGTGCAGCGACACGTCATGGTCCTCGGTTGCGGTGTACACCTTGACCGGCACGTTCACGAGCCCGAACGTCAGGGCGCCCTTCCAGATCGACCTCATGCTCCCAGTGAACACTGCGCGAGCGCCCTGCGGCTAGTTCTCCGCCCGCCGCCCCGGGGGTCTGCGAGCTCGCATGTCGGAAAAGCAGGGTGAATCGTCGTGCTGAGGGCGTTTCGGGGCATTTCTGGGCCGTTCGGGCCGGTCGAGCCTGCTTTTCCGACGTGCGGCAGGATGAGTCCATGCCGGGGAAGGATCAGCTGGTGGCGATCGGCGGTCGCCGGCTGCGCCTGACCAACCTCGAGAAGGTGCTGTACCCCGAGACGGGCACCACGAAGGGCGAGGTGATCGACTACTACACCCGCATCGCGGCGCTGCTGATCCCGCATGTCGTCGGCCGCCCCGTCACCCGCAAGCGGTGGCCCGACGGCGTGGGCACGGCGCAGCATCCCGAGCAGTCGTTCTTCCAGAAGGACCTCGAACTCGGTGCGCCGGAGTGGCTGCATCGGGTGCCGATCCCCCACTCGTCCGGCCGCAAGGACTACCCGCTCGTCGGCGACGTGCCGTCGCTGGTGTACCTCGCGCAGGTCGCGAGCCTCGAACTGCACGTGCCGCAGTGGCGGTTCACCCCCGAAGGCGACCGCGGCGTCGCCGACCGGCTCGTGCTCGACCTCGACCCGGGGCCCGGTGTCGGGTTGGCCGAGTGCGCCGAGGTCGCCCGCTGGGCGCGCGAGATCCTCGGCCACATGGGCCTGGACCCGTACCCGGTCACCAGTGGCAGCAAGGGCATCCAGCTGTACTCGGCGCTGCCGCCCGGCCAGTCCAGCGAGCAGGCGTCGGCCCTGGCCCACGAGCTCGCCAGGGCGGTGGAGGCCGACCACCCCGACCTCGTCGTCAGCAGCATGAAGAAGGCGATCCGCCACGGTCGCGTGCTCATCGACTGGAGCCAGAACAACGGCGCCAAGACGACGATCGCGCCGTACTCGATGCGCGGCCGGCCGCATCCCACCGTCGCTGCGCCCCGGACGTGGGACGAGCTCGACGACCCCGACCTGCGGCACCTGCTGTTCGAGGACGTGCTGACCAGGGCCGAGACGATCGGCGACCCGATGGCCGCGCTCGGATTCGATGCCGGCGGACGGGCAGCCGACGACGGACCCCTGGCGACCTACATCGCCAAGCGCGACGCGGCGCGCACGCCCGAGCCGGTGCCGTCGAACCCGATGGCCGCGGCGACCCCGGCCGGCGAGCGGCCACGCTTCGTCATCCAGGAGCACCACGCCACCGCCCTGCACTGGGACTTCCGGCTCGAGCACGACGGCGTGCTGGTGAGCTGGGCGGTGCCGCGCGGCGTGCCCCACAGCTACCGGCGCAACAACCTCGCGATTCAGACCGAGGACCACCCGCTCGACTACGGCTCGTTCGAGGGCAACATCCCGAAGGGCGAATACGGCGGCGGATCGGTGACGATCTGGGACGACGGGCGGTACGACCTCGAGAAGTGGCGCGACGACGAGGTGATCGTCACGGTCGAGGGTCGCCCGGGCGGCCCGCTCGGGCGCGTGCGGCTCGCGTTGATCCGCACGCAGGGCGCGGGCGAGAAGTCGTCGTGGCTGCTGCACCGGATGAAGACGGATGCCGAGGGCCGGCTGCAGCCGGACGGCATACCGGTCGAGGCATCCGAGCAGGCCGACGCAGAACCGGCGGCGCCGCCCCTGCAACGCGACACCCGGCCGGCTCGTTCCGCGGCGGCCGCGACG
>CAXTES010000221.1:0-3927 GCA_964243215.1 uncultured Microbacterium sp. | reverse complement strand
ATATGTGGCGCAGTCGCAGGAAACTGGCGCCGTTGCACGAATGTGGCGCATTCGCGACAGGGGGGCGCGGGCGGGGGCGCACGGGACGGCCGCGGCGTCGGCGCCGTCGTTAGGCTGAGGCGGTGATCGTCGAGCAGCTGAGCCTCGTCGACTTCCGTAACTACACGACGGTCGACCTGCAGCTCGACAGCGGACCGAATGTGTTCGTCGGCCGCAACGGTCAGGGCAAGACCAACCTCGCCGAAGCGATCGCCTACCTCGCCACGCTCGGCTCACATCGCGTGTCGTCCGATGCGCCGTTGATCCGAGATGGGGCGGCGGCAGCGGTCGTGCGGGCACGACTCGCACACGGTGAGCGTCGCGTGCTGCTCGAAGCCCAGATCAACCGGCAGGGCGCCAACAAGGCGCGCGTCAACGGCACGGCGGTGCGTCCCGCCGAGTTGCCCCGGTACGCGAACGTCGTGCTCTTCGCGCCCGAGGACCTCCAGGTCGTCCGCGGCGATCCGTCAGCACGCCGGCGGTTCGTCGATCAGCTTCTGGTGCAGCGGCTTCCTCGGATGTCGGGTGTGCTGGCCGACTACGATCGCGTGCTGCGTCAGCGCACGGCATTGCTCAAGTCCGCTCGGTCCCGCGGCATCCGTGGCGACGCACTGTCGACCCTCGACGTGTGGGACGACAAGCTCGTCGCGCTCGGCACCGAGCTGATCGAGGCGCGCATCGCGCTCGTGGAGGAGTTGACCGCACCGCTTGCTCGGGCCTACGCCGAGATCGCCGGCACCGATCACGGACCCGAGACGCAGTGGCAGCTTTCCATCAGCGGTGCCGACCCCGAAGAGGGCGTGGATGCCGCGCTCGCCGCGCCGGCCGGCGGGTCGACCGCCGACCAGTTCCGCGCCGCGCTGGCCAGGCGCCGAGCGGCGGAGCTCGAGCGCGGGCTGACCCTCGTCGGGCCCCACCGCGACGACCTGCTGCTGCGGGTACGCGACCTTCCGGTGCGCGGTTACGCGTCGCACGGCGAATCGTGGTCGATGGCGCTCGCGCTGCGGCTGGCCAGCGCCGAGCTGCTGCGCACCGATTCGCTCCTGGGCGACCCGGTGGTCATCCTCGACGACGTCTTCGCCGAGCTCGACGCCGATCGACGGGCTCGGCTCGCCCGGATCGTGGGCGGCTACGAACAGGTGATCGTGACGGCCGCCGTCGAGGCGGACGTGCCCGCGGTGCTCAGTGCCCGAACCGTGCGGGTGGAAGCCGGTCGCATCGTGGGGGCGGTGGATGCCTGATTCCGACGAGCTGCCCGAGACGCTGGCGACCTACCTGCGCCTGCGTGGGCTGGAGGCGCCCCCGAGGACGGGCCGGCGCCGGCGCCGGGGAAACGACGAGAATGAGCCGTTCACGGCCGGCCGCGACCCGCACGGTCTCGGCGAGATCCTCTCGGCGGCCACGCGGGAGGCCGGCTGGGATTCGCAGCTCGCGCGCGAAGACCTGGTGCGTCAGTGGGCCGAGGTCGCCGGCGAGGAGACCGCGCGGCACACCCGGCCGGTGGCTTTCATCGACGGCACGTTGACCATCGGATGCGACTCGACAGCGTGGGCGAAACAGCTTCAGCTGATGCGCGCGCAGATCCTCTCGGAGATCTGTCGCCGGCACCCCGAAGCGGGGGTCGACGGGTTGCGCTTCCGAGGGCCGGACGTCCCCTCCTGGAAATGGGGTCCCAGAACCGTTCCAGGCCGCGGTCCGCGCGATACGTACGGCTGACTGACGTCCTTTCCTCCCCAGGTCTCTTTTGTCGCGCCACAGGGGCGCAGAGGCGCGAGAGCGGAGTCGCCACCAGGTAGAATGGAGGGGCATCCCCAGCCTCGATTTCGGAGCCCTTGAGCCTATGACGTCTGACAGTCCCGCCGCCGTTCCCGAGGAACCCGTGACCCCCGCACCCGACCCTCCCCGGAACGGCTACGGGGCCAGTGACATCCAGGTGCTGGAGGGGCTGGAGGCGGTGCGCAAGCGGCCGGGGATGTACATCGGCTCCACCGGCGAGCGGGGTCTGCACCATCTGGTGTCGGAGATCGTCGACAACTCCGTCGACGAGGCGCTCGCCGGTTACTGCGACACCATCGTGGTGACGATCCTCAGCGACGGCGCCGTGCGCGTCGCCGACAACGGTCGCGGCATCCCCGTCGACATGCATCCGACCGAGGGCAAGTCCACCGTCGAGGTCGTGCTCACGGTGCTGCACGCCGGCGGCAAGTTCGGCGGCGGCGGATACGCGGTTTCGGGCGGACTGCACGGGGTGGGGTCCTCGGTGGTGAACGCGCTGTCGAGCCGGCTCGACGTCGAAGTCCGACGACAGGATTACGTGTGGCGGCAGTCCTACCGTGACGGCGGCGTGCCCCAATCGCCCCTGGAGCGCCAGGAGCGCAGCGACCACACCGGCACCACCATCACGTTCTGGCCGGATGCCTCGATCTTCGAGAGCGTCGACTTCGACTACGACACTCTGCGCGGCCGCTTCCAGCAGATGGCGTTCCTGAACAAGGGGCTGCGGATCACGCTGAGCGACGAGCGGCCCAACGCCACCTACATCACCAACGAGGACGGCGACGAGGTGATCCAGCAGCGCACCGACACGTTCCTCTACGAGCGGGGCCTCGTCGACTACGTCGAGTACCTCAACAAGGTCCGCCACGCCGATCACGTGAACGACGAGGTCATCGACTTCGAGTCGGAGGACACCGACCGCAAGATCGCCATGGAGATGGCGATGCAGTGGACGACGAGTTACACCGAGAACGTCTTCACGTTCGCCAACACGATCAACACCCACGAGGGGGGCACCCACGAGGAGGGCTTCCGCGCGGCGCTGACCACGCTGGTGAACAAGTACGCCCGCGCGCAGGGGCTGCTCAAAGACAAGGACGACAACCTCTCCGGTGAGGATGTGCGCGAGGGACTGACCGCGGTGATCTCGGTGAAGCTGTCCGAGCCGCAATTCGAGGGTCAGACCAAGACCAAGCTCGGCAACACCGAGGCCAAGGCGTTCGTGCAGAAGGTCGTGGGCGACCGGCTCGGCGACTGGTTCGACCGCAACCCGACGCAGGCCAAGAACATCATCCGCAAGGCGATCGACGCCGCAACGGCGCGCCTCGCGGCGCGGAAGGCCCGTGAGACCGCGCGCCGGAAGAGCGTCTTCGAATCCGCGGCGATGCCGGACAAGCTGAAGGACTGCACGAGCAAAGACCCGTCGATCAGCGAGATCTTCCTCGTCGAGGGCGATTCCGCCGGCGGCTCGGCGGTGCAGGGGCGCGACCCGCACACGCAGGCGATCCTGGCGCTGCGCGGGAAGATCCTCAACGTCGAACGCGCACGGCTCGACCGCGCGCTCGGCAACAAAGAGGTGCAGGCGATGATCCAGGCGTTCGGCACGGGCATCGGCGAAGACTTCGATATCGCCAAGGCTCGCTATCACAAGATCGTGCTGATGGCGGATGCCGATGTCGACGGGCAGCACATCACGACCCTCCTGCTCACGCTGCTGTTCCGCTACATGCGCGGGCTCATCGAGGCCGGATTCGTCTATCTCGCACAGCCTCCGCTGTACCGCCTGAAGTGGTCCAATGCGCCGCACGAATACGCGTACAGCGACCGGGAGCGCGACGCGCTGCTGGCCGACGGCGCGGCGCAGGGTCGCCGCATCCCGAAGGACAACGCCATCCAGCGCTACAAGGGTCTCGGCGAGATGAACGACCACGAACTGTGGGAGACCACGATGAATCCGCAGACCCGGACGCTCAAGCAGGTCACGATCGACGACGCGGCCGCGGCGGACGAGATCTTCTCGGTGCTGATGGGAGAGGACGTCGAGTCACGGCGCGGGTTCATCCAGCGCAACGCGAAGGATGTCCGCTTCCTCGACATCTGACCCCCCACCCA
>CAXTES010000220.1:0-3965 GCA_964243215.1 uncultured Microbacterium sp. | reverse complement strand
GCTGCGGCATCCGGCTCCTCCTCCAGGTCCAGCGTCAGAGTAGGGCACCGTCGCGAGCGCGTCCACGACGGCCGTATTGGAGCGGCAGCATGCATGCCAGGCTGATGTCGCCATGTCGCTCGTCTCGGTCGTCATCCCCTCGTACAACGACGCGGACATGCTCCGCCGGTGCCTCGCGGCGCTGGCGACGCAGACCCGCCCGGCGGACGAGATCATCGTGGTCGACAATGCCAGCACGGACGACACCGCCGCAGTCGCCCTCGCCGCCGGCGCGCGGGTGGTGACCGAGCCGGTCCGCGGCATCTTCCCCGCCACCGCGGCGGGCTTCGACGCCGCCCACGGCGACCTGCTCGCTCGCCTGGACGCCGATTCGGTGCCGCCGCACGACTGGCTCGAACGCATCCACGCGGCTTTCGACGCCGACGTGCGGCTGGACGCGATCAGCGGACCCGGCAGGTTCTACGGTTCGACGCGGGTCATCCACTGGATCGCGGAGCACTGCTACGTCGGGGCCTACCGGGTGTTCGTGTCTCCGATGCTCGGCCACGACGTGCTGTACGGGTCCAACCTCACGCTGCGATCGGACACCTGGCGCGAGGTGCGGCCGCGCGTGCACCGGTGGATGCCGGATGTGCACGACGACCTCGACGTGACGATGAATCTCGCGCCCGGCACCGTTGTGCGCTTCGACCGCTCGCTCGTCGTGGGCGTGTCCGCGCGACCTTTCGCGACCGTCGGCGGGCTCGCGCACCGTCTTCGGGTGGCGTTCCACACTCTGTCGCTGAACTTCCGCGAGGAGTCCCTGCTCTCGCGTCGACGGGCGTGGCGGCATGCGGAGCGATCCGCCGCGCCTCAGCCCGACGCGTCGGCCGCGTCGTAGAGTGCCACGAGGTCGCGGCTGAGCTGGTGCGGGGTCGTCTCGCACGGGCTGTGACCTGTCCCGTAGATCACGGCGCGCGCCCCGAGGCGCTGAGCGAACGCCCGGTGGGCAGCACTCGGCCAGAGGTCGTGCTCTCCCGCGGCCACCAGCACGGGGATGCCGGCGTGACGCACCGCGTCAGCGACATCCGGAGTCCGGCGCATGAGGTCGATGACGTCGCGCACGCTGGCGCGGCGGGTGTGCGCGAAGCGAGCTCGGGCGAACCGGACCCGTCCGGGCATGACCCGGTTGAGGTTGTTGCGCACCCCCCAGATCATCAGCGCGGCGCCCGCGCTCGGCGGAGCGATCCCGGTGACCGGCCCGAGCCGCTTCATCCCCCGGAACGCCTGACCTGTGACCGGCGGACACGTCAGCAGCGCGAGGGATGCCACGAGTTGCGGATGCGTCACCGTCACGAGTTGCGCGACCGTTCCGGCGAAGGAGTATCCCAAAAGGTGCACCGGCGTAGGCCCGGACTCGATGACAGCGATGAGATCGTCGACGAAGAGGGCGTGATCGTAGCGGTTTCGCGGTGGTGTTAGCCGCTCCGGACCGGCCGCCGCCGACTCGTACTGTCCGGCCAGATCGAAGCTCACGACTCGGAAGCCCGCCTTGGCCAGCAGGGGCATCACGAGGACGAAGTCCTCTTTCGAACCGGTGACCCCGGGCACCAGAACGACCCGCGGTCCCGCCGGATCGCCGACCGCGAAGCCCGCGAGCTCGCCGCTCGGGACCGCGAACACGACGCGTTCGAAGCCGTCCGGCACGACCGACCAGTCGCGGTCCTCGATCGCCTCGTCGAGGTGTCGGGCGTCCGCCGCCGTCAGCGCCCGGACGTCCGCGACATCCTCGACCGCGGGTCTCTGCTTGGGCGTCACGCCGGAATCGTACCGAGCGAGCCGAGTCGACGTCAGGTGCTGCTCGTGAGCTGGATGAGGTTGCCGCACGTGTCGTCGAGCACCGCGGTGATCACGGGCCCCATCGGCGTCGGTGGCTGCGTGAACACCACGCCGGCGGTCTCGAGTTCGGCGTAGGCGGCCGCGACGTCATCGACGGCGAAGGACGCCGCCGGGATGCCGTCTTGCTTCAGCGCGCGCTGGAATTGCTTGTCGGCCGGATGATCGTCGGGCTCGAGGAGCAGTTCGACGCCATCGGGATGGTCCGGTGCCACCACTGTCAGCCAGCGGTACTCACCGACGGGGATGTCGTTCTTGAGGACGAAGCCGAGGGTCCCGGTGTAGAACTCCAGTGCCCTGGCCTGATCGGTCACGGTGACACTCATGACGGAGATTCGGATGTTCATGTTCATCGACTTGTCAGCCTCGAACCAGGCTGGTGCCGCCGAACGACAATTCGTTCCCATCAGGATCCTGATAGACGACCTTCCGCATGCCGTCTTCGTACGGCTCGATGCGCAGGGGCTCGATGCCGCGGCCGGAGATCTCCGCGACCGTTGTGTCGATGTCCTCGACCATCACCATGCTGAGCGACCCGCCGGCGCGGTCGGGCAGAACCTCGAAGTACACGTAGCAGTGATCGCCGACCCCCCAAACGGCCTCCCGGTCGTTCGGGTGGAAGCTCGGGTCGCGGCCCAGCAGCAGCTGGTACCACTGCAGTGCACGGTCGTAGTCGGCGACCGGAAATCCCGCGAACAGGTCCACCATGGCCGTGATACTACGCCGACGCCTGCTCGCACCACTTCCCGCGCGCGGCCATGGTTGAGCGTGCTCGCGGTGGCGGGAACGGATGCTGGACACTGTCGATCGCGCGCCGTCTCGATCGTCATATCAGTGAACAGATCCTCCGACTCTCAAAGGGAACCCCATGGACAGTGCTCACATCACCGGCGTACGCACGGTCAGCATCCCCGTGGTCGATCAAGACGATGCGCTCCGCTTCTACACCCGACTCGGATTCGCCGTGCTGCGGGACGTGCCGACACCCAACGGGCGATGGATCGAACTCGCGCCCGGGCGAGCCGATGTCATCCTCACCCTTGAAACCGCCGCCGCCGATCTCACCCGCGGCGCGATCGGGATACGGTTCACCTCGGACGACGTCGAGGCGGCCCATGCCGCGATGATGGCGGACGGAGTTGACGTCGACGACGTCCTACGATGGCCGGGCGTCCCGGCGATGTTCGCTTTCCGTGACCCCGATGGCAACGCCTTCTCCATCACCGAGACCCGCGGCGACGCGAGCCCCGGTCAGGCCCAGGGAGATCGGCGATGAGCAATATCGGACCGCTCGACATCACCTTCGCGGCGACTCTCGGCCGTGCGCGAGAGGGCGACACGTGGATCTGCGCACAGTTGCCGGATTCCGCCGCGATCTTCGGCACCCGGGGACTCGTCAAAGTGTCGGGAACCGTAGACGGAGAACCCTTCGACGGGGCGTTCATGGCACTCGGGGATGGAACACACAAGCTCCCGATCTCCGGCGCGATCCGCCGTGCCATAGGCAAGACCGAAGGCGACGACGTCACCATTCACCTCGCGCGCCGACGCAACTGAAACCCGCGAGCGGGTAACTCCCGGGCGCCTGGCCGTATCTTCATATGCTCGGCACGGTGGGGTCGCGCGCGCGCCGATGGCCGACGACGAGCGCGCACTCGAGAAGTCGGGGTGTCCGAAGATCAATCTGCAGGTGCGCACCACGAACGAGGCGGCACGCGGGTTCTACGCGGAACTCGGATACGCCCCGGACGCAACGGTCAGCCTGGGAGACGACCCATTGCTGACGATTGGCACTTTCGCCCATCGAACACCGACTCGCGGGAGGCTGACTCCATGCGGAAACTGACCTTTGGCATGAATCTCAGCCTGGACGGGTACATCGCCGCGCCGGGCGACGACCTCGGCTGGAGCGCACCGAGCGATGAGCTGTTCCAGTGGTGGTCCGACCGGGTGGGGGCGACGGGGCTGGCGCTGTACGGGCGGAAACTGTGGGAGCGGATGAACTCCCACTGGCCGACCGCCGCCCAACAGCCTGACGCCACTGCGGCGCAGATCGAGTTCGCCCACCGTTGGCGGGATATGCCGAAGGT
>CAXTES010000219.1:0-4002 GCA_964243215.1 uncultured Microbacterium sp. | reverse complement strand
GGTCAGCTCGTTGTCCTGCGCGTACCCGTTGGTGTTGCCCTGCTGGGTGCGGCCGAGTTCGTCGCCGTGGAGCGGCAGGGTGCAGCCCAGGCTCAGCAGCAGCGTGGCGATGAAATTGCGTTGCTGCCGCCCGCGCATCGTGAGGATCTCGGCGTCATCGGTGGGCCCTTCGACGCCGAAGTTGAACGAGCGGTTGTGCGATTCGCCGTCGTTGTTGTCCTCGCCGTTGGCCTCGTTGTGCTTGTCGTTGTACGACACCAGGTCGCGCATTGTGAAGCCGTCGTGGGCGGTGACGAAGTTGATGGATGCCGCCGGCCGGCGCCCCGAGTGCTCGTACAGGTCCGCTGACCCGGTCAGCCGCGAGGCGAACTCGCCGAGCGCCGGAGCCTCGCCGCGCCAGAAGTCGCGGACGGTGTCGCGGTACTTGCCGTTCCACTCGGTCCACTGCGGGGGGAAGTTGCCCACCTGATACCCGCCGGGACCGACATCCCACGGCTCGGCGATCAGCTTGACCTGCGAGACCACCGGGTCCTGCTGCACGAGCTCGAAGAAGGCCGCGAGCCGGTCGACGTCGTAGAACTCGCGAGCCAGCGTGGACGCGAGGTCGAACCGGAACCCGTCGACGTGCATCTCGAGCACCCAGTAGCGCAGCGAGTCCATGATCAGTTGCAGCGTGTGCGGGTTGCCCACGTTCAGGCTGTTGCCGGTTCCGGTGTAGTCGGTGTAGTACCGCTTGTCGTCGTCTTCGAGCCGGTAGTAGGCGGCGTTGTCGATGCCGCGCATCGACAGGGTCGGGCCCATGTGGTTGCCCTCGGCGGTGTGGTTGTACACCACGTCGAGGATCACCTCGATGCCCGCCGAGTGCAGAGCCTTGACCATGCCCTTGAACTCCTGCACCTGCTGCCCGCGTTGCCCGCTGGCGGCATACGTGTTCTGCGGCGCCAGGAACGCGATGGTGTTGTAGCCCCAGTAGTTCGACAGCCCCTTCTGCTGCAGGGTGTCGTCGTTGACGAACTGATGCACCGGCATCAGTTCGATCGCGGTGACGCCGAGCTTGCGGAGGTGCTCGATGATGGCCGGGTGCGCGATGCCCCCGTAGGTGCCGCGCAGTTCCTCCGGGACGTCCGGATGCAGCTGGGTCAGCCCTTTGACGTGCGCCTCGTAGATGAACGTCTCGGCATACGGCGTCTTGGGCAGCCGGTCGCCGGCCCAGTCGAAGAACGGGTTGATGACGACGGCCTTCATCATCGACGCGGCGGAGTCCTCGTCGTTGCGCGAGTCGGGATCGCCGAAGTCGTAGCCGAACACCGACTGGTCCCACTGCACCTGGCCGTCCACGGCCTTCGCGTACGGGTCCAGGAGCAGCTTGTTCGGGTTGAACCGCTTGCCGCTCGCGGGGTCGTTCGGGCCGGAGACCCGATACCCGTAGCGCTGCCCCGGGCCGATCGTGGGCAGATACCCGTGCCACACGAAGGCATCCACGTCGACGAGCGGGATGCGCGTCTCCTTGCCGCGGTCGCCGAACAGGCACAACTCGACACTCTCGGCGCCCTCGCTGAAGATGGCGAAGTTGGTTCCGTTGCCGTCGAACGTCGCGCCCAGCGGGTACGCGGATCCGGGCCAGACGTGAACGGCGGGGGCCCTCTCGGAGGGCTTCGCCCTCGTCGGCGCAGGGCGGACAGACGTATCGGTCATACAACGAGCATGAGGCATCCGAAGACCGCCTGAGGACGGTTGACAGCTGTGCTATGTCGCGCCCAGCGGCGGATGCAGCAGCAATTCGGCCCGTTCGTCGAGGTAGCGCACGAGCGGCATATACCCGCCCGCGGCGCTCCAGCGGATGCTCGGCACGCCGTCGCGCAGCGCGAGCAGGCCCGCGCCGGCGGTGACCTCCGCGACGTCGATCGGACGCCATCCGATGTGCACGACCGCCCCCTCGGTGAAACCGCCGCGCCGCGCCGCCGCCGACAGCTGCGCGCGCTGTCGCTGCGATTCGGCCGGGAATCCGCGCCGCGCCTCCTCGCGCGCCCGCACGATGTCACCGGTCGCGAGCACCGCGTCGTCGGCGACGAGCAGCGCGCCCAGATGCCACGCCGAGCCACGTGCCACGATCCGTGGCGCCCGGGGGATGCCGAGAATCCGTCGCGGCGCCACCAGCTCGCCCAACGCCTCCCGCGGCGCGCCGTCGAGCCGCTGCCGCACGTCGGCGAACAGGCCCGACACGTCCACGTCGGTCAGCGTAGCCGCGTCGGTCACCGTCCGACGCGGGTGTCGAGCCAGCCGAGCAAACCCGGCACCGCGAGGTACGCCACGGTGCCGTGCGTGGCGAACGGGATCTGTTCGAACGTGACGTCGATGCCCAGGGCCTGCTCGTGCCGCGCGAAGGCGGCGGTGTCGGCCGGCACCACCAGCTCGTCCGAGAGCCCCTGCGCGACGTACAGCGGCGCGGCGAACGCCGCATCGCCGGCCGAGTTCTGCGTCAGCAGCGATGCCCACGGCTGCGTGGTCGTCGGATCCTGCGTGGTGAAATCGCCGACCACCGGCTGGCCGAGCGCATGCAGCTGCGGGATGTTGGTCAGCAGGCACAGCCTGTTCATCTCCGGCTGTATGGCGACCGCGGCCGGGCTGAGGATGCTGCTCAACGCGGTGCCGGGCTGGCCGGCGTACACCTGCGCGTAGGCGCTGAACGCGTACGAGCCGATCGTGACCCCCGAGATGTCGTCCAGGTGCGCGCTGAGAAGTCTGGGCAGATTCGCCGCGGGAGCCGCGACCGCCACGGCTTGGATCCGCAACTCCGGCGCGTACGCCGGCGCGTCCTGCGCGGCGAACAGCACCGCCTGGCCGCCCTGCGAGTGCCCCCACAGGATGACGCGGTTCCCGGCATCCGCTCCGGGGATGTGCTGCGCGGCCCGGACGGCGTCCAGGACGTTGTTGCCCTCCGTCGCGCCGACCAGGTAGGAGTCGGGACCCGCCGTTCCCATGCCGGCGTAGTCGGTGGCCACCACCGCGTAGCCGCGGTTCAGCAGCGAGCGGACGCCTTCCATGAGGATCGTCGGGTCGAATCCGTACGAGGGCGCGCACTGCGGGGCAGAGCCGGTGGTCGGATGCCCCCACGACACGACCGTTCGTCCACCCGGCGGGGCCGGGGCCAGCGGCACGACGACGACCCCGGTCACGACGACCGGATCGCCGCGCAGATCGGTCGAGCGGTACATGATCCGCCACGCTCGGCTGTCCAGCGGCACGCCGATCAGTTCCTCGCTCTTGACGATCGAGCCCGGGGCGCCGACGGCCGCGCCCGCCGGCTGCGCGTAGAACGCCGCCAGACCGGACCGCTCGGCGGCGTCGCCGGCCAGACGTAGTCCCTCGCCCGTCAGCACGACGCCTGCGATGAGCAGGAGCGCGACGAAGACGCCGGCCCGGCCGCCGCGTCGCGTCCGCTTCATCGGTCGCGCGCGACTCGCGCCGCTTCGGCATCCCGGGCGGCTGCCTTGGCGGCCGCCGCCGCGTCGGTGCGCTCGGCGTCGAGACGCTCGACCGTCGCGTCGGCCTCGGCTGCGTCGGCGCCGATGCGGTCGAGCTCGGCGCGCAGGTCCGACACCCGGTCGTGCAGCAGGTCGGCCCGTTCGCGCGCCTTGGTCAGCCGCTCCTCGATCTGGCGCAGCGCCCGCTCGGTTTCGCCGGCGGTGCGTTCGGCCGCGCGCACAGCCTGCTCCGCCGCCTTGCGCGCCCGTCGCTCGGCCAGGTCGTCGCGGCTGGGCGGTGGCGGCGCGGCGACGCCCGCGAGACTGCCGTCGACCGCGTCGGACACGTCGACGGCGTCGAAACCCGTCGCTTCGAGCGGGCGGACGAGCCGGCCGGTGCTGACCGCGGCGGCGGCAGTGGCATCCATCACCGCGGCATTGATCGTCTTCTCGATGTCGTCGCGGGCGGCCTGGCTCACCGTGACCCCGCGGTCGCGACCGAGGGCGGCCGCCTGCTTGGCCAGGCCCGACACGAGCG
>CAXTES010000218.1:0-4017 GCA_964243215.1 uncultured Microbacterium sp. | reverse complement strand
GTGCACCCGGGGTCGCCGAGAGTGCACCGGGGGTCGCCGAGAGTGCACCGGGGGTCGCCGAGAGTGCACCCGGGGTCGCCGAGAGTGCACCGGGGGTCGCCGAGAGTGCACCGGGGGTTCCGCAGACAGCATCGTCAGCATCCGCCCCCGTCACCGTGCAACGGATGCGCGACGCGTGGCCGGAAGTGCTGGCCGAGCTCGAGGGCATCAGCCGCTCATCGTGGCTCGTGGCATCCGTCGCCCGTGTCGCCGCGCTCGACGGCGACGTGCTCACGCTGTCGTTCCAGAGCCAGGGTGACGTCGCGACCTTCAAGCAGCGCTCCGCCGGGGCAGGGCCGAGCGAAGACCTGCGCACCGCGATCGAGCGCGTCATGGGCTTCCGGGTGAAGTACATCGCCAAGCACGACTCCGATTCCGACGTGCCGCCGCCGGAGGATCCGCCCGACGAGCCGCCGCCGCCCGAGGCCGCGTCGCAGCAGCCCACCGCGCCCCGACCCACCGCGTCGCGCCCCACCGCGTCGCGACCCACCGCGTCGCGCCCCGCCGCCCGCACCGCGGGCACCGCGACACCGACCGCTGTCGCGGTGACCGACTGGGCCGTCGCGCAGATCCCGACCGGGATGCCGGACGCCGAGGCATCCCGCGCCGCGGTCCTCGACGACGCACCCGCCCAATTCGCCGTCGACGAGGAGCCGGAAGAGGCGGCATCCATCCGCACGGTCACGGCGACGGCACCGCGGGAGGGCCAGGTGCTGCCCGACCAAGACGTCGAACCGTCGATCGAGCCCGACGAAGACGAGGCCGAAGCCGAGGAGCTCACCGTGGCTGCCGACGTGGTGCCGCCGGTGGTTGCGCCGCCGGCCCCGGCTCCCTCGGCGGGCAGCGGGATGCAGCGCTACGGCGAGGCGGTCGTGCGGCAGGTGCTGGGCGCGCGCTTCGTGCGCGAGGAGCCGTACGAGCCGCCGACGAGGTTCAGCTAGGTCATGTACGACGGAATCGTCCAGGAGCTGATCGACGAATTCGGGCGGCTCCCCGGCATCGGGCCGAAATCGGCGCAGCGCATCGCCTTCCACATCCTGCAGACGCCGGGCTTCGACGTGTCAAGACTCTCGGTGCTGCTGGGCGAGGTGCGCGAGAAGGTGCGCTTCTGCGAGGTGTGCGGCAACGTCTCCGAGCAGGATCGCTGCACGATCTGCCGCGATCCCCGGCGCAACCAGACCCTCATCTGCGTGGTGGAGGATGCGAAGGATGTCGCGGCCATCGAGCGCACCCGCGAGTTCCGCGGGCTGTATCACGTGCTCGGGGGCGCGATCAGCCCGATCGCCGGCGTCGGACCCGACGACCTGCGTATCGGCATGCTGATGCAGCGGCTCGCCGACGCGACGGTACAGGAGGTCATCCTCGCCACCAACCCGAATCTTGAGGGCGAGGCGACCGCGGCGTACCTGAGCCGCCTGCTGCACACGATGCAGATCGCGGTGACCCGGCTCGCGTCCGGCCTTCCGGTGGGCGGGGACCTCGAATACGCCGACGAGGTCACGCTCGGTCGCGCGTTCGAGGGGCGGCGCGCCCTGTGAGCGGCGCTGTCGAGGGCCGATTCACGGCGCGCGCGTGGATGCTGTTCGCCGCGATGGCGCTGTTGTGGGGCATCCCGTATCTGTTCATCAAGCAGGTCGTCGAGTCGTACTCGCCCGCGGCGATGGTGTCGGGTCGTACCCTGATCGGCGCGCTCCTGCTGCTGCCGTTCGCGCTGCGCCAGGGCGCGCTGCGCCCGGCGATGAAGAAATGGCCGTGGGTGCTCGCCTTCGGCGCGCTCGAGATGGCGGCCGCGTTCCTGCTGCTCGGGCACGCCGAGCAGACCCTGCCATCCGGCCTGACGGGCCTGTTGGTTGCGACGGTGCCGCTGTTCGCCGCGGTGATCGCGTTCTTCATCGGCGATCGCTCGGCGCTGAAACCGTTGCGGGTCGTGGGGCTGGTCGTGGGATTCGGTGGCGTCGCGGTCATCGTGGCCGGGCCGGGTCTCGCGATCGGATCGGGCGCCGGACTGTGGGCCGCCGGCGAGGTGCTTCTCGTCGCGGTGTGCTACGCGATCGCGCCGTTCATCGTGGTGCACAAGCTGCAGGACGTGCCGACGCTCGGCACGGTGACCGTGTCGCTCGCGGCCGTAGGGGTGTTCTACCTCCCGGTCGCCCTGCTCACCCAGCATCAGGTGCCGACGGTGTCGAGCACCGTTTCGTTGATCGCGCTGGGCGTGCTGTGCACCGCGGTCGCGTTCGTCGTCTTCTTCGCGCTGATCGGTCTGGTCGGTCCGGCACGGGCGCCGCTGTTCACCTACATGAACCCGATCATCGCGATCGGGCTCGGCGTGGTCGTGCTCGGCGAGGAACTGACCATCGGGTTGCTCATCGGCTTCCCGCTGGTGATCGTGGGATGCTGGCTGGCTGCGACCGGGGGAGTCCTGCGGCCGCAGCGACCGCTCGACGACCTGGAACCCGCCGGTCGCAGTGGACCCGCGCCCGCCGGCGGCCGCGTTGGGCCGGACGCCCTCGCGGACGCCGACGAGCTGCCGCCGGTCGCACCCGGCTGATCCGCTGCCACGGTGTCACCTGGGGCGGACGACGGTGACGACCGCTGCTCCAGGCATCCGCCCGCGCACAACTCCTGCAATCCGCGAGTGCGACGTGCCGAAAGTCCCGGAAACTCGCGGTAGCGGGCAACGGCGCGCGCGAGATTGCAGGAGTTATGCGCCGATCGGCGCTGCAACGGACTTGTGGCCGGTGGACTACCGGAGCACCTCGACGAGGACGATCCACGACACCAGCAGCGCGGAGACTATCGCGACGATCGACCCGACCGCGAGCAAGAACAGCCCCGCCTCGATTCCGGCGACGAGCAGCACCCCGCCCACCAGGTAGCTCGCCGGCGCCGAGAAGTTGAGCGCCGACTTGAAGGCGCGGAGGCGATTCTCCGGATGCCGGTTCTGGTAGATGCGGACGGCGGCATCCACCCCGAACGCCGCCACGGCGAGCGCCAGCGCGATGACGATGACGCCGTAGACCGCCACGGGGATGCCGGGAATGAGCCCGACCGCGGAGCTCGCGATAGCGAGCACCAGGCCAGCGATCCCGGCTGCGAGCCGCGACGTGAGCGACTTGTCCGTGACGATCTCCTTGATGTTGACGCTCGCCGCGACGATGGCCAGGCCCGCCAGCGCCGCGGTCGCCCCCGCCATCGCGACGTTGAAGTCCTTCCAGCCCTCCAGCGCATCCATGATCGGGATGCTAGCGCCAGGCCGGTGTGTCGCCGCACGAACGCAGGCTGCGGACGGGCCTGTCGCAACCGCATCCGCGTGTTTTTGCACCTGGCGCGGACCGCGCCGTCGCGCCAGCCTGCATTCGTGCGGGCGCCGCGCCGCGACGCCCGGCGCCGCGGACCCCGTCAATAAGATGGAGCGTTGGCGCGGCATCCGGCGCCCGCATCCCGGGAGTTCCATGGCGCTCATCGTGCAGAAGTACGGCGGCTCGTCCGTCGCGGATGCCGAGAGCATCAAGCGCGTCGCCAAACGCATCGTCGACACGCGCCGGGCCGGGCACGAGGTGGTCGTCGCGGTCAGCGCGATGGGCGACACCACCGACGAGCTGCTCGAGCTGGCCGCCGAGGTGTCACCGATCCCGGCGCCGCGCGAACTCGACATGCTGCTGTCCAGCGGCGAGCGCATCTCGATGGCCCTGCTGGCCATGGCGATCCACTCGATGGGGTTCGAGGCACGCTCGTTCACCGGCAGCCAGGCCGGCATGATCACGGATGCCACGCACGGCGCCGCGCGCATCGTCGATGTCACCCCGATCCGGCTCCGCGACGCGCTCGACGAGGGCGCGATCGTCATCGTCGCGGGGTTCCAGGGGTTCAACCGCGACACTCGCGACATCACCACGCTCGGCCGCGGCGGCTCCGACACCACCGCCGTCGCGCTGGCCGCCGCGCTCGAGGCGGACGTCTGCGAGATCTACACCGACG
>CAXTES010000217.1:0-4091 GCA_964243215.1 uncultured Microbacterium sp. | reverse complement strand
TCTCGACCCGCTTGCCGCTCGACATCAGCTGCAGGTAGTCGATGACGATCAGCTTCAGGCCGACCTTCTGCTTGAGCCTCCGGCACTTGGCCCGGATCTCGACCAGCGTCATGTTCGGGCTGTCGTCGATGTACAGCGGCGCGTCGTTGATGCGGCCGCGGGTCGCGGCGATCGTCGTCCAATCGCGCGAGTCGAGCGTGCCCTTGCGCATCGCCTGCAGCGGCACGGCGCCCTCGGCGGCCATCAGCCGCATCGCGATCTCGCTGCGGCCCATCTCCAGCGAGAAGAACAGGGTGGGCATGTTGTGTTTGATCGACGATGACCGCGCGATGTCGAGAGCCAGCGTCGAGTTGTGTGTCGGAATCATCGACTCGCCCGCCAGGTAGAGGTGGTCGTCGTTGTCGACCTGAACACAGCGGACAGGAACGCTCGCGATCGGGCGAACAGCCTTGACGTAGCGCCTGCCCGTGCGCAGCGCGTTCACGGGTCGCAGCTGTTCGTGCAGCAGGCGCTTGCGCTCGAGCCAGAACACGTCGTCAGTCGTCGAAAAGTTCAAGATGTAGCAGGTGGACGATGCCTCCGACCTGCCTCTGACGCGTTTGGTCGTACGCCCACAGCGGTACCCGAGGCTGACGATCAGCTCGTACACCGAGTCGGCGAGCTTCTTGTTCGTCACGGCGAACTGGCACGAGCCGCCTGCTCGGACGACTGTGCCGTCGGTGTCGAGCAGACCCGCCAGCAGCTCGCGGCGCTGTGACTCGGATGCCCGCAGGTAGGCACCGGGCACGTGCTTGTTCCCGAGAACACCGATCTTCCTCAGAAGCGCGGTGAACGAGCCGTGGTCGCTATAGCAATCGGCACAACGCTGCGCCTCGCCGGAATAGAGCTTCCCGCAGTCAGGGCACGACAGACGCTCAGGGTGCGCGCCCTTGTTCTTCGGCCCGCAGGTGCGACCGCAGGTTCGCACGTGCGGGTGCCGCGCTGTGAACTCGCTCCCGCACACCTCACAGGACCGAACGAGTGATTCGCGCTCGAGTAGCTGAATCGTGTAGAGCATGCCGCCGCGTGGCTGAACACGCAGTCCCCTGCGCGCAATGAACGCGGGAATCTCAGGTGTCTCGCTCGTCATCCGTGCCCCAGCGCTATGCCCGTCGCCGAGCCAGGCGCCGAGGGCGTACGGTGCGACGGGCAGATCGGCATCAGGCGCCCAGAGCGCCTGCGCGTTGCGCACGGAGTGGTTGGCGCGGGCATCGGCCGTGACGGTGAGCGTCTCGGACATCCGCTCCGTCGTCACGGCCGCCGGACCGGAGTCCTGAAATCCCCGCCTGGTCGCTCGCGTCTCGGTCAGCCATTGGTGCTCGGCGTCGGCGAGGATTTTCGAGCCGTCCGAGAACTCGACCTCGTAGCAGGGCCTGCCGAGCATGACCTCGGTCGCCGCGACGACCCGTGTCGGGCGGCCGTCTGCACCGTACAGCTCATCTCCCACCTCGACCGCGCCCATCGTGGTCCAGCCGGTCGGAGTGGCCAGGGGTGTGTCGAGGGCGAGAGCCTTGCCGAGCGCCGGCCGCGCGGCGATGATGATCAGCTGCCCGGGATGCAATCCGTTCGTGAGCTGGTCGAGACCGGAGAAGCCGGTGGGGATGCCGGTCATCTGACCGTCGCGACCTCGGGCGGCCTCGATCTCGTCCACGGCGGCGTCGACGGCCATGGTCAGCGGGATGTAGTCCTCCGCGGCATCCATCCCGGTGACGCCGTAGATCTCGGCCTGCGCGTTGTTGACCAGGTCGAGCGCCTCGCCCTGGCCGTTGTATCCCATCTGCACGATGCGGGTGCCGGCCTCGACGAGGCGTCGCAGCAGCGCCCGCTCCGACACGATCGACGCGTAGTAGCCGGCGTTCGCCGCGGTCGGCACGATCGAGGTCAGCGTGTGCAGGTAGTCGGCGCCGCCCGCGCGCTGCAGCTCGCCGGTTTTGATCAGCTCGTCGGTGACGGCCACGACGTCGGTCGGCTCGCCGTGCGAGTACAGCGTGAGGATCGCCTCGAAGATCAGCTCGTGCTTGGGAATGTAGAAGTCCGCACTGCGCAACGTCTCGATGACATCGGCGACGGCATCCTTCGACAGCAGCATCCCACCGAGAGCGCTCTGCTCGGCCAGCAGGTCATGCGGCGGTGTGCGCTCGGGTCCGCGAGGGCCGCCCATGCGTTCCTCGGAGATGTCGGCGATCGACACGGCACGTCCTTCCGTCTGCAGGTTCGGGGCGTGCAAGGGCGCACGCATATTCGGTGGAGTGGATGCCATGGCAGCCACTCTTTCGAGTCCCTCTACGAGACCACGAACCTCCGACGTCGCTTCTCTGCGACGAGCCGCTGGCCCCCCGACGGGCCGAACACCACGCTAGGGACGGAGCCACGGGCACGCAAACGCGCCTGTGGATAACTGTGTGGAGAATCTGCGGGAAACGCCGAGCAGCCTGTGGGCAGAATCGGTGGACAACGTGTGGAAACTCGAAACGCCTTGCGCGCGATTCACATCTTCACCGGCGGTTTCTTGTTTCACACCCTGTGGACGACAACTACCGTGAAGCCTCGCTTGAAGGTTGCATGACGCGGACCGACTTGTGCACAGATCGTGGCCGAAATACGGAAAACGGATGCCGCGGAACACACCCGTTCGGGTGTGGCCGCGACATCCGTTCCGTGAGCTACTTGGCCGGTACGACGTTCAGCGTGATGACGGCCGTGAGGTCGTCACGCAGGCGAACGATCGCCTCGTGCTCGCCCACCGACTTGATCGGTGTCGTGATCTGGATTTTGCGCTTGTCGAGGTCGCCGAGACCGGCGGCCTTGACGGCATCCGCCACATCGCCGGTCTTGACCGACCCGAAAAGGCGGCCCTCCGAGCCGGCCTTCACGGCCAGGCGGACCTTGTTCGACTCGAGCGAGTCCTTCAGCGCGACGGCCTCTTCGTGATCGTGGATCACACGGGACTCGCGCGCCGCGCGAATGGACGCGACCTGCTTCTCGCCACCGCGCGACCACTGCACGGCGAAGCCCTGCGGGATCAGATAGTTGCGGGCGTACCCGTCCTTGACCTCGACCACGTCGCCGGCGCTGCCCAGGCCGGCGACCTCGTTCGTGAGAATCAGCTTCGACATGGATGCTCCTTAGCGGCCGGCGCCGGCGTAGGGCAGCAACGCCATCTCGCGCGCGTTCTTGATCGCGCGGGCGATGAGGCGCTGCTCCTGCACCGAGATACCGGTGATACGACGGGCGCGGATCTTGCCGCGCTCCGAGATGAACTTGCGAAGCGTGGCGACGTCTTTGTAATCGATGACGCCGCCGCGGGTCGGCTTCGCGGGAGCGGTGGGCTTTCCGCCCTTCCGCGGTTTGCGGCGGTCGCCGCTCGACTTTCCAGCCATGGTTGTCCTTTACGTGAGTGGATGCCGGGTGCCCGAGGCATCCGGAGTGTTGTTAGAACGGTGTGTCGTCGCCGTACGAGCCGGGGGTGCTCCAGGCATCCTGCCCGCCCCCGCTGCCGCCGCTGGACGAACCCGGGGTCGACCACGGCTCTTCCTGGGCGACCTGCGGCCGCGACTGGCCGCCACCGCTTCCGCCCGCTGCGCGGGTGACCTGCGCGGTGGCGTAGCGCAGCGACGGGCCGATCTCGTCGACCTCCAACTCGATCGCGGTGCGCTTCTCGCCCTCGCGGGTCTCGTAGGAACGCTGCTTGAGGCGCCCGGTCGCGATGACCCGCGAGCCCTTCGTCAGCGATCCCGCGACGTGCTCGGCGAAGTCGCGCCACACGCTCGCGCGCAGGAACAGCGCCTCGCCGTCCTTCCACTCGTTCGCCTGCCGGTCGAAGTTGCGCGGCGTCGAGGCGATCGTGAAGTTCGCGACGGGGAGTCCGCCCTGGGTGTAGCGAAGCTCCGGATCGGCGGTGAGGTTGCCGACGACCGTGATGATCGTTTCGCCGGCCACGGCTCAGGCCTTCACTTCGTCGGGCTCGGTGCGGCGCGACTCGGCGGGGCGCGGCTCGGAGGACTCGGTGCGGCGCGGCTCGGCCGGCTCGGTGCGGCGCGGCGCCTTCGGGG
>CAXTES010000216.1:0-4120 GCA_964243215.1 uncultured Microbacterium sp. | reverse complement strand
GGCTCGACGAGCTCGTGGTCAAGCCCGTCGACGGCTCGGGCGGCAAGGGCATCGTGGTGGGACCGGATGCCACCCCGGCCGAACTGGACAAGCTGCGCAAGCGCCTCCTCGCCGATCCGCGGGGGTGGATCGCGCAACCGGTGGTGATGCTGTCGACCATCCCGACCCTCGTCGCGGACGGGATGCGCCCGCGGCACGCCGACCTGCGTCCGTTCGCGGTCAACGACGGCGACGACATCTGGGTGCTGCCGGGCGGGCTGACCCGCGTCGCCCTGCCGGAGGGCGAACTCGTGGTCAACTCGAGTCAGGGTGGCGGGTCGAAGGACACCTGGGTCGTCGGCGGGTCGGCTCCCGGGCACGTCGAGTACGGTCAGGGGCACGGGCTCGCCGGGCTCGTCGCCGACCAGGCGTCGAGCTTCACCGACGCCATCTCGATCATCTACGGCGAGGGCGCGCCCGAGACCCAGCCCGAGGTGTCGCACTCGCCGCAGGACGCGCCGCGGTCGCGCCGCGAGCAGCAGGAGCAACAGCAGCAGCAGGGCGCGCAGATCGGGCGACCCCGCACAGGTGATGCGCCGTGCTGAGCCGCATCGCGGAATCGCTGTTCTGGATCGGCCGGTACATCGAGCGCAGCGACGGCACCGCCCGCATCCTCGATGTGCACCTGCAGCTGCTGCTGGAAGACCCGTGGATCGACGAGGACACCGCCTGCCGGTCGCTGCTGGCGGTGATGGGCTCGTTCCCGGCATCCGACCTCGACAAGGTCCGCCGGGAAGACGTGCTGGCACGGCTGGCCGTGGATCGGATGAACCCGGCGAGCATCGTCTACTCGCTCACCGCGGCGCGGGAGAACGCCCGTCGCGCCCGCGAGACCGTTTCGACGGAGCTGTGGGAGTGCCTGAACACCACCAACGCGCGGATGCCGCGCCGGCTGCAGACCGACAAGGTCCACGAGTTCTTCCAGTGGGTTCGCGAACGCGCCGCGCTGGCGGTGGGCATCATCGACTCGTCCACCAGTCGCGACGAGGCGTGGCAGTTCTTCACCCTCGGGCGCAGCATCGAGCGCACCGACATGTCGGCGCGACTGTTGGCGACCCGCTCGCTCACCGAGGCGTCCGGGCCGTCGTGGACCACGATCCTGCGCTCGTGCGGCGCGTACGAGGCATACTTGCGCACCTACCGCGGGATGCCGAGCGCCCGGAACGCCGCGGAGTTCCTCCTGCTGGATCGCCTGTTCCCGCGCTCGATCATCTACTCGATCTCGCGGGCGGAGGACTGCATGAGCTCGATCGATCCCAGCGAGGACCGTGTCGGGCATTCGAACCAGGTGCTGCGGGCGCTCGGGCGCATCCGCAACGACCTGGAATACCGTCCGATCGGCGAGATCCTCAGCGAACTGCCCGCGCACATGGATCGGGTGCAGAAGGTGGCTCGCGAGGCATCCGAAGCCATCCGCGCACGGTTCTTCCCGACGCAGGCCGAGCGCAGCTGGATCGGGGAGACCTCGTGAAGCGGCTGCGGATCGAGCACGCCACCGGCTTCAGCTACCACGGCGAGGTGTCGGCGTCGTACAACGAGGCTCGGATGCTGCCGGGCACCACCGACACCCAGTTCGTGCTGAGCTCGTCGCTGGACATCGAGCCGTCCACGGCGGTGAACACCTACGTCGACTACTTCGGCACCCGCGTCAGCGCGTTCGACGTGCTCTCGCGGCACGGCGAGTTGAAGATCACCGCCCGATCGCTCGTCGAGGTGCGCACGCGGCCCATCGAGCACTCCGGGATTTCGTGGGAGCGGCTCGCCACCGAGTCGGGGCGCGTGCTCGAGACCGTCGAGCAACTGGCGCAGACCGCTCGCACCCGGCCGCATCCCGAAGTCGTCGAGATCGCCCGTTCCATCGCCGGACGCCACACCGACCCGGGGCGGGCGGCGCACGACATCGTCATGGCCATCGGGGATGCCGTGGAGTACATGTACGGAATCACCGGCGTGCACTCGACCGCCACCGAGGCGTGGGAGGCGCGCCAGGGCGTCTGCCAGGACATGGCGCACATCGCCATCGGAGCACTGCGCGAGGTCGGCATCCCGGCGCGCTACGTCTCGGGGTACCTGCATCCGAAGGCGAACGCCGACATCGGCTCAGCCGAGCGCGGTGAGTCGCACGCGTGGGTGGAGTGGTTCTCGGGCCACTGGAGCGGATTCGACCCGACCAACAACATCGAGATCGGCGACCGCCACGTGCTGGTGGGCCGCGGCCGCGACTACAACGACGTACCACCCCTGCGCGGCGTGTACGGCGGCCCCTTCAAGAGCCACCTGCACGTGAAGGTGACGATTACGCGCGAGGCGTGACGCGGGTCGTCACCGGAATCGGAGAATCGCACCGGATTCGGATGATTCGGCCCGATTGGTCCGAATTCGGTGATGATCTCCGAGATCGGATGCCGCGGCATCCGGGCGCCCAGTCCCGGCGGCGTTCGCGCCGGTCAGCCCGGCGCCGCGTCGGGGTCGAGCGCCTTGAGCATGTCCTCCTCGACCGCATTGTCGGCCTGCAGCTCGTTCTGGGTGCCCTCGTCGCCGCCGAGCGGGGCGTTGTCGCCGGCCTCGGCCGGCTCGGGCCGTTCGGGCTCGCCGGGGTCTGCGGTGTCGTCGGGCTGGAGTTGATCCATGCCGCCACCGTACGCCCCGCGCCGGGTTGAGGCATCCGGGGCCGGCGGGTGCAGCCATCTGCGAAGGAGAACCCGACGTCATCAGGACCCCCGGATGTCCCCGGGTCCTGACTTCTTCGAGGTCTCCTGACCGGGTCGCCCCTGCCGTTGCTATGGCTTCGGCTCGTACCGGCGCGGGGGGTGGGTGCGGGCGACGAGGTCCCGCAGCGCCTCGAGCGATCCGGTGACGAATCCCATCGCCCGCGCCTGGATCAGCACGTTGCCCAGCGCGGTCGCCTCGACCGGCCCCGCGAGCACCGGCATCCCGGCGCGGTCGGCGGTGCGCTGGCACAGCAGCTCGTTCAGTGCGCCGCCGCCGACGATGTGGATGGTGCGCACATCGACGCCGCCGAGGCGTCCCGCCTCGAGCGAGGCGTCGGCGAACGCCTGGGCGAGCGACTCAACGATCGACCGCGCGAACTCGGCGCGGGTTCGCGGGGGCGGCACGTCGTGCTGCGCGCACCACGACTCGATGCGCGCCGGCATGTCGCCGGGCGGCAGGAACCGCGGGTCGTTCACGTCGAACACCGGGACGTCGGTCGACACCTCGGATGCCGCATCCAGAAGCGTCGGCAGATCGATCGGATCCCCTGTCCGCTCCCAGGTGCGGACGGCCTCGCTGAGCACCCACAGTCCCATCACGTTGTGCAGCAGCCGGACCCGACCGTCGACCCCGCCCTCGTTGGTGAAATTCGCCGCGAGAACGTCGGGGGTGAGCACGAGTCGATCGACCTCGACGCCGACCAGGCCCCAGGTTCCGCAGGAGATGTAGGCGGCGGCATCCGCCCGCATCGGCACGGCCACGACCGCGGATGCGGTGTCGTGGGAGCCGACCGCGGTGACCGACGCGTCGGGACCGGCGCCGAGTGTCGCGGCGACCTCGGGCAGCAGCTCGCCGAGCCGCTCGCCCGGCGCGATGAGCGGGGGGAGGATGCCGCGCGGGATGCCGAGTGCGGCGATGAGCTGCTCGTCCCACGTGCCGTTGAGCACGCGCAGCAGTCCGGTCGTGGAGGCGTTCGTCAGCTCGGCGCGCGCCCGGCCGGTGAGCCAGTACCCGATCAGGTCGGGGACGAGCACTGCGGTGTCGGCGAAGCCGAGCAGTTCGCGGGACTCGGCGGCGAACTGATACAGCGTGTTGAACGGCAGGAACTGCAGGCCGTTCCGTTCGAACAGCTCGGGATGCGGCATCCGCTCGTGCACGGCGGCGACGCCCCGCTCGGTGCGCGGGTCGCGGTAGTGGTACGGCTCACCCAGCATCCGGCCATCGCGCAGCAGCGCGTAGTCGACGGCCCAGGAGTCCACGCCGATGCTCGCGATCGCGGGTTCGGCGCGGAAGGCGGCGGCGAGCCCTTTCGTCGCGGCGGCGTAGAGGCCGAGGATGTCCCAGTGCAGTCCGTCCGAGGTCTGCACCG
>CAXTES010000215.1:0-4142 GCA_964243215.1 uncultured Microbacterium sp. | reverse complement strand
CCCTGGCGCTGCAGCAGCGCCGCGTAGACGGCGTCGGCGCGCTCGACGTCGGTCATTCGGACACCCCGATGCGCGTCACGCCGACGGTGAACGAACCTCGGTTCGCAAACACGCGCGCCTCGAATCGCGAGGTGTACGCCGCTTCCGTCATCTCGACGGGACCGGCGACTACGTGCTCGATCGCCAGGGTCTCGCCGGCGACGTCGGCGACATCGAAAGCGGACTCGACCGCCGCCCGGTCGTCGAGGCTGTCGAAAGCCAGGTGCAGCCGGATCCGGTCGCTGACGTCGAAACCCGCCGCCTTGCGCGTGTCCTGCACGGCGCGGATCACGTCGCGCGCCAGCCCCTCCGCCTCCAGTTCGCTCGTGGTGGTCGTGTCCAGCAGCACGAACCCGCCACCGTCCAGGAGTGCGAGGGCCTCGCCCTCCGGGCGGCCGGAGGTCTCCAGCACGAGATCGAACTCGCCGGGTTCCAGCTGGATGCCGCCGACCGTGACGCCGCCGTCCGACCGGGTCCAGTCCCCCGAGCGGGCGCCCTGGATGACCTGCTGCACCCGGGGTCCGAGCCGGGGTCCCGCGGCGCGCGCGTTGACGGAGAGCCGGTGGGTGATGCCGTATCGGGCGGCCGTTCCGGGTTCGAGCTCGATCAGTTCCACGGCCTTGACGTTGAGCTCTTCGCGCAGGATCTGCTCGTACGGCGCGAGGGATGCGGCATCCCGTGTCACCACCGTCAGACGCGCGAGCGGCAGACGCACGCGACGACCGGCACGCTTGCGCAGGGCGTTGGCGACCGCCGAGACCTCCCGCACGGCATCCATCGCGGAGCGGATGTCGGACGCCGCTGGGAACGCGTCGGCGTCGGGCCAGTCCTGCAGGTGCACGCTGCGGCCGCCGGTCAGTCCCTGCCAGACCCGCTCGGCGATCAGCGGGATCAGCGGCGCGGCAACCCGCGTCAACGTCTCGAGCACGGTGTACAGCGTGTCGAACGCCCCGGTCGAACCCGGATCCTCCGAGACACCGACCCAGAAGCGGTCACGCGAGCGCCGGATGTACCAGTTGGTCAGCGCCTCGGCGAACTCGCGCAGCTTCGCGGCGGCCGACGTGGAATCCAGGCCCTCCAGGTCGGCGGCGACGCCCCGGAGGAGGTCGCCGGTCAGCGCGAGGATGTACCGGTCGAGCACATCGCCCGAGTCGGTGCGCCACCGCGCCTCGTACCCCCGCCCGCCCGGGCCGCCGGCGGCGTTGGCGTAGGTGGCGAAGAAGTACCACGCGTTCCACAGCGGCAGCAGGAACTCCCGCACCCCCGCGCGGATGCCCTCCTCGGTCACGACGAGATTGCCGCCGCGCAGCACGGAGCTGGACATCAGGAACCAGCGCATCGCGTCCGAGCCGTCGCGGTCGAACACCTCGGTGACGTCGGGGTAGTTGCGCAGCGATTTGGACATCTTCTGGCCGTCGCTGCCGAGCACGATGCCGTGGCACGACACCCCGGTGAACGCGGGGCGGTCGAACAGCGCCGTGGACAGCACGTGCATGAGGTAGAACCAGCCGCGGGTCTGGCCGATGTACTCGACGATGAAATCGGCCGGCGAGTGGCTGTCGAACCAGTCGCGGTTCTCGAACGGGTAGTGCACCTGGGCGAACGGCATCGATCCCGAGTCGAACCACACGTCCAGCACGTCCTCGATGCGGCGCATCGTCGACCGTCCGGTCGGGTCGTCGGGGTTCGGCCGCGTCAGCTCGTCGATGTAGGGCCGATGCAGATCCACGTCGCCCTCGGGGTTGCGCGGCAGGCGGCCGAAGTCGCGCTCGAGCTCGGCCATCGACCCGTACACGTCGACGCGCGGATACGCCGGGTCGTCGCTGCGCCACACCGGGATCGGCGAGCCCCAGTACCGGTTTCGGCTGATGGACCAGTCGCGGGCACCCTCGAGCCACTTGCCGAACTGCCCGTGCTTGACGTTCTCGGGCACCCAGTCGATCTGCTCGTTGTTCGCGAGCATCCGATCCTTCACCGCGGTGACGGTCACGAACCAGCTCGACACCGCCTTGTAGATGAGCGGATTGCGGCACCGCCAGCAGTGCGGGTAGGAGTGCTCGTAGCTCGCCAGACGCAGCAGGCGCCCGTCCCGGCGGATGAGTCGTACGAGCGGCGTGTTGGCATCCATCCACAGCTGCCCCGCGACATCCGCCACCTGCGGCAGGAAGCGGCCGCCGTCGTCCAGGCTCTGGATGAGCGGGATGCCGGCCGCCTCGGTCACGCGCTGGTCGTCCTCGCCGTACGCCGGCGCCTGGTGGACGATGCCGGTGCCGTCCTCGGTGGTCACGTAGTCGTCGACGAGGATGCGCCAGGCGTTGTGCGTGCCCCAGACCGACTCGTCGGCGTAGTAGTCGAAGAGCCGGTCGTAGTGGACGTCGGCCAGCTCGGCGCCGGTGAACCGCGCCTCGATGGCCGCCGCGGCATCCGCTGGACCGTCGTAACCGAGATCCGCGGCGTAGTTGCCGAGCAGATCTTCGGCCAGGAGGTACCGGTGCGACTCCGCCTCGGCGGCGGTGTCGTCGCGATGGACGTCCGCGGCGCCGGCCGGACCCCCCGGCACGACGACGTAACGGATGCCGGGACCCACCGCCAGCGCCAGGTTCGTCGGCAGCGTCCACGGCGTCGTCGTCCACGCCAGCGCCCGCACCGCGGTCAGGCCGAGCGCCTCGGCCTTGGCCCCCACGAGCGGGAAGGTGACCGTGACGGACGGATCCTGACGCATCTTGTAGACGTCGTCGTCCATGCGGAGCTCGTGGTTGGACAGCGGCGTCTCGTCACGCCAGCAGTACGGCAGCACGCGGTAGCCCTCGTAGGCGAGTCCCCGGTCGTAGAGGGTCTTGAACGCCCAGATGACCGACTCCATGTAGCTCGTGTCGAGGGTCTTGTACCCGCGTTCGAAGTCGACCCACCGCGCCTGTCGGGTGACGTAGTCCTCCCAGTCGCGGGTGTATTCGAGCACCGACTGGCGCGCCTTGCCATTGAAGGTCGCCACGCCCATGCGCTCGATCTCCGCCTTCTCGGTGATGCCGAGCTGCTTCATCGCCTCGAGCTCGGCGGGAAGTCCGTGGGTGTCCCACCCGAACACCCGATCGACCTTCTTGCCGCGCATCGTCTGGAAGCGCGGAAACAGGTCCTTCGCGTATCCGGTCAGCAGGTGCCCGTAGTGCGGCAGGCCGTTCGCGAACGGCGGGCCGTCGTAGAAGACCCACTCCGGGGCGTGCTCGCGCTGCGCGATGGACGCGCGGAAGGTGTCATCCGTTCGCCAGAACTCCAGGATGTCGCGCTCGATCGCGGGGAACCGCGGGGTCGGCGTGAGTTCAGCGGCGGGGCCGGTGGTCGGCTCGGGGTAGGTCATGTCTCTCCAGCAGGTTGCACTGCACCTGCGAGGACGACCCTGCGGCCGCGGTACCACCCCGCTTGCCCCCGTCGGGGCCACTCTGTGCTGCGGCTGTGACGGGCCTGCCCCGCTCGGTTCTAGTTGGCGATGCCGTTCTTCCGAGAGCTCCCCGGTGATGGCCGGATCGATGCTGGTACACCGATTCTACCGGTCGGAGAGGTACTTCTCGATGTCGCGGTGCCACTGCGTCGGAGATCTGCGCTTCGTCGGATTGAAAGGACCCGCCGGGTCCGAGGAAAAGCAGATCTCCGACGAACGCGTCCCAACGGCGCCGGGCCCGGGCCTCGGGTAGAATCGGCATCCCACACTCAGGCACGCTCACACAGTGCCGCACATATCGCTCTGGAGACCCCGATGTCGAACGCGCATATTCCCGACAAGCCCGTCCTCGAGGGTCTCGAGCAGAAGTGGGATGCTGCGTGGCAGCAGCAGGGCACCTATCTGTTCGACCGTGCCGAAGCGGCCACCCGCGGCCGCGGCGGCATCTACTCCGTCGACACGCCTCCCCCGACCGCGAGCGGGAGCCTGCACATCGGCCACGTCTTCTCGTTCACTCACACCGACCTCAAGGTGCGGTTCGAGCGGATGCGGGGCAAGACCGTGTTCTATCCGATGGGCTGGGACGACAACGGGCTGCCCACCGAGCGCCGCGTGCAGAACTACTACGGCGTGCGCTGCGACCCGGGACTGCCGTACGACCCGGACT
>CAXTES010000214.1:0-4160 GCA_964243215.1 uncultured Microbacterium sp. | reverse complement strand
CCGCCCGGGTTCGGCGACAACCAGCCCGCGACCTCGACGACGTCGGGAGCCACGTCGCCGTACACCTTCGACTTTCCGGTGTCCGGGTCGTTGCCGCGGGTCACCCCCACGTCGAGAACCGCGGCGCCAGGCTTGACATCCTCGGCCCGCACCAGGTGCTGCACTCCGGCGGCGGCGACGATGACATCGGCCTGCCGCAGGTACGACGGCAGATCGACCGTGCCGGTGTGGGTCAGTGTCACCGTCGCGTTGATCTGGCGTCGGGTCAGCAGCAGGCCGATCGACCGGCCGATCGTGACACCCCGGCCGACGACGACGACGTGCTTGCCCTTGAGGTCGAAGTCGTTGCGCGTCAGCAGCTCGATGACCGCGCGCGGCGTGCACGGCAGCGGCGTGGTGATCGGCGCATTCACGTTCAGCACCAGCCGGCCGAGATTCACCGGATGCAGCCCGTCGGCGTCCTTGGCGGGGTCGATGCGCTCCAGGACAGCGTCGGTGTCGAGGTGCTTGGGCAGCGGCAGCTGCACGATGTATCCGTGGCACGCGGGATCGGCGTTGAGCTCGTCGATGACCTCGGACACCTGTTCCTGGGTGGCATCCGCCGGCAGCTCGACCTGCATCGAATTCATGCCGATCGCCTCGGACTCGCGGTGCTTCATCCCGACGTACAGCTGGGATGCCGGGTCGGCGCCGACCAGCACCGTCGCGATCCCGGGCGTGATGCCGCGGGACTTCAGCGCCGCGACCCGTTCGGCCAGTTCCGCCTTGATCGCCGCCGCCGTGGCCTTGCCGTCCAGTGTCTGCGCCGTCATGGTGGAATCCCCTTCGTCGTCATCGACGCGTCCAGTATCGCACGGAATCACTATGCCCGTAGGTAAAACGATTGCGACGTCTGGGGGCGGGTTACTGCTCGAGGCCCGGATACAGCGGGAACGCCGACGTGAGCGCCGCCACGCGAGCACGCAGGTCGTCGACGTCGGGGGCGGGGAGCAGCGCGCGGGCGATGATGTCGGCCACCTCGGTGAACTCGTCGTCGCCGAAGCCGCGCGTCGCCAGCGCCGGGGTGCCGATGCGCAGCCCCGACGTGATCATCGGCGGTCGCGGGTCGTTGGGCACCGAGTTGCGGTTGACGGTGATGTGGATGTCGTGCAGCAGATCCTCCGCCTGCTTGCCGTCGATCTCGGCGTCGCGCAGATCGACCAGCACCAGGTGCACGTCGGTGCCGCCGGACCGCAGCGAGATGCCGGCATCCCTCACGTCCTGCTGCGTGAGCCGCTCGGCGATGAGGTGCGCACCGCGCAACGTGCGCTCCTGACGGTCGCGGAACTCCGAGGTGCCCGCCAGCTTGAACGCGGTGGCCTTCGCGGCGATCACATGCATCAGCGGGCCGCCCTGCTGCCCCGGGAAGACGG
The DNA here is from genome assembly GCA_964243215.1 of uncultured Microbacterium sp. Taxonomy (GTDB): domain Bacteria; phylum Actinomycetota; class Actinomycetes; order Actinomycetales; family Microbacteriaceae; genus Microbacterium. Next base: position 2,748 of record CAXTES010000214.1, on the reverse strand, counting down.
CGCTGTTGATCTTCTTCGCGATCTCCTCGTCGTTGCTGAGGATGAACCCCGACCGCGGGCCGCCGATCGTCTTGTGCACCGTCGACGACACGACGTGCGCGTGCGGAACGGGGCTGGGATGCAGGCCCGCCGCCACGAGCCCCGCGAAGTGCGCCATGTCGACCCACAGGTACGCGCCGACCTCGTCGGCGATCGCCCGGAATGCCGCGAAGTCGAGCTGGCGCGGATACGCCGACCAGCCGGCGATGATCACCGTCGGGCGGTGCTCGAGCGCCAGCCGGCGGACGGCATCCATGTCGATGAGAGACGTCTCGGGGTCGACACCGTAGGCGACGATGTTGTAGAGCCGGCCGGAGAAGTTGCTCTTCATGCCGTGGGTGAGGTGGCCGCCCTGGTCCAGCGCGAGCCCGAGCAGCGTGTCGCCGGGACGCGCGATCGCGTGCAGCACCGCCGCGTTCGCACTGGCACCCGAGTGCGGCTGGACGTTGGCGAAACCGGCGCCGAACAGGTCCTTCGCCCGCTCGATCGCCAGGTTCTCGGCGACGTCGACCACCTCGCAGCCGCCGTAGTACCGCTTGCCCGGATACCCCTCGGCGTACTTGTTGGTCAAGACCGACCCCTGCGACTGCAGCACGGCGACGGGGACGAAGTTCTCGGATGCGATCATCTCGAGGAACCCGCGCTGACGCTCGAGCTCGCGCTCGAGCACGTCGGCGATCTCCGGGTCGACCTCGGCGAGCGGGGCGTACATCGTGGACGGGGTCGTTGCGGTGGCGGTCATGCGACTCTCCTGGCAGGGGCGGTTTCGGTGGTCGAGCGCCGCCGCACAGCGGCGGTGAATCGAGACCCGGCCCAGGCGTACGGTCGATGCCCTATCGGTCGCTCCCCGGTGGTGGCCCACCTCAACGCCAGTCGCGACGCCGCCATACTATCCGAACGGCTTTTTGTTAGGGTTCCTTACATGACGCTCGCCCTCGTTCCCGCGCCGGTGTCCGTCCACGGGAGCGACTCGGCACCGTTCCGGCTCGACGACGATGTGCGCCTCGCGGGCGATGCGTCCGCGGCGTCGGTGATGGCCGATCTGCTCCTCACGCGCACGGGACTGCGGGTGCGCAGCGACGCGGTCGCGGGGGATGCCGCGTCTCGCGAGCCGGTCATCGAGCTGCGCATCACCCGCGGCGGCGCACCCGAGTCGTACCGGATCGCCGCGGGCGCGGCATCCATCGTCGTCGACGGCGCCGACGCGGCCGGGCTGTTCTACGGCCTACAGACCCTCGGGCAGCTGATCGCGCAAGATGGCGACGGGTGGATCGTGCCGGCGGTGCAGATCGAGGATGCGCCGCGGTTCGCCTACCGCGGAGTGATGCTCGACGTCGCCCGGCACTTCTTCCCCGTCGATGTCGTGAGCGCCTACATCGACCGCGTCGCGAGCCTCAAGCTCAACGTCCTGCATCTGCACCTGACCGACGACCAGGGCTGGCGCCTGCAGCTGCATTCGCGACCGGAACTGACCGCGCTCGCATCGGACACCGCGGTCGGGGGCGACCCGGGTGGTTCCTACACCCGCGACGACTTCCGGGCGATCGTCGCGCACGCGGCATCGCGCCACGTGACGATCGTTCCCGAGATCGACGTGCCGGGCCACACGCACGCGATCGGCCTCGCCTACCCCGAGCTGGTCGAGCCACCCGCGCTCACCGAAGAGGTCCGCGCGCAGGGTGGTGGCCTTCCGGTGGCGGGCGTTCCGTACACCGGCACCGCGGTCGGATTCTCCTCGCTGAAGGTCGACGACGAGGCGACCTACTCGTTCCTGGCCGATGTCTTCGGCGAGGTGGCCGGGCTGACGGACGGGCCGTACCTGCACCTGGGCGGGGATGAGTGCCTCGGCACCGCGCCCGAGGACTTCGCGACCTTCGTCGGGCGGGCCACCGAGATCGTGTCCGACCTCGGCAAGACGCCGATCGCCTGGCATGAGGCCGGCGCGGCACCCGGACTGGCATCGGGCACGATCGGGCAGTACTGGGGATTCGTCGTCCCGACCGACGGCATGGACGAGGACGCGCGGGCGTTCGTGCGGCGCGGCGCGCAGCTGATCCTCTCCCCCGCCGACGCCGTCTACCTCGACATCAAGCCGGATGCCGACAGCCCGATCGGGCTCGTATGGGCGAACGGCCCGACCAGCGTCGCGCGCGCCTACGACTGGGAGCCGCTGGCGCTGATCGAGGGACTCGTCGAGTCCGACATCCTCGGCGTCGAGGCGCCGATGTGGACCGAGACCATCCGCACCCCGGCCGACATCGACGCGATGGCGTTCCCGCGCATCGCCGCCGCCGCCGAGATCGCGTGGTCGGCCGCGACCGGTCCGCTGCGCACCTGGGACTCGTTCCGCGAGCGCGTGGCCGGCCTCGGGCCGCTGTGGACGGCGCTCGGCATCGGCTTCGCGGCCTCGGATGAGATCCCCTGGGCGGCCGGGTGAGTGTCGACGCCGTCATCCACTCGGTGCGGCTCGTCGACCCTCGGCGAGGCTGGCCTCGTCGAGGCTGGGACGGCACCGACGGCGCGGTGGCGGATGCCGCGTGGGTGGCGTTCGACGGCGGTCTCGTGGTCGCCGGAGGCACGGGCGACCGATGGCGCGACCTCGCCCCGCGCACGGCGCACGACGGCGCGGGCGCTCACCTCACGCCCGGTTTCATCGACATCCACGGTCATGGCGGCGGCGGCTTCGCCTACGACGACGGACCCGGCGCG
>CAXTES010000213.1:0-4207 GCA_964243215.1 uncultured Microbacterium sp. | reverse complement strand
GGCGCCGTGCGAGACCTGGTGCGCACCGTGGCCGGTGGACCCGGACCCGACGTCTACCTCTCGCCCGACATCGAGGCGCTCACGGCCCTCGTCGTATCGGGCGCCGTCGCCCGCGCCGCGCAAGGCGCAGCTGCAACGTCGGAGATTCGCACAATGTCGGAGGAGAACGCATGAAAACGGCCGAAGAAGCGCAGATCTCCGACGTTGCGCGTGTGGTGCGCGCCGCGCGCGGACCCGAGCGCACCGCGAAGAGCTGGGGCGCCGAGGCCGCCAAGCGGATGTTGATGAACAACCTCGATCCCGAGGTGGCCGAGCATCCCGAGGACCTCGTCGTGTACGGCGGCACCGGCAAGGCGGCGCGCAGCTGGGAAGCATACGACGCGATCGTGCGGACGCTCGACGAGCTCGAACCCGACGAGACGCTCCTCGTGCAGTCCGGCAAGCCGGTCGGGGTGTTCCGCACGCACGAGTGGGCGCCGCGCGTGCTGATCGCGAACTCGAACCTGGTGGGGGACTGGGCGACGTGGCCGGAGTTCCGCCGCCTCGAGGCGCTGGGCTTGACGATGTACGGGCAGATGACGGCCGGATCGTGGATCTACATCGGGACCCAGGGCATCCTGCAGGGAACGTACGAGACGTTCGCGGCGGTGGCACGGTCGCTTGGGCGCGAGTCGCTCGCCGGCACGCTGACACTGACGGGCGGATGCGGCGGCATGGGCGGCGCGCAGCCGCTGGCGGTGACCATGAACGGCGGTGCGGTGCTGATCGTGGATGTCGACGAGTCGAGGCTCGCTCGCCGTGTCGAGCGCGGGTACCTCGACGAGTACACGACCGACATCGACGCGGCGATCGAGCGGGTCGTGGTCGCGAAGGAGCGTGGCGAGGCGCTGTCGGTCGGCCTCGTCGGCAACGCCGCCGAGTTGTTCGGCGACCTGCTGCTGCGCGGCGTTCCCGTCGACATCGTGACCGACCAGACGAGTGCGCACGACCCGCTGTCGTACCTGCCGGTCGGCATCGCGTTCGAGGACTGGAAGTCCGAGGCATCCCGCGATCCGGAGGGGTTCACCGCACGCGCGCGCGGCAGCATGGCCAAGCAGGTTGCGGCGATGGTGGGATTCCAGGATGCCGGAGCCGCCGTTTTCGACTACGGCAACTCGATCCGCCGCGAGGCCGAGCTCGGCGGGTACGCCCGCGCCTTCGCGTTCCCCGGGTTCGTGCCGGCGTACATCCGCCCGCTGTTCGCGGAGGGCAAGGGGCCGTTCCGGTGGGTCGCACTGTCGGGTGACCCGGCAGACATCGCGGCGACCGACCGCGCGGTCAAGGAACTGTTCCCCGAGGATGCCGCGCTGCAGCGGTGGCTGGACAAGGCCGGCTCGGCGGTGCACTTCGAGGGCCTGCCGGCCCGGATCTGCTGGCTCGGCTATAAGGAGCGGCATCTTGCCGGGCTGAAGTTCAACGAGATGGTGGCCTCGGGGGAACTGTCGGCGCCGATCGTGATCGGCCGCGACCACCTCGACGCCGGATCCGTGGCATCCCCCTATCGAGAGACCGAGGCGATGGCCGACGGCTCCGACGCGATCGCGGACTGGCCGCTGCTGAACGCGCTGCTGAACACCGCGTCGGGAGCGTCGTGGGTGTCGATCCACCACGGCGGCGGTGTCGGCATCGGCCGGTCGATCCACGCCGGACAGGTCACGGTGGCCGACGGCTCGGCGCTCGCGGCCGAGAAGCTCGAGCGGGTGCTCACCAACGACCCCGGCTCCGGGGTGATGCGGCACGTGGATGCCGGATACGAGCGAGCCCGCGAGGTCGCGCGCGAGCGCGGCCTCAAGGTGCCGATGCTGTGATGGGTGCCACTGTGCCGCCCGCGGCACCAAATCCCCCGGCCCATGTCCCGAAGTTTCGCAAAGTCAGCCCTGGAATCGGCGAAGTTCGGGACATGGAACCGTAGAAGTGGGACATGAAGGCGGGAGGCCGGCGGTGCGCGCGACGCTGATCACCGGCATCGGTGAGCTCACCACCAACGTCGCCACGGACGGGGATCCGTGCGGCACGCGGCGCGACGCCGCCGTGCTCATCGACGGCGGACGGATCACCTGGGTCGGCGCGGCTGCGGACGCCCCGTCTCGCAACGCTCGGTCAGCGACCGAGCTGGACATCGTCGACGCGGGTGGACGTGCCGTCATCCCCGGGTTCGTCGACAGCCACACCCACCTCGTGTTCGCCGGCGACCGCGCCGACGAATTCGAGGCGCGGATGGCGGGAGCACGGTATGCCGCGGGAGGAATACGCCGCACCGTGGGCGCGACCCGAGCGGCATCGGACGACGAGCTGCGGCGCGGACTCGCGTCCCTCGTGGCAGAGAGTCGGATGCAGGGCACCACGACCCTCGAGATCAAGACCGGTTACGGGCTCACCGTGTTCGACGAGGCGCGACTCGCGCGCCTGGCCGCGGAGGTCACGCCGGAGGTGACGTTCCTCGGCGCGCACGTTGTTCCCGCCGAGTACGAGCTTGACCGGGATGCCTACATCGACCTGGTCACCGGGCACATGCTGCAGGCGTGCGCTGCGCACGCGCGGTGGATCGACGTGTTCTGCGAGACGGGTGCCTTCACCGGCGCCGAGACCCGTCGCATCCTGGCCGCCGGCATCGAGCACGGCCTCATCGCTCGCGTGCACGGGAACCAGCTCGGCCCCGGCGAGGGCGTTCGGGTGGCGGTCGACATGGATGCGGCATCCGTCGACCACTGCACGTACCTCAGCGACGACGACGTCGCCGCGCTCGCCGCGAGCAACACGGTCGCGACCCTGCTGCCCGGCGTCGAGTTCTCGACCCGGCAGCCGTATCCAAACGCACGCCGCCTCCTCGACTCGGGCGTCACGGTGGCGCTCGCCAGCGACTGCAACCCGGGCTCGAGCTTCACCAGCTCGATGCCGCTCATGGTCGCGCTCGCGGTGCGCGAGATGGGGATGACGCCGGCCGAGGCGGTCTGGTCGGCCACGGCGGGGGGCGCGCGGGCGCTGCGGCGCGACGACATCGGCGTCGTCGCAGCGGGCGCCCGCGCCGACCTCGTGCTGCTGAACGCGCCGAGCCGGACCCATCTGGCTTATCGGCCGGGCGTGCCTCTCATCGCGAGGGTGTGGAAGGACGGCGCGGCGGTCGCGGGTCGCTGATCGTTCGGCACCGCACCGTCCTCAAATCGCATGTAACTTCCCGCTCACACACCGCCGCCCCGACCCGTCGCACCCAGCGCGTGTGAGCCCGAAGTTGCCTGACCCTGTGTGAGCCGGGAGTTGCCTGCCCTGTGTGAGCGCGAAGTTGCCTGACCCTGTGTGAGCCCGGAGTTGCCGGAGCCTGTGTGAGCCCGGAGTTGCATCACCCTGTGTGAGCCCGAAGTTGCGTCACCCTGTGTGTGCGCGAAATTGCCTAACCCTGTGTGAGCGCGAAGTTGCCTGACCGTGTGTGAGGGCGAAGTTGCCTACCCCGTATGAGCCGGAACTGCCTGCCCTGTGTGTGCGCGAAGTTGCCTGACCGTGTGTGAGCGCGAGGTTCATCAGGGTTCGGAGATGCACGCGTCCCCGAAAGGGTCGTCAGTGGCCCCGCGACCGCGTCGACCGTCGTGAAAGATCGCGGCCTATCGCGGCGCGTCGAACGACCAGGATGCCGGGTCCACCGCGGTGGCGACATCCCAGTCATCCTCGTTCCACACGAACGTCGCTACCGCGCACGTCGGCATGTGCGCGATCCCGCCTCCCGAGAGCCGCTCGGCGAGGTCGCTCATGCCGGGATCGTGCGCGACGATCGACCATGTCATGCCGTCGGGTGTGGTGACGAAGGACGGCCGGTTGCACGAACTCGACATGCTGGTCCTGGCCACCGGGTTCGACGCGCAGGCATATCTGCGCCCGATGCGGATCACGGGGGCGGGCAGCGTCGCGCTGGAGGAGGTGTGGCGCGATCTGCCGGTGACGTATCGCTCGCTGATGATTCCGCACATGCCCAACTTCCTGATGATAACGGGTCCGTATTCGCCCTTGGGCAGCGCATCGGTGGTCGGCGTCGCCGAGACCCAGGTCGCGTATCTGATGCAACTGATCGATCGTATCGCGACCCGAGACGTGCTGATCGCCCCGCGCGCGGATGTGGCGGCAAGGTGGCTGGAGGGCGTCCGCGAACAGGCGCGCGCGTCGGTATGGGCGACAGGGG
>CAXTES010000212.1:0-4325 GCA_964243215.1 uncultured Microbacterium sp. | reverse complement strand
GGGTGGCCCAGCTGCTCGAACAGCTGTGGCCGGTCGCCGAGCCGGCGGCATCCACCGCCGAGGCGCGCACCTCGGCGTGACATCCCCGGCGGGGTACGGTGTCGCCATGCGTTTCGAGCATCTCGGGGCGGCACCCCGCATCCACCCGGACGCCCTGGTGGCGCCCACCGCGGTCGTCAGCGGCGATGTGAGGATCGGGCCGGGATGCCAGGTGCTGCACGGTGCCGTCATCACGGCCGAGGGTGGCCCGATCACTCTGGGCGAACATGTGGTCGTCATGGAGAACGCCCTGATCCGCGCGAGCGCCGCCAACGCCGTGCACATCGGCGACCACACGCTGGTGGGCCCGATGGCCAGCGTCTCGGGCGCGACGATCGGCGACGAGGTCTTCCTGGCCACCGGAACCCGGGTCTTCAACGGAGCACGCATCGGCGACCGGTGCGAGGTGCGTATCAACGCGGTCGTCCACCTGCGCACCCACCTCGACCCGGGCACCGTGGTGCCGATCGGCTGGGTCGCCGTCGGTCATCCCGTCCAGCTGCTGTCGCCGGACCGGCACGAACAGATCTGGGCGGCGCAGCAGGACCTGGACTTCCCCGGGTACGTCTTCGGCCTGGACCGCGAGACCCCGGATCTGATGATCCAGCTCACCGAACGGTATGCCCGCAGCTTGGCGCGTCACGCGGGCGACCGCAGACTCGACTGACCGCGGGTCGGGGAACGCCGGCGTGCGGTCAGTCCCAGCGGGTGCCGCAGTCGCGGCATCCGAACTCGAGTCGCTCGACCCAGCCCTCGTCCGCCCCGATGACGGCACGCCGTTCGACATCGATGACGAACCAGCGCGGCTCCGCGACCAGCACGTCGAGCGACCCGCATCCCGGGCACATCTCGACGATCGTCGTGCTGTGCTGCATGCCGCCACGGTAACCCCGACCGGCGGTCACGGACGCAGCGACGCGCGCGAGCGCGCGACGGCGGCTCACTCGACGGTGTGCAGGGTGGTCGCGACCTCGCCGCCGCGGGCCCGCCGGGCTTCGAGCACGCTCCAGGCGGGCATCTCCCGCCAGCGTTCCGGATGCCGCTCCCAGCCCGTCGACGCGATCGTGACCGCTCCGGCCTCGACCGACCAGTGCAGCGCGTACTCGACCGGAGAGTTGCCCCTCGCCAGCGTGAGCGCGGCGTCGTCCGCCCGGAGTGCGTAGAGGGCGTCGGGTGTCAGGAGCAGGGCGTTCAGCGACTCGGCCCGGGTTGCCGACGCGATCAGCTGCGCGGCGAACAGCAACGCCCGCTCGGGAGCCATCCGCGTCATCAACGCCCGGACGAGCCGGAAGTACCGCTCGCTGTCGGTGGTCCCCTCGCTGGCGGCTCCGCCGTGCTGGGCCACCAGCGCGTCGAGGGCGTCGATCGGCTCGGCGAATCCGTTGTGCGCGAACGCCACGTCGCCGTCGACGAACGGATGCGTGTTCGCCGACGTCAGCGCGAGACCCTTCGACGCACGCCGGAGGTGGAGCATCCCCGCGTCGGTCCAGGCCCCGCGCACCGTCTCGGCGTAGTGGTCGCTGTCGGACGCCCGCTCGACGGCGCGGACCCGCTGCAGCGCGCCGTCGCGGTCCCAGAAGGCCGTGCCCCAGCCGTCTTTGTGCCGCTCGGACAGCGCCGTGAACGACGCGAGGTTGTCGCGCAGCAGCGCGGGAAGCGGCAGGGGTCGGGGTGCGACCACCCCGAGCAGTCGGCACATCGTCAACCCGTGTTCTGCAAGCCGGCGGCCACGCCGCTGACCGACAGCAGCAGGAGCTTGCGCTGGTCGGTGTCGGGCTCGCCGCCGTCCGGGGCATCGCGCAGAGCGCGCAATGCCCGCAGCTGCAGCAGCGACAGCGCGTCGACGTAGGGGCTGCGAAGCTTGACCGCCCGCTGCAGGATGGGCTTGTCCTCGAGCAGCTCGCTGCCGCCGGTGACGCGGATCACCCACGACCGGGTGAGGTCCATCTCGTCCATCACCAGCTCGGCGAGATCGTCGCGGTCCCCGAGCGCGAGGTAACGGCGGGCGATGCGCGCATCGGCTTTCGCGAGGCTCATGGCGACGTTGTCGATCATCACGGTCAACAGCGGCCACTCGCGGTACGCGGTGCGCAGTCGCTGCACGTCCGCGACCGCCTCGAGCGCACTGCCGAGCCGGAACCAGCCGGCGAGGTTGATGCGCGCCTGCGTCCACGCGAACACCCACGGGATGGCGCGCAGGTCCTCGAGCGACTCGACCGACAGCCCGCGCCGAGCGGGCCGGGATCCGAGCGCGAGCAGTCCGATCTCCTCCATCGGCGTGACGGTGGCGAACCACGGCGCGAAGCCCGGGGCTTTCACCAGCTCGAAGAAGCGGGCGCGGGATGCGGCATCCATCGTGCCGGCCACGTCGGCGTAGCGCTGCGCCGCCTCCCGGTTGCGCTGCTCGTTCGACGGCGCCGACGCCAGCAGCACCGCCGCGGCGACCTGGTCGATGTGGCGCATCGCGATCGCCGGGTCGCCGTAGCGGGCGAAGATCACCTCGCCCTGCTCGGTCAGCTTGAACCGGCCGTCGACCGAGTGCGGCGGCTGGGCGAGCACCGCGCTGTTGGCGGGTCCGCCGCCGCGGCCGAGCGCGCCGCCGCGACCGTGGAACAGGGTGAGCACGATGTCCTCGGAGGCCGCCCACGCGGCGATCTCGGCCTGCGCCCGGTACAGCGCGAGGTTCGCCGCGACCGGCCCGACGTCCTTCGACGAGTCCGAGTAGCCCAGCATCACCTCGAGGCGGCGGCCGGTGGCATCCAGTCGCGCGGCGAAGTCGGGGTGCGCCGCGATCTCGGCGAGGATGTCGGGCGCGGCTTGCAGGTCGGCGAAGGTCTCGAACAGCGGGATGACGTCGAGCACCGGCGGGATGCCGTCGGATCCGACCGCGTAGCGGGCCAGCCGGTGCACGGCGGCGAGGTCGTCCGCGGACCGCGTGAACGAGACGATGTACCGGCCCGCCGCGCGCGGTCCGAAGCGCTGCTGGATGTGGGCGATCGCCCGGAAGACGTCGAGCACGTCCTCGGTCTGCGCCGAGACCTCACCGCCGCCGTCGAGTTCTGCGAGCACCTTCGCGTGCACCGCGGAGTGCTGCCGGACCTCGAGCTCGGCAAGGTGGAAGCCGTAGGTCTGCACCTGCCAGACGAGTTCCTGCAGGTCGCCGTAGGCCTGCCGCGGCGCACCGGCCTGGACGAGCGACTCCTGCACGATCCGCAGGTCGGCCAGCAGCTGATCGGGGTCACGGTAGCCGAGATCGGCGTCGCGGGTGCGGGTCGCCGCGACCTTGCGGGCGATCAGCAGCATGATGCGCCGGTGCGGCTCGTTCGGCGAGCGCTGCGCGATGTCGGATGCGGCATCCTCGTCCGCGTCTTCGAGCCGGCGCCACAGCGAGTTCAGCGCCGCGCTGGGTGAGGTGCCGCCGGCATCCAGGGTCAGGGTGCGTCCGATGCGGCCGATCGTGCGTTCCAGTCCGAGCAGCACGTGCTCGCTCGCGATCGCGGCGGCCTTGCGGGTGACCGAGGCGGTGACGAAGGGATTGCCGTCGCGGTCGCCGCCGACCCAGGTGCCGACCCGGACGAACGCCCGCACCAGCGGCGCGCGGCTGCCGGCATCCCCGGGCTGCAGGCCGTCATCGACGCGCCGGTACACCTGCGGCACGGTGGTGTACAGCGTCTCGTCGAACACCGCCATGATTGAGCGCACCTCGTCGGTCGGCGACGGCTTCTCGGGCCGCAGCGGCGCCGTGCGCCACAGGGTGTCGATCTCCTCGAGCATCCGCCGCTCGGCGCGCCGGCGGTTCGCACCGTCGCGCGGCGCGTCGTCGTACTCGTCGAGCAGGCCGGACAGGCGACGGATGCTGGTCGACACGGCGCGACGGCGGGCCTCGGTCGGATGGGCGGTGAACACCGGGTGGAACCGCAGTTCCTGCAGCCGTCGCAGCGCCTCGTCGGCGCCGACCTCGGATGCCAGACGGGCGTACGCCGACGCGACCGAGTCCGCAGCGTCTGCGGCATCCGCCCGGCCGTCGCGCTCGCGCAGGATCCGCACCCGCTGGTGCTCCTCGGCGAGATTCACGAGGTGGAAGTACGCGGTGAACGCCCGCGCCACCTCGTCGGCACGAGCTACCGGGAAGCCGTCGGCGACCTCGGCCGCGCGCTCGAACGCCTCGGGCGTCTCGTCGGTGTAAGCCTGGATCGTCGCGGCCCGCAGCGCCTCGACGTCGTCGTACAGCCCCGGCGAGCCGCTCTCGCGCAGCACGCGACCCAGCAGCGAGCCGAGCAGTCGCA
>CAXTES010000211.1:0-4355 GCA_964243215.1 uncultured Microbacterium sp. | reverse complement strand
GAATCGGGCGTGCAGTTCACAGCGCTGCAAGACGTGCAGCAGCTGCCAGCCCGCCCCGAGCACATCGCGCCACGCACCGCCGAACGCGTCGTTGAGCCGCTGCGCGCCTAGCGAACCGCCGAAGACGAGCAGCACCGGGCGCGCGGCATCCAATCCGGAATACTCGGCGGCCTCGTCACGCAGAGCCGCCCTGTCGAGCGCGACGATCTCGCGGCGCAGCGGCATGCCGACGACGCGCCCGCGACGCAGGGTCGTGCCTTCGAAGGCGACCCCCACCCTGGCCGCGGACCGCGCGCCCAGCAGGTTCGCCAGGCCCGGCTTGGCATTGGCCTCGTGCACGACGAACGGCACCTTCTCGCGGCGCGCCGCGACGTACGCGGGCGCGGAGGCGTAGCCGCCGAAGCCGACGACGACATCCACGCCGTGGCGACGGATGTGCCGGCGCACCTGGGCCACCGCGCGACGGAAGCGCACGGGGAACGCCGCGGCACCGTCGACCCGCCGCGGGAACGGCACCCTGTCGACGATCAGCAGCTCGTGGCCGCGCTGCGGGACGAGCCGGGATTCGAGTCCCTCGGCGGTGCCGAGCACGAGGATGTCGTCATCGGCGTTGCGATCGCGTAGCCCGTCCGCGACGGCGAGGAGAGGATTGACGTGTCCCGCGGTGCCGCCGCCGGCGAGCAGGTACGTGGTCATCCCGAGATTCTTCCACGGACGATCGGATCGCCTCGGGCCGGCCCGACCAGTGGATCAGCAGCACGCCGCCGGATCAGCAGGAAGCCGCGGGATCAGGACGATTCGGGTCAGGGCGTCCTGATCTCGCGCACATCTGCTGATCTCGGGGCGCCGCCGCGGGCGGGCGTCCTGCGCCGCTGCGGCAGCGACCGGGCGAACGAGAGTAGCACTCCGGATGCCATGAGCACCGACAGCAACGACGTGCCGCCCTGCGACATGAATGGCAGCGGCACCCCGAGCACCGGGAACACGCGCAGCACGACGCCGACGTTGATCAACGCCTGCCCGACGATCCAGATGGTGATCGCTCCCGAGACGATGCGCACGAACGGGTCGTCGGTCTTGCGGATGATGTGGAACGCCCCGACCGCGAACAGCGCGAACAGCGCCAGGACGACCGCGCATCCGATCAGGCCGAGCTCTTCGCCCACGATCGCGAAGATGTAGTCGTTCGCCGCGGCCGGCAGCCAGTCGTACTTCTCCTTCGAGTTGCCCAGCCCGAGTCCGAACACGCCGCCGCCGGCGAGGCCCCAGATCCCGTGCAGCGGCTGGTAGCAGCTGGAGTAGTAGTCGTCGAGGCAGTCGGGGTTCAGGAAGCTCATGATGCGCCGCATCCGGTCGGGGCTGGTCACCGCGAAGATCGCGACCGCGCCCGCGGACAGCAGCGCCGGGATGATGAAGATCCGCAGCCGGACGCCGGAGAAGAACAGCGCCCCCAACACGATCAGCAGCAGGATCATCGCGGTGCCGAGATCGTGGCCGCCGAGCACGGTGGCGATCACCAGGCCGGCGACGGGCACGACCGGGATGAACACGTGCCGCCACAGCCCCAGCAGGGTCTGCTTGCGGTACAGCACGTAGCCGAGCCACAGCGCCAGGGTGAGCTTGAGGAACTCGGCCGGCTGGGCCTGCACGCCGGCGATCGAGACCCAGTTGCGGTTGCCGTTCGCCTCGATGCCGATCCCCGGCACGAACACCAGCAACTGGAACGCGGTCGCGACGATGAGCGCGAGCCAGGCGATCTTCTTCCAGACGACGATCGGCATCCGGCTCGCGACGAACATCAGGGGCACCCCGACGGCGGCGAAGATCCCCTGCTTCAGCAGCGCCTCATACGGCGCCTCGCCCGCGGCGGTCGCGGTCGCGGACGTCGCAGACAGCACCATCACGAGCCCGAAGCCAGTGAGCAGCAGCGTGGTGGAGGTGATGAGCAGGAACTCGCTGGGCACCGGCGCGAAGACGCGCCCGAGCGAGACCCTCGCGGCGAGCCCGCGGCGGGGGGACGTCTCAGGTGTCGGCGCCGGGCGCCTCGCCCGCGTCTGCGTCGTGCTCGCCACCGGCGCCCCTTTCCTCCCGCTCGCGCACCGCGTCGGCGAAGCGCTTGCCGCGGTCGGCGTAGGACGAGAACTGATCGAAGGATGCCGCGGCGGGGGCGAGCAGCACCACGTCCCCGTCACCGGCGATCCCCGCGGCCACTTCCACGACCCGCGCCATGACGTCCTCAGTCTCATCGGAATCGATCTGGTGCACGGGCACCTCCGGCGCGTGTCGCTCGAACGCGGCGACGACGGGCGCCCGGTCGAGGCCGATGACGATCGCCGCCTTCACCCGCCCGCCGCGGCCGGCCACGAGTTCGCCGATGTCGACGCCCTTGAGCAGTCCCCCGACCACCCACACCGCTCCGGGGTACGCCGCGAGCGAGGATGCCGCGGCGTGCGGGTTCGTGGCCTTCGAGTCATCCACCCACGTCACCCCGTCTACGACGGCGACGACCTGGATGCGGTGCGGGTCGAGGCGGAACCCCCCGAGCGCGTCGCGGATCGCCGCCGGCGGCACATCGAGCGAGCGGGCCAGCGCGCTCGCGGCGAGCACATTCGACACGATGTGGGGTGCCGCCAGACCGACCGCCGCGAGGTCGGCGACGGTCGTCAGCTCCAGCGCGCTGGTGCGACGTTCCGCCAGGAACGCCCGGTCGACGAGGATCCCGTCCACCACCCCCAGGTCGCTGGGACCGGGCACGCCGAGATCGAAACCGATCGCGCGCGCGCCCTCGACGACCTCGGCGTCTTCGACCATGCGCATGGTCGCGCCATCCGCCTTGTTGTAGACGCACGCCACCCGGGTGAGGTCGTACACCTGCGCTTTCGCGTCGCGGTACCCGTCGAAGGAGCCGTGCCACTCGAGATGGTCGCCGGCGAGATTCAGGCACACGCTCGCGTGCGGCGACACGCGGTCGGGTCCGGCCTGCAGGCCGAGGTACCACAGCTGGTGACTCGACAGCTCGACCACGAGCACGTCGAAACCCGCTGGGTCACGTACCGCGTCGAGCACCGGCACGCCGATGTTGCCGCACGGCGCGGCCCGCAACCCGCCGGCGACCATCATCGTCGCGGCGAGCCGCGTCGTGGTGGTCTTGCCGTTGGTGCCGGTGACCAGCACCCAGTCCGCCGGCGTGCCGTCCGCGCGCACGACCTTATCGCGCACCCGCCACGCGAGTTCGACATCCCCCCACAACGGTGTGCCGGCGTTCTGGGTCCAGCGGATGAGCGGATGCCTGGGCGCGAATCCCGGGGACGCGACGACGAGCTCGGGTGCGAAGTCGATGAGTTCCGGCGGCGCCGCATCCAGCGATCCCTTCCACAGGCGGGCGCCGATCACCCCGATCAGTCGCTCGTACTGCGGCTCGGCGCTCTCGGTGACCACCAGCACGTCGGCACCGAGCTCGGCCAACGTGTCGGCTACGGCGAACCCCGTCACCGACAGCCCGAGCACGGCGACACGCAGCCCGGACCAGTCCGCCCGCCAGCTGGTCAGCTCGTCGAGCCGGCTCACGAGCGGACGAGCCACTCGACGTAGAACAGGCCGACGCCCGACACCGCCAGCATCCCGGCGATCACCCACAGCCGCACGACGATGGTGACCTCCGACCAGCCGCGCATCTCGAGGTGGTGGTGCAGCGGGCTCATCAGGAACAGCCGCCGGCCCCGCGTGAGCTTGAAGTAGAGCCGCTGCAGGATGACCGAGCCGGGGCCGAGGATGTAGACACCGGCGACGAGCACGCCGAGCAGTTCCGTGCGGGTCAGGATCGTCATCGCGGCGATGACGCCACCTATCGCCATGGATCCGACATCGCCCATGAAGACCTTCGCCTTCGGGGCGTTCCACCACAGGAAGCCGACGAGCGCGCCGACGAACGCAGCCGACACGATCGCCAGATCGAAGGGGTCGCGCGTGTCGTAACACGCGGGCTGCACGGCGGCGGCCACGACGCCGCAGGTCTGTTTGAACTGCCAGAACGCGATCAGGCTCAGCGCGCCGGCCACGAAGATGCCGGCGCCGGCGGCGAGCCCGTCGAGACCGTCGGTCACATTCGTGCTGTTGGACCACGCGACGCCGATGAACGAAACCCACGCGAGGTACAGCAGCCACCCGGCGACCACCCCGAGCGCCATGAACGACATCACCGGCACGTCCCGGAACACCGACACGAACGGCGACGCGGCCGTCGAGCCCCACGCGTTCGGGAAGTTCAGCGCGACGATGCCGAACGGCGCGATCACGAGGCTCTGCCCGACGCTCTTGCGCCAGCCCGACAGGCCGAGGCTGCGCTGGCGGCGCAG
>CAXTES010000210.1:0-4360 GCA_964243215.1 uncultured Microbacterium sp. | reverse complement strand
GGATGCGACGTGAAGAACTGCCACGGCGTCGACGCGCCCCACTCCTCGCCCATGAACAGCATCGGCGTGCCCGGTGCGGTGAGCGTCAGCACGGCAGCGACCGCGAGGCGGCCGTACGGCAGCGACTGGGACAGCCGGTCGCCGGCGGCGCGGTTGCCGATCTGGTCGTGGTCCTGCGCGAACGTCACCAGCCGCCACGTCGGCACCTGCGGTGGAATCGGATGCCCGTGGTTCCGGCCGCGGAACGAGGAGTAGGTGCCGTCGTGGAAGAACCCGTGCGTCCACACCTTCGGCAGCGCGCCGAGATCCGCGAAGTCCTCGTAGTACCCGATCGTCTCGCCGGTGAGGGCGACGTGCACGGCGTGATGCCAGTCGTCGCTCCACTGCGCGGTCAGCCCGTAGCCGGCGGCCTCCCGCGGCAGGATGAGCGTCGGGTCGTTCAGGTCCGACTCCGCGATCAGTGTCAGCGGGCGGCCCAGCTGGGCGGAGAGGGCGTCGGATGCCTCGGCCAACTCCTGCAGGATGTGCACCGGCTGCTCGTCGTGCAGCGCGTGCACCGCATCCAGTCGCAGCCCGTCGACGTGGAAGTCGCGCAGCCACATCAGCGCGTTCTGGATGATGTACGCGCGTACCGCCGGCTCGTCGAGGTTGACCGAATCGCCCCAGGTGTTGCGCGCCCCGCTGCGCAGGTACGGCCCGAACTCCGGCAGGTAGTTGCCCGAGGCACCCAGGTGGTTGTAGACGACGTCCTGGATGACCGCGAGCCCGACCGCGTGCGCGGCATCCACGAACCGCCGGTACGCGGCCGGACCCCCGTACGCCTCGTGCACCGCATACCACAGCACGCCGTCGTAGCCCCAGTTCCAGACGCCGTTGAAGTCGTTGACCGGCAGCAGCTCGACGTGGGTGACGCCGAGGGCGAGCAGGTGGTCGAGCCTGCCGATCGCGGCGTCGAGCGTGCCCTCGGGGGTGAACGTGCCGAGGTGCAGCTCGTAGATCAGGCCGCCTGCGAGCTGCCGGCCGCTCCACGCCCCGTCGGTCCACGCGAACGCGGCCGGGTCGTCGTGGGCGGATGCCTCGTGCACGCCCCGCGGCTGGCGCCGCGAGCGCGGGTCGGGCCGCAGGGCGCCGCCACCGGTGCCGTCGTCGCTGTCGCTGTCGCCGTCGCCGAGCACGAAACCGTACTCCTCGCCGTCGGCCAGCTCGACGTCGGCGGTCCACCATCCGTCGTCGCCGCGCTGCAGCTCGACGTCTGACGCGCCGGGCCGCCGCATCCGCACCCGATCCGGGATGGGTGCCCACACCTCGATCATTCCGGCCTCTCTCGCCGCTGAGCGGTGGTCAGCAGGGCGACGGGGTAGACGGACAGCAGGTCTGACAGCGCGATCTCGCCCCCCGCGTAGGCGCGGCCGGTGAGCACATCGACGGTGGGGCCGGGATGCCGCAGCAGCACGGTGTCGCGCCACCCGCCGCGGGCGGCGAGCCCGACCGGCAGCCGCGTCGCAACCGTGAGCGCGCCGCCGCGGTCGAAGGCGACCGCGTGGTCCGATGCGTCACCGACGACCGTCATCGGGGTGTACCGCGTGAACAGATCGGCACGGTCGCGGCGCAGCCGCAGCGCCCGGGAGGTGACGAGCAGCTTCGCTCGCCCGGACGCGTCCACGGCCGGCACCTCGCCCCGATCGGCCGCCGCGTCGAGGTCGGCGAGCATCCGGGCGTTGCCGGCGAAGTCGACGGCGTGACGGTTGTCGGGATCCACGAGCGACAGCTCCCAGCGCTCCGTCCCCTGGTAGACATCCGGCACGCCCGGTCCGGTCAGCTGCAGCAGCTTGGCCGACAGCGAGTTCGACCAGCCGTACCCGGCGATCTCGTCGACGAACGCGGCGACTTCCGGCGCGCCGAGCGCGGCATCAACGACGGCGTGCACGCGCTCCTCGAATGCCGGCACCGGATCCCACCAGCTCGTCGCCTCGGCGGCCTCGCGCGCCGCCTTCTCGGCATACGCGTGCAGCCGGTCGGCCGATGCCGGCCAGGATCCGACGATCGCCTGCCACAGCAGATCGTCGAACGGCCCGTGCCCGGTCGAGGCGATCTGCCGGAACCGTTCCAGCGCCGCCGTCCACCGCTGCGGAATCTCCGACAGCACGGCGAGCCGGGCCCGGGTGTCTTCGCTGCGCTTCGTGTCGTGCGTCGTGAGGGCCGTCATCGCGTGCGGCCACGCCGACTGCCGCCGCTGCTGCGCGGCGTGGAAGCCGTCGACGGTGAGCGCGAACACCGACGGGTCACCGCCGACCTCGGTGAGCGAACCGAGCCGCGAGAAGCGGTAGAACGCGGTGTCTTCGACACCCTTGGCCATCACCGGCCCGGCGGTCTGCTGGAATCGCCGGGCCACCTCGAACGACGGGTCGGCCAGCACCGGCACGAGCGCGTCGATCGACGCGGCGAGGTCGGGCCGACGAGCGGATGCCGTCGCCGCCGCGTACTCGAGCCACTCCCGCCCCGCGGGCAGATAGGAGCGGTAGGTCGGGAAGCACGTGAGCAGCTCGGCGAGCGCGTCCGCCGCGTCGGGGTGGGCGGTGCGCACCGCGGGGTCGAGGCACCGCACGAGCCGTCCGATCTCGGCAGCCTGCATCGTGTCGGCGATCATGCGCTTGGTCGTGTGGATGACGTCGTGCCACGACTCGGTCGGCAGACCGGAGGCATCCCGAAGCCGCCGATCCAGCGCATCGAGCGGCGCTTCACCCGCGGGGTCGACCAGCACGCGGTCGAACTCGGCCATCGCGTCGTAACCGGTGGTGCCGTCGGTATGCCACCACGCCGGCAGCTGCTCGGGGTGCTCGGTCGCGGCGAACTCGAGGATCTTCTCGACCAGCACGAAGATCCCGCCGGTCGCCGCCGCCAGCTGTTCGAGGTATCCGCCCGGGTCGAGCAGGCCGTCGGGGTGGTCGATGCGCAGGCCGTCGACGAGGCCCTCGCGCACCCACCGGAGGATCTCGGCGTGCGTCTCATCGAAGACCTCCGGCACCTCGACGCGCACGCCCGCGAGCGTCGTGATCGCGAAGAAGCGCCGGTAGTTGAGGTCGGATGCCTCGCGCCGCCACCAGATCAGTTCCCAGTGCTGCCGGTCGAGCACTGCACCGACATCGCTCGGGTCGACGCCGTCGAGCGACCCCGGGGCGAGCGGCAGCACGTGGTCGAAGTACCGCAGCACGCCGGGACTGGACGTCCCGGCGACCTCGCCGGCCGGCGCCGGAGCCACGTGCAGGTCGCCGATCACCTCGTCGAGCTCGGCACCGAGGATAGGCAGGCGCACCTTTCCGCCGCCGAAGTCCCAGTCGATGTCGAACGCCTCGGCGTACCGCGACTCTCGGCCGTGGGTGAGCACGTCCCACCACCACGGGTTGTCGGCGGGCACGGCGACACCCATGTGATTCGGCACGATGTCGACCAGGACACCGAGCCCGGCATCCCGCGCCCCCGCGACGAACCGGTCGAGTCCCGCGGCTCCGCCGCGCGCCGGGTCGACCTGCGACGGGTCCACGACGTCGTACCCGTGATCCGAACCCTCGGCGGCTTTCAGCAGCGGCGACAGGTAGGCCCAGTCCACGCCGAGGTCGCGCAGATAGCCGGTGACGGCGGCCGCGGCATCCAGGTCGAACGACGGACGGACCTGCAGGCGATACGTCGAGGCCGGCCGGTCGGCTATGTCCGCACCTCCGCCTTCGGCGCGGCGGAAACCACCTCGTCGATGGGCCCGGTCATCGCCGCCGCCAGCGACGCGGCGACCGAGTGGTCGGGCTCGACCTCGGCCACGCGGGGCTCGCACAGCACCAGCAGGCATTTGGCCTCGACGGGGATGATGGATCCCGGCGCGATGATCTCGGAGTCGGCGCGCTGCCCGGCGGTGTCGACGAGGATGTCCCACTGCGGGCTGAACTCGACGGCGGGGATGGTGAAGTCCACCGGCCCGTCGCCGGCGTTGAACAGCACGATGAAGTGCTCGTCGTGGATCGCGCTGCCGCGACGGTCGCGCTCGCGGATGCCGCCGCCGTTGAGGAAGACGCCGATCGCCCGCCCGAACCCGGAATCCCAATCCTCGGGCTGCATCTGCGTGCCGTCGGGGCGGAGCCAGACGATGTCCGGCACCGGCTGACCCTCCTCGCGGCGCACCGGGCGGCCGTTGAAGAACCGGCTGCGTCGGAAGGTGGGATGCTCGCGACGCAGTCTCGACAGCGCCGCCGTGAACTCGACGAGCGGGTGGTCGACGTGCTCCCAGTCGACCCAGGTCAGCTCGTTGTCCTGCGCGTACCCGTTGTTGTTGCCCTGCTGGGTGCGGCCGAGTTCGTCGCCGTGCAGCAGC
>CAXTES010000209.1:0-4461 GCA_964243215.1 uncultured Microbacterium sp. | reverse complement strand
GCGCCCACCCGGCACATCGTCGAGGTGCCGCCACGACATCGTGAAGCTCTCGCCGCGGCGGAGCTTCGTCGCGACCACGACCTTCACATGAGCGAGAAGGTGATCGGGCATCTGGATCGGATGCGGATCCGACCCGTAATAGAGGCTTCCCATGGACGTCCCGCCTTCCGGTCACGGCCCGACTCAGGGGTCGGAACAGTCGCGTCCCTCAGCGTACGTGCGTGGGCAGACCATGCGGGCGGCTCGCGGGCACCGGAATCAGCGTCACGTCACGCAGCGCGCCGTCCTGGATGGCGGCGGTCATCATCGTGCACTCCGGCTGTCGGCGCCGGTCGGTCGGCGAACCGGGATTGAGCAGCCGGATGCCGCGCGGCGTCACGGTGTCCCACGGGATGTGGCTGTGCCCGAAGACCAGCACGTCGATCCCGCCGAATCTCGCGTCGACGAACGCGGGCCGGCGCGCGGCATCCCCGGTCTCGTGGATCACCGCGAAACGCAGCCCACCGATCTCCCGCGTCGCGACCTCGGGCAGGCGGGCTCGCAGGTCGGGGCCGTCGTTGTTGCCGTAGACGCCGAGCACCTCGGCGTGGTCTTCCAGTTCGTCGAGGACGGATGCCGAGACCCAGTCGCCCGCGTGGATCACCAGGTCTGCGGCATCCGCCTCATGCAGCACCGCGTCGGGCAGCGTACGCGCGCGACCCGGGATGTGGGTGTCGGAGATGAGCAGCAGCCGGGTCATATCCACCGCTTCGCCGCGGCCGGAAGGCCGCTGCCGAGCGACGGCGATCGCTCGAACCACCGAGCGGGAGGGACGCCGTCGGGGTAGTGCACCCGCACGGTGTGGATGCCGCGAGCGGCACGGACCCCCAGCGATGACAGGCTCGCGAACGGCCGCATCGAGATGCCCATCCGCAGGCGACGCTCGTAGCGGATGACATGCCGCTCACCCAGGTGGAAGGCGAGATCGAGATCGTCGTGGACGTCCGGGTCGTGCCGGTGCACGGCCGAGCGCACCGCGAGCCAAGCCGCCCGGCGCATCGCGGTGTTCGACCCGAAGACCGCCGGGTGCCCGAGCAGCGGCATCGTCGAGAGGTAGTAGGCACCCAGGTACACAGCAGCCAGCAGGCGTCGCAGGACGACCGGCCCGTCGATGAACCGCGCGCCGCCGGTCAGGACGTCGACGTCGGGATATTCGGCGAACGACTCCGCGATCGTCGCCAGCCAGGTCGGAGCCGGGACGCAGTCGGCGTCCAGGCGCGCGATCACATCGTGGCGGGCGGCGTCGTAGCCGACCGCACTGGCGGCCGGGATGCCTCCGCCGTGATGGCTCAGCACTCGAGCGCCCGCCGCGCGGGCGACGGCAGCGCTCTCATCGGTGGAGCCGTTGTCGACGACGATGATCTCGTCCGCGTGCCGCGTCTGGGCGGCGAGCGCACGCAGGCAGGCGGTCAGGATGACGGCGTCGTCTTTGACCGGGATGACGACGCTGATCGCGATGCGGCGCGAGGAATCTGACATGGCGCTCGGATGGGTCGGGGAGATCCACCCAGTCAACACGGCCGAAGTGCTCCAGAGGAGGCACTTGCAATTTCGTCCGTCATCAGGTCGCGTAGCCCACGCCGTGGTCGACGCTGCGTCGGACGATCGACAGGGCACCCGGAAGCTGGGGGTTCATCGGATCCGGATGCCCTGTGTCCGGTGGCGTCAGGACGCGGGAACGAGCACCCGATCGATCGTGTGAATGACGCCGTTGCTGGCCTGGATGTTGATCGCCCGCAGCACGAGCACCGGATCGCGAAGCGACGGCGTCTCATCGCGCAGGATGATGCCGAACGGCCGCACGGTGCCGCCGTTGGCCATGGTCAGCGACCGGGAGAAGATCACCTTGAGCGGTCCGAGTTTCTGACCCGCCACGACGTGATACAGCAGGATGTTGGTCAGCTGCTCGGGCGTGAAGGCCGCAGCGATCGTCGCCAGGGCGGACGCCTCGTCCGCCGGGGCGGTGCCGGTCAGGTCGGTGACCAGCCGTTCGAACGCCCGGTCGTTGGGGGCGAACACGGTGAACTGCGTCGAGGTGTCCGACAGGGTGGCGGTCAGCCCGGTCGCGATCAGCGCCTGGACGAGGATGTCGTAGTCGTAGGGGTTGTCGTCGGGAGTACCGCCGCCGGATGCCGCGACGGCGACATCGACGATGGTTCCGGCCGGAGCTGCGGCGGCGACCGTGGCGTTGGCCGGTATGGCCGACCCGAGCACCAGCGCTGCCGTCGCGACCGCGACGCCGAGGATTCTCTTCTTCATCGAACTGCTCCTTCGGTTGGTTCGGGAAGCGGCGGGCGGTCGCGACTCGCGGTCTCCTCGTGGGCTCCCCTCTATTGATTCGGGCCGAGGCAGCGGTATGGATGCACCGCCTCGGCATCCCGCCGAGCGATTAGGGTGACTCGTGTCGAGTCGGCGAAGCGAGGAGTCCGCGTGGACGCACAGAGCGAGCTCGATCTCGCAGCGCGTTTCCGCCGCGGCGAGGAGTCGGCCCTCGAGGAGATCTACCGACGGTGGTCGCGGCTGGTGTACACGCTCGCACTGCGCTCGCTCGGGGATGCCTCCGATGCCGAAGATGTGACGCAGAAGGCGTTCGTGTCCGCCTGGCTGTCGCGCGAGAGCTACCGCTCCGACCGCGGGCAGCTGTCCACGTGGCTGATAACGATCACCCGTCGTCGCATCGCCGACACGCACGAGGCGCGCGCCCGGGTGCGCGCGCTCCAAGATCAGTTGCGCCGCTACGCCCCGGATCTGTCGAACGCCACGTCGGTCGACCTGGTGCAGAAGCTGCTTCTGGCCAGCGAACTCGAGCAGCTGGAGCCCGACGCGCAGACCGTCATGCGGATGGCGTTCTACGACGACCTCACGCATCAGCAGATCTCCGACCGATTGGGGCTTCCGCTCGGCACGGTCAAAAGCCATATCCGCCGCAGCCTCTCACGCCTGCGTACCAGCCTGGAGGTGAGCAATGCCGCACCTAGACCCTGAGCGGCTAGCTTTGATGGCTCTCGGAGAGCGAATATCCGATGAAGACGAAGCGGCTCACATCGAAGCCTGCCCCCGGTGCGCCGCCGAACTCGCCGAGCTCGAGCACACCGTCGCCATCGGACGGGCGACCATCGACGACACGCTCGAAACACCCCCGCCGCGGGTGTGGCATCGGATCACCGACGAGCTCGGTATGACCACCGCAGCATCGGCCGCCGACACGATGATCGCCACGCCGATTCCGCTCCCGAGGCGCGCCGACGCGCGCGAGGACACCGATCATCGGCGACCGTGGCTGTGGGTGCTCGCGGCGGCCGCGGCCGTCGCGCTCGTGGTCGGCGTCGGGCTGGGGGTCACCGCCTGGCTGCGACCCTCGGTCGTGCAGGTCGCGTCGGCGACCCTCGACCCGCTGCCCGCGCACGCCGGAGCACAGGGGTCCGCGGCCATCGACCAGCGTCCCGACGGCACGCGCGTCCTGGACCTGACGCTGCAGTCGCCCTCGACGACGGGTTATCGCGAGGTGTGGCTGATGACCGAGGATGCCACCGGTCTGATCAGCCTCGGACTGCTCGACGGCGACCGCGGCGACTTCGTGATACCGCAGACGGTCGATCTCGAGCAGTACCGGCTCGTGGATGTGTCCGCGGAGCCCACCGACGGCAATCCCGCCCACTCGGGCGATTCGATCGTGCGGGGTCAATTGCGCTTCGGCTGAGCACGAACCGTGCCCGACCGCAAGCCGTCGCCGGCATCCATCCGCGTGCATAGTGTCGGTGCAGGGCGGCGTGGAGAGGGCGGCATGGCGGACGGCGAGCATCATCGGGTCGTGGTGATCGGCGGCGGCAATGCCGGTCCTTCCGTGGCGGGGCGGCTGCGCCGTTACGGTGTTGGCGACATCGTCGTGATCGAGCCTCGTACCGAGCACCTGTACAAGCCGCTGTTCTCCCACATCGCGGGCGGACGGGCGCGGGCGAGCGAGGCGGTGCGATCGCAGGTCGAGATCATGCCGCGCGGTGTCGGCCTGATCACGGATTCCGTTGTCGGCATAGATCCCGATGACAACGCCGTGACGCTAGCTTCGGGCCGGCGAATAATCTACGAGCACGTCATCGTCTGTCCCGGCATCCAGAAGATGTGGGATGCCATCCCCGGCTTGGCCGAGGCGATGGCGTCGCCGGCGGGGGCGTCGAACTACGAGTACGACCTGGCCGCCAAGACGTCGCTGATGCTGCGCGACTTCACCGGCGGCACGGTGATCTTCACCCAGCCCGCAGGGCCGGCCAGCTGTGCCGGCGACGCTCAGAAGCCGATGTACCTGGCGTGCGACTACTGGCGCGCCACCGGAGTACTCGGCGCCATGCGCGTGATCATGTGCGTTCCGGATCCCACGATCTTCGGCATCCCCGAGATCGATGCCGAGCTGAATCGCAAGATCGC
>CAXTES010000208.1:0-4475 GCA_964243215.1 uncultured Microbacterium sp. | reverse complement strand
CGACATCCACGGTCATGGCGGCGGCGGCTTCGCCTACGACGACGGACCCGGCGCGATCGCCGCGGCGCGCGCGCTGCACCGCGCGCACGGGACCACGCGGGCGGTGATCTCGCTCGTCACGGCTCCGGTCGCCGACCTCGCCGCCCGGGCGGCGATGGTCGCCGACCTCGCGGATGCCGACGCCACGATCCTCGGTTCGCACCTGGAGGGGCCGTTCCTCGCCCCTGGCTACCGGGGCGCGCACGATGCGGGACAGCTTCGCCCCCCCGACCCAGACTCGGTCGGCAGGCTGCTGGATGCGGGCCGGGGCAGCGTGCGACAGCTGACGATCGCCCCGGAGCTGCCCGGCGCGTTCGATGCGATCCGCCGCGCGCTCGATGCCGGCGCGAACGTGGCGATCGGTCATACCGGCGCCGACTACGACACGGTGCGCGCCGCGGTCGACGCCGGTGCGAGCATCCTCACCCACGCGTTCAACGCGATGCCCGGCATCCACCACCGCGCTCCGGGTCCGGTCCTGGCGGGGCTGCACGACCCGCGGGTGACCCTCGAGCTCGTCGCCGATGGCGCTCACGTGCACCCGGCTGTCATGCGCCTGGCGATGGATGCGGCGCCGGAGCGCATCGCGCTCGTCACCGACGCGATGGCTGCCGCGGGCGCCGCGGACGGTCGATACGCGCTCGGCGGACTCGACGTCGATGTCGTCGACGGGGTCGCGAGGCTGACCGGTGGCGGGGCCATCGCCGGCTCGACGCTGACCCAGGACGCCGCCGTGCGCCGCGTCGTGCGCGAGTGCGGGATGCCGCTGGACGCGGCGATCGCGGCGGTCACGACCGTGCCGGCACGCGCGATCGGCCGGCCGGATCTCGGCACGCTCGCGCCCGGCTCCCCCGCCGACGCCGTGCTGCTGTCCGGCGAGCTCGAGGTGCTGCGGGTGTGGGTCGCCGGCGAGCCGGTCCTGGGATAGCCGGCGGGATAGCGACGCGTTCGGCCGGGCCACGGCGCCCCCGCGTAAACTCGACGGCATGTCCGACTCGCCGCGCGTGCGCCCCGAGACGCCCGCCGCGCCGCTGCCGGCCGGGATGCGGGCGCCGCTGTCGGCGCTGGACGTGCTGGCGTTCGTCCTGGAGCTGTTCGCGTTCGGCACGCTCGCGGTCTGGGGCTTCGCGACGTGGGCGTTCCCGTGGAACATCGCCGTCGGTATCGCCGCGCCGGTCGTCGCGATCCTGCTGTGGGCCCTGTTCGTCTCGCCCCGCGCGGTGCTCGCCGTGCATCCTTTCGTGCGCGGGCTGGTCGAGATCGTCGTCTATGCCTCCACCACGTTCGCCCTGTGGGCGATGGGCCTGACGTGGGTCGGCATCGTCTTCGCCGTCGCCGCGCTGACGGTGGGTCTGCTCACCGGCCGGCGACGCCTGGCGTGATCGAGTCCGCTGTGCTCGCGCTGCTGCGCGAGCGGCTCGGCGATCGGGTGGACGTGACGGATGCCGCGCTGCAGGCCGCGCGCGCCGACAAATCCGGACACGCCGCGGCCGGCATCCCACGAGCGGTCGTGCACGCGGCATCCGTCGCCGATGTGCAGGACACCCTGCGAATCGCGACCGGAACCGGAACCGCGGTGGTCACGCGCGGAGCCGGCACCGGACTGGCCGGGGGTGCCAACACCGGCGACGGCGAGATCGCGCTGTCGGTGCGCGGCATGGACCGGATCCTCGAGGTGCGTTCCGACGACCTCCTCGCCGTCGTCGAGCCGGGCATCATCAACGCCGAGCTCAATGCCGCCCTCGCCGAGCACGGCCTGTGGTGGGCGCCGGATCCGGCCAGCCGCGCGATCTCGACCGTCGGCGGCAACATCGCCACCGGCGCCGGCGGGCTGCTGTGCGCGAAGTACGGTGTGGTCCGCGACGCGGTGCTCGGCCTCGACGTCGTCCTGGCCGACGGGCGGCTGCTGCACCTCGGGCACCGCAGCGTCAAGGGCGTCACGGGTCTGGACCTCACATCGCTGTTCATCGGATCGGAGGGCACGCTCGGGGTCATCGTCGCAGCGACGCTGAAGCTGCGGCGGCTCGTGCCCGGCGAGGTCCGCACGCTCGCGGCGACGTTCCCCGACGTGCGCACGGCGGCCGAGGCATCCGCCGCCGTCACCGCATCCGGTGCCCAGCCCGCGATCATGGAGCTGATGGATGCCGCCTCGCTCGCGGCCGTGCACGCCCTGCTGCGCCTGGACCCGCCGACGCCCGGCGCGGCCCAGCTGACGATCCAGACCGATGGGCCTGCCGCCGCCGTCGAGGCCGACGCGATCGCCGACGTCCTGCGCACCGCGGGCGGTGTCGTGGCGGTCTCGCACGATCCCGAGGAGGGCGAGCGGCTGCTCGCGATCCGGCGGTCGATGCATCCGGCGATGGAGACGCTCGGCACGACACTCATCGAGGATGTCGCCGTCCCGCGCAGCGCGCTGCCGGCGATGTTCGACGAGATCGCACGCGTCGAGCGCGAGCACGGCCTGGCGATCCCCACGGTCGTGCACGCGGGCGACGGCAACCTGCATCCGAACTTCGTCTTCCACGGCCCCGACGTGCCCGCCGCGGTCTGGGATGCCGCCGACGACCTGTTCCGCGCCGCGTTGCGCCTCGGCGGCACGCTCACCGGCGAGCACGGCATCGGAGTGCTCAAGCGGAGGTGGCTCGCCGAGGAGCTCGGCGATGACCAGTGGGAGCTGCAGCGCCAGATCAAGGCGGTGTTCGACCCGGCCGGCATCCTCAACCCCGGCAAGGTCTTCGGCTGAGCTCAGCCGCCCTGGCTGCTGATCTTCTCCGGCTCGATCGTGATGATCACCCGCACCTGATCCCGGCCGCCCCACCACGAGTACGGTCCGCCGGTGTACTTGTGCGAGATCCGCTCGATGCTCTCGACGCCGCCCTCGTCGGTGATGTCGATCGCCCGCCCACGCACCTGGAAGAACCGTCGCGGCCGCGCCGGGTCGCTGATCGTGACCGCGACCCGGGGGTCGCGGCGCAGGTTCCGCACCTTCAGGTGCGTGTCGACGCTGTTGACGATCACGTGCTCGCCGTCGGTGTCGACCCACACCTGGGTCAGCTGCGGCGAACCGTCGCGCATCAGCGTCGCGATGTAGCAGGTGCTCGGAGCGCGCAGCAGCGCGAGGAGTTCGTCGGGTAACGTCACCGCTCGACCCTACGTCCGTCTCCGGCCGGCGGGGCCGCCGATCCGGACCGGCCTGCGCATGTCCCGGGAACGCAGCTTCCGTGCGGCCGAAACCTGCGTCTGTGGGACATGGGCGGATGCCGCCGGTGACGGCATCCCCCTACCCTCAGAGTCCCTGCCAGTCCGGTTTGTGCTCCCAGGTGTAGCGGTAGTACTCCGCGAAGCGCAGCCGCGACGCGGCGGCGTCGTCCACGATCACGGTGGCGTGCGGATGCAGTTGGATCGCCGATCCGGGCAGGGATGCGGTGACCGGACCCTCCACCGCCCCGGCCACCGCGGTCGCCTTGGACTCGCCGAAGGCGAGCAGCACGAGATGACGGGCACGCAGGATCGTGCCCAGGCCCTGGGTGATGCAGTGCATCGGCACATCCTCGTCGCGTTCGAAGAACCGCGCGTTGTCGTGCCGGGTCTGCGCGGTCAGCGTCTTGACGCGGGTCAGCGACGCGAACGACGAACCCGGCTCGTTGAAGCCGATGTGCCCGTCGGTGCCGATCCCCAGAAGCTGCACGTCGACGCCGCCGGCCTCGCGCAGCGCGCGCTCGTAGTCGTCGCCGGCACGTTCGATGCCGTCGAGCCGCCCGTCGGGAACGTGGACCCGTTCCGGGTCGAGCCCGAGCGGCCGCACCACCTCGCGGTCGATCACGGATCGGTAGCTCTGCGGATGCTGCGGGTCGAGGCCGACGTACTCGTCGAGCGCGAACGCCCGCACGTGCGACACGTCGACTCCGGTCAGCCGCGACCGCAGCGCCTCGTACACCGGCAACGGACTGGACCCGGTCGCAAGGCCCAGCACGGTCTCGGCGTTCGCGCGGATCAGCCGGACGATCTCGTCGGCGACGAGCTCGCCGGCCTGCGCCGCGGATCCGACGATGACCACCTCAGCCACGGGTGACGGCCTCGACCTCCAGATCTGCGGCGGGCGCGCCCACCAGCGCGGCACCCAGTGCCGCGGCGGGCGAGCCTGCGGGCAGCAGCTCGACCCGCTCGTCCAGTCGCAGTGATCGCATGAACGCGGATGCCTCGGCGCTGACGGCGAGCTCGCCACGGACGTCGGCGCGCAACCGCTCGCCGAGCGCGGTGAGCCCGCCGCCGAGCACGACGACGTCGACGTCGGCGGTGAGCACGAGCACCCGCACCGCCGCGGCGACACCGCGCGCGAGCGATTCGCGCAGTTCGCGCGCGAGCGGATCGCCGGCGTCGGCGGCGTCGAAGACGTCGCGCACCGGCGTCGCGCCGCGCCGGCCCCAGCGCTGCGC
>CAXTES010000207.1:2905-4514 GCA_964243215.1 uncultured Microbacterium sp. | reverse complement strand
GAACAAGACAGCTGACCGACCCTTCAATAGGTGCGGGCGGAACTCCGGACTGGAGTTCGGCCAACCTGATCGGATTCCGAGGAGCGCCCGATAAAGAATCCGGCGTTGGCAACGTCTACACGATTCGCCCCGACGGAAGCGACCTCGTTCAGGTAACGAAGTTCACCCAGACGGTCATCAGTCAGAAGGTCGGATTCTCGCCCGACGGCAGATGGATCACCTTCGCCGCCGGCACAGGCGGTCTCAATCAGCTGTACACGGTCGGAACCGATGGAACCGACCCACACCTCATCAAGCAGTCGAGCAGCGATGAGGGTGGCCCTGACTGGGGTCCACCTAGCCTGGGCTGACGAACACCGACTGTTTCCTTCCCCGGGATTGCGGCCGCACCGATTCCCGGTCCCCGCGCACCGCGCAGCCTTCTACAGGACGAAATCTTGCGCGCGATATCCGACCACGCCTCGCATAGTGGAAGCGAGGCGAACATGACCGACACGATTCGACCCGGCAATACCGCCGTCGTCACCGGAGCGGCGAGCGGGATCGGGCTCGCGCTTGCCCACGCGTTTGCGGAGCGCGGACTGCATGTGGTGATGGCGGATGTCGAGGCGCCCGCGCTCGAGTCTGCGGCCGCCGAAGTCCGCGACGCCGGCGGCAGCGTCTTCGCACAGGTGACGGACGTCGCGAAAGAGGCCGCGGTCGATGATCTGCGCGATGCGACGCTGCGTGAGTTCGGTGGTGTGCACATCGTCTGCAACAACGCCGGCGTCGGCGGTCCGATCACACCCGTCTGGGAGTTGACCAAGGCCGGCTGGGAGTGGGTCGTCGGCGTGAACCTGTGGGGTGTGGTGCACGGCGTGCGGGCCTTCATGCCCGAGCTGCTGAAACAGGACTACGGCCACATCGTCAACACGTCGTCGATCTTCGGGCTCTACGCCGGCCGCATCAGTGCTTATTCCACCAGCAAGCACGCGGTGACCGCGCTGACCGAGTCGATGTTCCTCGACCTGAAGGAGCGCGGATCGGACGTCGGCGTATCGCTGCTGTGTCCGAGCGGGGTGAACACGCGCTTCCACTCGTCGGCGCGGAACATGCCCGACATCGATCCAGGCCGCGCAGACGAGGTGGGCGCTGCGTTCACCCGCACCATGGGCGAGGCCGGGCCGCAGGGGATCGACCCGTCCGAGGCGGCCGCTCGAGTGCTCCGCGCGATCGAGACCGACCGCTTCTACGTGCTGACGCAGGACGACGAGCATCCCGCGATCATGCGGCGCCCCGCCGAGATCTTCTCCGGGGCAGGTCCTGCGAACCCGTTCCGGAACTGAGGGACCCCATGCCCACGACCAGGTCCCCGGAAGCGCAGCGCAAGGCCGATGTTGTGCGGCGATTCGTCGACGACATCAAGAACGAGGGCGATCCCGCCGCGCGCGCCGAGATCATCTCGCCCGCATTCGTCAATCACACGCCTGCGGCGCGGGAGCTGTTCCGCGAGGGGGAGGATCTGTTCGCCGTGATGCGCGGTGCGCTACCTGATCTGCACGTCACCATCGACGACCAGATCGTCGAGGGCGACAGGGTCGTGACGTTTCAGACGTTCGCGGGCACCTTC
>CAXTES010000207.1:0-2805 GCA_964243215.1 uncultured Microbacterium sp. | reverse complement strand
GGCACCTTCCGCGGGCGTCCCGGCACCGGACGCCGCGTGAGCTGGCAAGCGATGGAGATCGTCACGGTGGTCGATGACCTGATCGTCGACCACTGGGCCGTCGCCGACACCCTCACGTTGGCGGGAGCCTTGACCGATCAGGCGGAAGGCGCCTGACGACGTCCCGTAAACGAACGAAGCGCCCACGAGGGGCGCTTGGTTCGTAGCAGGAGCGGGGCTTGAACCCGCGACCTCACGATTATGAGTCGTGCGCTCTCACCAACTGAGCTACCCTGCCGCGAGGCATCCGTCGGTCACGAAGATGGATGCCGCGAGCCCCGAGTCAGGATTGAACTGACGACCCCTTCCTTACCATGGAAGTGCTCTACCACTGAGCTATCGGGGCGACGCCCGGACGGCTCCGGGCAACTACACGAGGATATCAGAGCCGCGTAGCGCCGATTCAGCAGGTGGCGTGCGTCCGCAGCCACGGCAGCGGGTCGATCGGCGTCGTGCCGTTCTGCAGGATCTCCACGTGCGTGTGCGCGCCGTACGAACGTCCCGTGTTGCCGGTCTGACCGATGAACTGGCCGACGCTGACGGTGTCGCCGACCTGCACCTGACGCGAGCCGTACTGCATGTGCGCGTAGCGGCTCGACACGAGCTGGCCGTCGACGACGTGGTCGATCACGATCGTCACGCCGTAGGCCCCGCCGCTGTCGGTCGAGATCCGCACCACGCCATCTGCGATCGCCTGGATGTGAGCGCCCGCGCCGGGTGTGAAGTCGACGCCCTCGTGCATCCGGCCCGAACGCATCCCGAATCCGTAGCTCATGGTGACGCCGGTCGCGAAGGGCCACTGGATGGAGCAGCTCGGGTTGTTCGTGAACACGGCGCTGGAGTAGTTGGAGATGCCGACGGTGCCGGCGAGGTCCACCAACGTGCCCGCCGAGTAGGTCTCGGTGCGTCCGAGGTCGACGCCTTCGACCTGCGCGGGCGCGACGTACGCCTGGATCTCGCTGGAGTCCGGGGCGTACACGTCTCCGGCCGGTGCCACGCTCGTCACGGCCGTGGTGCCGGCCGCTGCGACCGCCTCCGCGGGTGTGGTGAGCCCGACCGTGAGCAGCCCCACGACGCCCATCACGCCGACCGAGAAGGACGTCGCGGCCATGCGCTTGAACGACGCGCCGGTCATGCGCGCGTTCGCGCGGCGCTTGGCGAAGTGCGAGACCGGCTCGGCGGGAAACTCGGCCGCGACCTCGGGCTCGGCCGCCGCGGCTTGCACGGGGGTCTCGCCGGTGAACGAGAACAGGCGCGCCGCGGCTTCGAACTCGTCGGCGGGTGCCTCCGCCTCGTCGGCCTCGACGGTGTCGTCGACATCCGTCGCATCCGGCAGCTGCGGCTCGAGGAGTTCGAAGTCAGCCAGCAGCGGCTCGGCGGTGTGGGTCGGGGGTGCCGCGTCGGCGATCGGGCCGGCGGTGGATGTCTCGGCCGGAACGTCCGCGGCCGGCTCGGCGATCACCGGGTCGACGGTCGACGATGCGGCGGACAGGGAAACGCCGGGCTTCGCGAGTTCGCGGGCCCGGCGTCGGGTGAGAGGTTGCCCCTCGATCGGAGTCGTGAGGATCACGTTTCGCGGCTCGGCGATCGTCGTCGCAGTGACGGTGGGCGTCTCGGCCCCGGTCGTCGGGGCGACGCCGGTGTCAGCATCCGGAATCGACGTCTGTCCCCACGTGATGGGACGGATGGTCGGGATCTCGCCGGTTCTGCGCCGCAGTTCCGCGCGCGTGGCCTGGGATGCCTCGACTGGTGCGGACGCCGGGAGCCGGCGGCTCGACCTGCGCGTGGGCGCAGCGTCGGGTATCGGGTTCTCGAAAGACAAGTCGGGGGATCTTTCGGGTCGGAGCCGCCGGGGGGAGGCGACAGCGGGCAGTAGAACGTGCGATTACCTACGCCGGTTCGGGTGGCGAAAAGTAACGAATGCATAAACCCTATCGGACCGAGGCTGAGTGCGCCATGTGCGAGCTTCCGTGTGGTGAAACGTTTTTGTTCCACCCGCGCGAGCTAGCGGCGGGCATACCTCGCGAGGTCGTCGAAGAGCTCCGGACCGGCGGCGATCAGCATCTCGCGTCCCGGAACACCGCCCGGGTCACCGCCGACGACGCCGCCCGCCTCGACCACCAGGAGCGCCCCGGCGGCGTGGTCCCACGGGTTCAGTCCGCGCTCGTAGTACCCGTCGAGTCGCCCCGCCGCGACGAAGGCGAGGTCGAGGGATGCCGAGCCGATACGCCGCACATCCCGCGCGATCGACATCACGCGCCCCAGCCGCTCGAGGTCGCCCGCGTGGGTCGCGGGGTCGTATCCGAAGCCGGTCGCCAGCAGCGCCCCGGCGGGACCGGCGCCGGGGTTGACGGCGATGGGTTCGCCGTTGAGGGCGGCGCCACCACCGCGGACGGCCGCGAACAACTCGTCCGACGCGGGGTTGAAGACGACCCCGCACAGTGCCGTCCACCGGTCGGGCGCCGGCTCCCCCGCGACGGCCGCGATGCTCACGGCGTACGACGGGATGCCGTAGGCGTAGTTTACGGTGCCGTCGATGGGATCCACGACCCAGGTCACATCCGAGGCGCCGCGGTCGGCCCCGGACTCTTCGCCGAGGAACCCGTCGTCCGGACGCGCCTGCGCCAGCCGTTGCCGGATCAGCGCCTCGACCTCGCGATCCGCATCGGTGACGATGTCGGCGATGCCCGACTTCGTCGCCGCGATCGAGACGCCCTCGGTGCGTCGAACCCGCGCCAATTCGCCCGCCTCGCGGGCTATGTCGAC
>CAXTES010000206.1:0-4524 GCA_964243215.1 uncultured Microbacterium sp. | reverse complement strand
CCCGCGAATTTGGGCCCCGCCCACCCGTCGCGTACACTGGTGCGCAGCCGAAGACCGCTGGTCATCCTCGTGCGCGCAAGCGAACGTCGACCGAAGCACTGCAATGCAGGGGCCCGCGCAGGTGCAACAGAACGAACGTCCGTGAGAGCGGATGCCACGCTCCGAGCCCTGCGCCGGAGCGTTTTTCATTGCCGTGAGACCGGCATCCAAGGCCGACGCCTCGCCGACGCGGGACGTGAATCACACACAAGGAGTGGCCATGGCGCAAAAGGATGCATCGGTCGCCGAGCTCACGAAGAACTTCGAGGACTCGACCGCCGTCATGCTGACCGAGTACCGCGGCCTGACGGTTGCGGAGCTCAAAGAGCTTCGCAACACGATCCGTCAGGACGCGGATTACGCCGTGGTGAAGAACACGCTGACCAAGATCGCCGCCAACAACGCGGGGATCTCGACGCTGGACGACGAGCTCAAGGGTCCGTCCGCCATCGCGTTCGTGCACGGCGACCCGGTCGCCGTCGCGAAGGGTCTGCGCGCCTTCGCCAAGGCACACCCTCTTCTCGTGGTCAAGGGCGGCTTCTTCGACGGCGCCCCGCTGACCGCGGACGAGGTCAACCGCCTCGCCGACCTCGAGAGCCGTGAAGTCCTGCTGGCGAAGCTCGCCGGCGCGATGAAGGCCTCGCTGTTCGGCGCCGCATATCTGTTCACCGCACCGCTGTCCAAGGCTGTACGCACGGTCGACGCGCTGCGCGAGAAGCAGGAGTCCGCGGCCTGAGTTCAGGCCCGGCGACACAACCCCACAACAAGGAGAACATCATGGCAAAGCTCAGCACTGAGGAGCTGCTCGACGCGTTCAAGGAGCTGACGCTCATCGAGCTCAGCGAGTTCGTGAAGAAGTTCGAGGAGACCTTCGAGGTCACCGCCGCGGCACCCGTCGCCGTCGCCGCAGCCGGCGCGCCGGCCGGCGCCGCCCCCGTCGAGGAGGAAGAGGTCAAGGACTCCTTCGACGTCGTCCTCGACACGGTCGGCGACAAGAAGATCCAGGTCATCAAGGTGGTCCGCGAGCTCACCTCGCTCGGCCTCGGCGAGGCCAAGGCCGTCGTCGACGGCGCCCCGAACACGGTGATCGAGGGCGCGAACAAGGAGACGGCCGACAAGGCGAAGGCCGCGCTCGAAGAGGCCGGCGCCACCGTCAGCCTGAAGTGAGTCGGTAGCGATCGCAGCGAAGGCCCTGGACCGCGAGGTCCGGGGCCTTCGTCCGTCACGGCGTCGATAGGGTGTGACCCATGGATGCCTCGGCAGCATCATCCCTCGTCACGACCGAGCCGCGCCCCGCGGTCGATCCCGGGACCGGACTCACCGACATCCAGGTGCAGGAGCGGATCGCGGCGGGCAAGACCAACGCCTACACCGCCGACTCGAGCCGCAGCGCGTGGAACATCGTGCGCGCGAACGTGTTCACGCTGTTCAACGGGATCGTCTTCGCGTGCTTCTTCGTGCTGTTCCTGCTCGGCCGCTGGCAGGACGCCCTGTTCGGGTTCGCCGCGTTCGCGAACTCGATCATCGGATGCTGGCAGGAGTTCCGCGCGAAGGCGGCACTGGACCGCCTTGCACTGCTGAACGCCCCGCGGGCGCGAGTGCGCCGCAACGGCG
Source organism: uncultured Microbacterium sp. (assembly GCA_964243215.1). GTDB lineage: Bacteria > Actinomycetota > Actinomycetes > Actinomycetales > Microbacteriaceae > Microbacterium. The sequence continues at coordinate 2,871 of CAXTES010000206.1, read as the reverse complement.
TCGACCTGGAGATCGCGCCGGCGGACGTGGTGCTCGACGACATCCTCGTGCTGCGCGCCGGTGATCAGGTGCCCGCCGACGGTGCCGCGGTGACTTCACGCGCGCTGCAGATCGACGAGTCGATGCTCACCGGCGAATCCGACCCGGTGGACAAGAAGCCCGGCGACGAGGTGCTCTCCGGCTCGGTGGTCGTCGCCGGTGAGGGCGATGCGCAGGCCAATCGCGTCGGCGCCGATTCGTACGCCAACGCCTTCGCCGACGAGGCCAAGCGGTTCTCGCTGGTGCGCTCCGAGTTGCGCAGCTCGGTGAACCGGGTTCTCAAGTGGGTCGGCTGGCTGATCGGCCCGGTGGGTGTGCTCGTCCTGAACGCCCAGATGATGGTCGCCGGCGGATGGGTCGACGCGTGGCAGCAGGGCACGTGGGTGCAGGCGGTGGTCAACACCATCGCCGCGCTGACGGCGATGATCCCGCTCGGTCTCGTGCTCATGACGAGCATCGCCTTCGCCGTGGGTGCGGCCAAGCTGGCCAGCCGGCAGGTGCTCGTCAACGAGCTTCCCGCCGTCGAGGGCCTGGCCCGCGTCGATGTCATCTGCCTCGACAAGACCGGCACGCTCACGCTCGGCGACATCGAGTTCGACGGCTCGCACCCGCTGGTCCCGGTGGACGGCTGGCAGGACTCGCTCGCCTGGTACGGCGCAGCGCCCGACGCGAACGCCACCGCCCGGTGTCTGCGCGATCCGTTCCCCGTCACCGATGCGCTCACCACCGCCGAATACATCCCGTTCTCCTCCGCGCGGAAGTGGAGCGCGGTGTCGTACGCGGGCGGGCCGGGCGGCACCTGGGTGCTCGGAGCCCCGGAGATGGTGTTCGGAGATGCCGCTTCCGATCCGGGCACCGCGTTCGGACGCTCGGTGACCTCGCTGGCGTCGTCGGGCAAGCGCACCCTGGTGCTCGGCCACAGCGACACCGCGCTGACGGATGCCGACGTGGACGCCGAACGGCTGCCCGACGGGGCCGCGCCGGTCGCGGTCCTGACGTTCCGCGAGCAGGTGCGGCCGGATGCCGCGCAGACCCTGGCGTACTTCCGTCGCCAGGATGTGGGCATCCGCATCATCTCCGGCGACAACCCGCGCACCGTCGCGGCGATCGCCCGTGACCTGGGGATGCAGGTCGCCTCCGGCTACGACGCGCGCACCCTCCCCGACGACGACGCCGAGCTGGGCGAAGTGCTCGATCGCGAGCACGTCTTCGGGCGCGTCACCCCCGACCAGAAGAAGCGCATGGTCGTCGCGCTGCAGCAGCGCGGCCACACCGTCGCGATGACCGGCGACGGCGTCAACGACGCGCTGGCGATCAAGACCGCCGACATCGGGATCGCGATGAACTCCGGCGCCGCCGCGACGAAGGCCGTCGCCCGCCTCGTGCTGCTGGACGGCCAGTTCTCGCACCTGCCCGATGTCGTCGCCGAGGGCCGGCAGGTCATCGCGAACATCGAGCGCGTCTCGATGCTGTTTTTGACCAAGACCGCGTATGCGACGACGCTCGCGATCCTGTTCGGCGTCATGGTGCTCGAGTTCCCGTTCCTGCCGCGACAGCTGTCGATCACGGATGGGCTGACCATCGGCATCCCGGCGTTCTTCCTCGCGCTCATGCCCAACGCGCAGCGGTACGTGCCCGGATTCCTACGACGGTCGCTGAGCTTCGCGATTCCCGCCGGGCTCATCATCGCGATCGCGCTCACCCTGTACACCCTCGGCGCGATGGGGCTGGGGGTGCAGCAGCCGCAGCTGCGCACCGGCTCGACGATCATCCTCGCGATCGTCGGCATCTGGGTGCTGACCGTGCTGTCGCGACCCATCACCCGCGTCAAGGCGCTGGTCATCGGGGCGATGTTCGTCGCGCTCGTGGTGATCTTCACCGTGCCGTTCGCGACGACGTTCTTCCAGCTGACCGACCCGGGCCGGGATGCGGCCTGGCTCATCGCCCTCGTGACGGTGCTGACGATCGGCGCGATAGAGATCGTGCGGTTCGTGCACCGCCGGTACGTCGCGATCGTACTGGATCGGACCTACGCGACGGCGGGGGCAACCGAGGCGGCCCGGAAGTAACGCGCTCCGGGAGGCAGCCACACCGCGGCGAGGATCAGCACCTCGATGACGATCTCGGCGAACCCGAACCAGTCCCACTCGTCCGACGTGACGACCGTCACGATCTGCAGGACGAGCAGCAGCGCCAGGTACACCGTCACGATCAGCCGCGAACCGCGACTGCCCCGACCGACACCGCCGCCGACGGCGAGCGTCAGCAGGCCGAACAGGATGATGCCGGCGCCGATCAGCGAGACCGGCAGCACCTCATCGCCTCCGACGTCGTACCGGCTGAGCAGGACGAGCAGGCCCAGGCCTGCGCTGAAGAGCCCGCCGAGGTAGATGAACACGACCGCGAGAGCGACCGTGACCGGCCTGCGGCGGACGGGTGCGGCGGTGTCGGCGCTCACGGCTCCACTGTACCCAGCGGGTTCGTCGACGGTGATGGGTTACGATGGATGCTGTTCCGAATCGATTCGATGGTGCGTCGGTCCTCGTCGATACCGAAGTGAAGCCTCTCTCGTGACTGACACCGCCACCATTCCCGTCCCCGGCACCGCGCATACTGCGACCGGCACGGTCCGCACACCCACCGGGACCATCCGCACCGGCACGGTCCGTACCGGCAGTGCCACGGGGGCGATCCGCACACTCGGATCGAATCCTGCGACCGCACCGGTCATGCTGCATCCGGGCGATGCGATTGCCGCTTGGCGACGGGTGCTGTACCGCCTGCTGCTCTGGGCGCTCACCGCGCTGGGCTCGTTCACGTTCGACCTCTACC
>CAXTES010000205.1:0-4580 GCA_964243215.1 uncultured Microbacterium sp. | reverse complement strand
GGCCAGACCCGTGAATCATGACAACGTGCTCAGGACCAGTGCCTGCTTCGAGGTAGTTCGTGCGTATCCCGTTTGCCTCGGCGCTCTTGCCAATCGCCGGATTTTCCGTGGTGGTCATGCGAGGCTCCGTTTCTTCTGGTCGCTCTCACGCCGTGGTGATGTCAGGGAACGCCGGCGGAGGACGTCATGCCCACGGTGACGGGAGGGCCGGTGCCGCGTCACCGGGACTGCGATTGACGGGACTCGTGATCTCTGGCTGCTCACTCCGCGCGGGCATGACCGGGTTCTGGGTGCTCGGTGTACTCGGCCACGCCGGGCACCTCGGCGTGGGCGATTCCACGCCGTGCGAGGACCCGTGGCGCAGTCTCGTGGAGGCCGAGGGAGAGCAGCACGGCGATCGCTGCGCCACCGGCGGCGATATACATGGCTGCCTGCAGGCCCCAGGCGTCGGAGGCGATCCCGGCGATCACCGGGGCGATGGCACCCCCGGAGATCTCGCCGACACCCATGACGATGCCCAGCGCAGTGGCGAGCGCCCCGTGCGAGACGGTTTCACCGGGGATGGTCGCCAGGAACAGCGAGAAGCAGCCGATGCCGACGAAGGTCACCAGCACGATGATCGACAGCGCGACCGACGAGGATACGAAGACGACGGCGAGCGGGCAGAGCACCGCGACGGCGCTGAAGATGGTCAGTGTCGTCTTGCGCCCGATCCGGTCCGAGATGGCGGGGGTGAGGATTCCCCAGATCACCCACGCCACTCCGAGGAAGGTCATGACCGTTGCCATGGTGCCGGGGGCGAAGCCCGTCACCGTGACGAGGTAGGTGGGGGTGAAGGTGAGGATGAGGATGAACCAGGTCAGCATGCAGATCGCGATGAGCATGCACAGCCAAATGTTGCGCATCCGGATCACTTCACCGATGGAGGGCTTGTGCCCGGCAGGCTCGGCCCACGTGCCGTCCTCCTGCAGCAGTGGTGAGTTCGGCGGACGTTCCCGGACGGCGCGCCAGATCCAGAGGGCGATGATCAGGCCCGGGATGATCGTCAGGTAGAAGGCGGCGCGCCAACCGTAGGCTCCGGCAAGTCCGACGACGACCGGCGGTGCGAGGACCCCGCCGAGCAGCCCCGAGGACGTGACCTGCACGAGACCCATGTTCAGCCCACGCCGATGGGGTTGCGAGGCCTCCATCATCAGCGACTGCGCCATCGGCAGGACGGCACCTTCGGCGATACCCATGACGGCGCGGATGAGCAGCAGGCTGAGGAAGCCGCTCACGAAGCCGGACAGGGCGGAGAGCGTCGAGAAGGCGAGGACGGCGGTGAGCAGGATCGGCTTGCGCACGCCGAGCTTGTCGGAGAGCTTCCCGACAGCGGCTCCGGACAGTGCCCAGGTGACCGCCAGCACGCCGATGATGATGCCGAGCTGGGTGTTGTCCAGAGTGAGCTCTTTGCTGATGAACGGAAAGAGGAACGGCACCGCTTGTCGGTCGAAGAACACGAATCCGAATGCCAGGAAGAGTACGACGACCAGGAGGTTCTCGTACCTCTTGGCCTCTCGTGAACGCGTAGGGGTCGTCATAGAATCACCTTTGATCTGGACGGCGCCTCAGGCGACCGTGACCGTCACGGGGAGGTTGAAGAACGCACGGGTGGTGTTGTTGAGGCTGCGGCGGGTCTCGCCGCTTATCTCGAAGCGCTGCACGCCGCGGTCGATGAAGGCGCGCATGAGCCGGGCGGTCTGTAGTTGCGCGAGGTGTTGGCCGGGGCACCCGTGAATACCGCCGCCGAAGGACACGTGGTCCATCGGGTCGCGCGTGACGTCGAACCGGTCCGGGTCGGGGTAGTGGCGGTCGTCGCGGTTGGCGCTGCCGAACAGCAGCATGACCCGGGAGCCCTCGGATACCGTGGTGTCGCCGACCGTCCAGTCATGGGCCAGCACCCGCGCGAACCATTGCACGGGCGCGTCCATGCGCAGCACCTCGACCAGCGCGGGACGCATCAGCTCGTCGGGGTTATGCCGGACCAGATCCCACTGGTCCGGGTTCCGGGCGAAGAGGTTGATCGCATTGCCGACGATTCCCAGCGTGGTGTCGGTGCCGGGAATGCTGTAGCCGGCCATCAGCGGAACGACCGATTCCGGCTTGATCGCGCCGTTCGCCGCCGCCTCGTGGATGGCGTGTGCGAACCCGCCCGGAGTGACGTTGTCCTTGGTGGCCACGGTGGCGAGCCACTCGAACATCTTCTCCAGGCCGGGCACCGATTCCTGCATGCGCTTGTTGTCGTCGGGGCCGTTGACGTTGAAGATCTGCTCCGCCCAGCCAAGGAGGTGCTCGCTGCCGCTGCCTTCCGGTGGAAATCCGACGACGTCGACGACGAAGTTCGGCACGACCCGGTAGGCGCAGTCCTTCATCGCGTCAAAGGACCCGCGCTCGACCAGGTCGTCCACGATGGGTCCGACTCGGGCGTCGATGTCCGTGGTCATCTTGCGGACCTGCCGAGGCGAGAGCCGCTCGTTGAGCACGCCGCGCAGGGCGGAGTGGTAGGGCGGGTCGGTGGCGATCACGGTGCCGGTCCACGCCTTGTTGAGCAGGTCGTTGAGACTCACACCCTTCCCCGACCGGAAGATCTCCCAGTTGTCCACCGCGTATCGCACAGGGGTGTACTGGGTGAGGGCCGGGACGTCGAGCCTCGACATGTGTACGACAGGGCCGGCATCACGCAGCGCCGCGTAGTCGGGGTACGGATCGTCCAGGTGTTCATCGCTGAACAGATCGACGTCACTGGTCGGCAGCGCAACTCCGGCCGTCATCGGTGCTCTCCTCGTGTGACGTGGTCTCCCAGTGCCGGGGGGCGTGCCGCGAACGGCCGGCGGACGTTGAGTGCGCGGGAGCGTTCCCGGACGAGCATCGTGCTGACGATCTCGTGTGCTTTTGCGGCAGCGACGTCGGCGTTGACGAGCACCAGGTCGGTGCGCTCGCCGTAACGGGCGGCATGGCTCTGCATCGTCTCGAGGACCTTCTTGTCCTCGCGCAGCAGCCGCTCGTGCACGCCCCGCAGATGCTCGGTGACCTCCGGTCGGTCGCGCCGATAGTTGCGGGCGACCCAATAGAAGACGTGCGTGCTGACCGGGTTCTCCGGTGTGAAACCCCGGATCCACGGCCTTCGGTACACGTCCGGCCCGTCATGGCCCGGGTCCGTCACCGCGATGTCCATGTGGACTATGTGGAGGCCGGGGGCCACGAACTCCCCGGACTCGCGGATCTCGTACTTCCCATCGGGGTTCAGTCCGGTGGCGGTGAGCTGCCATTCCGGTAGCGGGCCGGCCGGGAACTCGCGGCGATAGGCGACCGAGAACTCCGACACGGCGATGTCCAGCGGCGGCGGCAGCGACACGTAGCCGCGAGGAGACAGCTCATTGTGCACATAGGGCAGGTGCGTGAAGTCCAGCGAGTTGTCGTGCCACGCCAGGTAGTTGACGTCGGTGTGCAGCCGGCCCGCGAACGAGGTCCACCCGTCCTGGTGCAGCCACGGCAGGGAGGGAGGTGCTTTCTGCTCGGCTCGTGCCGGGTCGCCCATCCAGATCCACACCACCGGCGCCTCTTCGCGCACGGTGTAGACCTGCACACGCGCTCCGAAGGGCACCTGATCCTGCGACGGCACCCGAACGCACCGTCCATCGGGGGCGAAGGTGAACCCGTGGTACCCGCACACCACGCGGTCAGCGTCGAGGTACCCGTCCGACAGCGGCACGGCCCGATGTGGGCAGACGTTGCTGAGCGCGACCACCTCGCCCGACGAGCGGCGGTAGAGCAGCACCGGCTGCCCGAGCAGCTCGCGCGCGAGCAGGGTGTTCCCTACCTCGCCGCTGCAGGCGGCGACGTACCAGTTGTTGAGCGGGTAGTTCCCGGCTTCGTCCAGGCTGTATCCGTTGCTGGGTGTGTTCACGGTGGGGGTCCTGTCACATGTCGAGGACGAGCCGGGAGGACAACGAGCGGGATATGCAGACCAACATGAACTCGTTGGACGCCTTCTCGGCCGCGGACAGCACCGAATCGCGGTGATCCGGCTGCCCGTCGAGCACATCGACGTCGCAGGTACCGCACACGCCCGCACGACAGGACGAGAGAACCTTGATCCCCGCTTCATCGGCCGCATCGAGGATCGATCGGCCGGCGCCGACCTTGAGGGTGACGCCGGAGCGTTGACACACGACCTCGAACGAGTCGAGCGCGCCGGCGGACGCCGGCACGTCCTTCGCGGCGAAGCGTTCGGTGTGCAGGCTGCCCGCCGGCCAATACGCTGACGCCGACTCGAGCGCGTCGAGCAGCGGTCCGGGCCCGCAGCTGTAGATCTGCACATCTTCTCGAGGCTCGGCCAGCAAAGTGTTGAGCGGCAGGTGGCCGGCCTCGTCCTGCGGATGCACCGCTACTCGGTCGCCGTATCCGGCCAGCTCGTCGAGGAAGGCCATCGAGTCGCGGCTACGGCCGCCGTAGACCAACTTCCAGTTCGCACCGACCGTCTCCGCCGAGGCGATCATCGGCAGCATGGGAGTGATCCCGATGCCGCCCGCGATGAACAG
>CAXTES010000204.1:0-4591 GCA_964243215.1 uncultured Microbacterium sp. | reverse complement strand
CGTTGATCGAGGAGTCCTTCTCGATGAAGGTGTCGGTCTGCGGCACGTACGCCTCGGGCTGGTAGTAGTCGTAGTACGAGACGAAGTACTCGACGGCGTTGTCGGGCATCAGCTCGCGGAATTCGTTCGCCAACTGGGCGGCGAGAGTCTTGTTGTGCGCGAGCACCAGGGTCGGGCGCTGCACCTGCTCGATCAGCCACGCTGTCGTCGCCGACTTGCCCGTGCCGGTCGCGCCGAGCAGCACGACGTCGGTCTCGCCGGCGTTGATGCGCGCTGCGAGGTCGGCGATCGCCCCGGGCTGATCGCCGCTGGGCGAGTACTCGCTCTTGACCTCGAACGGCCTTACGGATCGGGTGGTCTGCATGATTCAAGCGTAGGCGGGGGGTCCGACATCGACTCGGCGGTTCGCCATCAGCGTCGGCGACGACGGCCCGCCACGAGGCCGGGGAGGCGCTGCCAGAGGTCGTCGACCTGACGAAGCGTCTCGGCGATGGTCCCCGACGTGTCGATCACCACGTCGGCCACAGCCAGGCGCGCATCATCGCCGACCTGCGAAGCGACACGTGCGCCCGCCGCGCCCTCATCGAGGCCGCGCAGCGCCACCAGCCGCTGGATGCGCACCTCGACCGGGGCATGCGCGACCACGATGAGGTCCCACGGGTCGTCGACCCGCGCCTCCACGAGCAGCGGCACGTCGTACACCACCACCGTTCCCGCGTCGGCGGCCAGGGCCTCCTCGAAGCGCTGCTGCGAGCGGATCCGCACCGCTGGGTGCACGATCGCGTTCAGTCGCGCCACGGCGTCGGGGTCGCCGAACACCACCGCGCCGAGCGCCTGCCGGTCCAGCGAGCCGTCGCCGCGCAGCATCCCGGACCCGAACTCCGCCGCGATCGCGTCGAGCACCGGCGAGCCGGGCGACTGCACGTCGCGGACGATCGCGTCGGCATCCACGACGACGGCGCCGTGCTCGGCCAGGCGCGCGGCGATCGTGGTCTTGCCCGAGGCGATCCCCCCGGTGAGCGCGACGAGCGGCATGAGACGAGGATGCCACGACCGCCCCGATGTCCGGCCTGCTCAGGATCGGCTCAGCCGTCAAACCTTTGGCACGTCCTGAGGATCGCTTGAGCCCCGGCTGAGGCGGGACCCATAGCGTCATGGATGTCGCGAACAGCGCCGGGGAGTCTGGGGAGATAACCGGGGACGCTGGGGGCACGCCGCCGCTGAGGCGGCGCGCGGGTCGCGGGGCGCCGGTCTGGGGGAGAGCGGCGCCCCCCGACCCGATACTGCGTTGCGCCACCTGTCGGGAAGGGGAACCGGTGATCTGGCCAACGCGCCGAGGATCGCGGCGATGACGAGCAACGCGTTTCAGCGCCTCTTCTGGGATATCATGACCGACGTCCGGGAGTCCGGTCCACGAGGGTCGGAGACTCCGGGGGGTGAGTCGGTGCCAGAAGCTCGTACAGCGGTCGTGATCGAAGACGAGGCGGATATCCGCTCGCTGCTGGCTGCCGTGCTCGAGCAGGCCGGTTTCACCGTGCACACCGCCGCGACCGGTCTGGACGGCCTCGAGCTCGTGCGTACGCAGCACCCGTTGGTCACCACGCTGGACGTCAACATGCCGGGTATGGACGGCTTCGAGACCGCCAAGCGGATCCGGGGTCTCAGCCCGACGTACATCGTGATGCTCAGCGCCCGCACCGAGGAGATCGACGCGCTGCAGGGACTCGAGGCGGGCGCCGACGATTACGTCGCCAAGCCCTTCCGGCCGCGCGAGCTGCGCGCCCGGATCGACGCGATGCTGCGCCGGCCGCGTGCGCACACCGCGGCGCCGCCGATCGCGGACGCCGCGGCGGCCGGTGCGCCCTCCCCCATCGCGATGGACGGCGAGGTGGACGGCTGGCTCGAGCACCGCGGGCTGCGGCTGCATCCCGAGATGCGCGTGGCGACGCTGCACGGCGAAGATCTGGAGCTGACCCGCAGCGAATTCGACATCCTGATGGATCTGCTGTCGTCCGGCAGACGGGTGCTCAGCAAGACCGACCTCGCGGTCATGCTGCGCGGAGAGCGCTTCACGGGCGCCGAGTTCGTCTCCGACAGCGACGCGCGCGCCATCGAGGTGCACATGGCGAACATCCGCCGGAAGCTGGGCGAGTCGCCCGCCGATCCACAGTGGATCGAGACGGTCCGCGGTGTCGGCTACCGGCTCACCGGACGCTGAATCCGCTCACCCCGCCTCGCCGACGAGCACCGAGCTCTCCACGGTCGTGGCGGCCCGCTGTGCGGCGCTGCGCGCCAGGTCCACGATGGCGCCGGCGTCGTATCCCGCCGCGTCGCTGAGGCCGACCCCGACTCCGACGACCGGGATGACGCCGCCGGTGACGGCGCCGAGCTCCGCGAACAGACCGCGGTAGATGCGCGCCGCCTGCCGTCGCGCATCGGCGGCGTCGGCGGCGATGATGCCGACCACGATGCCGGTCGCGCCGTCTTCGCCGACGAGCGCGACCGCCGCGGCATGACGGCGAGCCCCGTCTCGCCAGGCCTCGGTCACCGCACGCGCGATCTCGCTGCCGAACGCGGTCGAGATCTGCTCGAGGTCCTCGACGCGGATCGCGATCGCCCCCACCAGCTCGTGGCGAGCCTTCGCGCGCTGCACGAGCTCGGCGAAGACCGTGCCGAAGACATCGCGCGGCACGATGCCGTCACCCGCATCCGCGAGACCGGCCGCGCGGTCGTTTCCGCGCATCTCGGTTCGGGAGGCGCGCAGGACCGAAGTGACCACCAGCGCGACGATCGTGAGCGTGATCGTGAGGAAGCTCGTGACCGTGGTGCCGAACCACGCCACGAAGACGGCGCTTTCGGGACCCACCGTCAGGAACAGGATCGTTCGAGGCACGTACCACGCCGCCTCCACCGCCAGGACCACCGCCAGCGCCCACGATGCGCGCGATCGGCGCATCTCGCCTCTGGCGCACTCCACCGACCCCAGTGCGGCCAGCACCATCAGCGACACGAACATCCAAATGGCGCCCGACCAGCCGCCCGGGACCGGACCCTGCACGAGGGCGGCCAGCGCGGTTCCCGCGACCGCCACCGCGACGATGAGCGACGGAACCGTCAACGACCGGCGGTTGAAGCGGACGCATCCGAGCCACATCGCCCCGGTGCCCGCGACGAAAGCGGCGTTTCCGGGGGCGATCGCCCACCATGCCCCGGAGTCGAACGACCACACCAGGTAGGAGATCGTCGTCAGCATCGCCGCCAGGAACGCCAGCGCCCAGATCCGACCCGCGCCGTCGTCCCGGCGGATCACCGTGTCGACGATGAAGACGACGCCGCTGACGTTGACGACGATGGTCGTCATCACCATGACCGAGAACATGTCGAGGGTCATGGCCGGGTGCTCCCGTGCTCGATGGCGATGGGTGCGGTGACGGGACGAGTGACGTGGGGACGGGCGACGGGCAGTCGCACGATGAAGGTCGAGCCGACGCCCGGCGTGCTGCGCACCGTGATGTCGCCGCCGTGCGCGCGCGCGAGGTCGCGGCTTATGGCGAGTCCCAGACCCGTGCCGTGCATCCCGGTGCCACGCACCCCCCGGCCGCGGAAGAACCTCTGGAACAACAGCGGCTGATCGGACTCGGTGACGCCTACGCCCGTGTCGCGCACCAGGATCCACGCCGAGGTGCCGTCGCTCGTGGTGCCCAGGGCGACGGTGCCGCCCTCGTGGTTGTACTTGATGGCGTTCGAGACGAGGTTGTCGACCACCTGCCGCAGCCGTTGCGGATCGGCGTAGGCGCGGGCGGGCTCGAGTCCGGACTCGTCGATGACGACGGCCCGCTCGGCGGCTCGGGGCAGCAACGCCTCCACGGCCCCGCGCACGACGTCCGCGACGTCGATCTCGGTGGGGTGGATCGACAGCTCCACCGACGAGGGCGATGAGCTGGATGCCGCCAGGATGTCGGCGACGATCGCCAGCAGCCGCTCGGCGTTGCGCTCGGCGATCTCGAGGTTCCTGCGCGCCCGCTCGGGCATGTCCGCGTCGTCGATGGCCAGGTCCAGATACCCGAGGATCGAGGTGAGCGGTGTCCGCAGCTCGTGCGACACCGAGGCGACGAGGTCGTCGCGGGCGCGCAGCGCGGTCATCTCCGCTGTCACGTCGCGCGAGACCAGGACGGCGCCGGCGTCCGCGCCCGTCGAATCGTGCAGCCGGCGCGCGGTGACGCTGAGGGCGCGACGCGGCCCACCGGGCTTGCCGAACCACACCAGCTGACCGTCGAACGAATCGCCTCGCAGGGCCCGTTCGAGCGGCAGTTCGTCCGGTGGCAGGGGCGTGACGGCGTCGTCCCGGTAGGCGGATGCCACCGCATCCCGGTCCTCCGACCCGTAGGCGTGCTGCAGCCGGCCGTGCGCCTCGTTGGTCACGGCGATGACGCCGTCGGCGCCGAGCCGGATGACGCCGAAGTCGACCGCATCCAGCACCTCCGTCACTTCCTGCTCCTGGCGCCTGGTGCGCTCTCGGGCGCGGGCGAGCAGGCGCGCCTGCTTGTCGAGCAGGGCTCGCTGCGCGGCCGACCGGCGAGGGGTGATGTAC
>CAXTES010000203.1:0-4657 GCA_964243215.1 uncultured Microbacterium sp. | reverse complement strand
CCCATGTGCGGAATCGTCGGATACGTGGGCCCGCGACCGAGCCAGGCCATCCTGCTCGCCGGTCTGGCGCGGCTCGAATACCGCGGCTACGACTCCGCGGGCATCGCCGTGATCGACGGCGACGGCGGTCTCGGGATGCGCAAGCGCGCCGGCAAGCTCGGCGTCCTGCGCGACGACCTCGTCCACGCCCCCCTCGCCGACGGGACCACCGGCATCGGCCATACCCGGTGGGCGACGCACGGCGGCCCGACCGATGCCAACGCGCACCCGCACCTCGCCGACGACGACAAGCTCGCCGTCATCCACAACGGCATCATCGAGAACTTCGCCGAGATCAAGGCCGAGCTGGTGTCGGACGGTTACACGTTCCGCAGCGAGACCGACACCGAGGTCGCGGCGGTGCTGCTCGGCCGCGAGTACCGGTCGCATGACGGCGACCTCGCCGCGGCGTTCCGCAGCGCGGTGCAGCGCCTCGAAGGCGCCTTCACGCTGCTCGCGATGCACGAGGAGCAGCCCGGCCTGGTCGTGGGCGCGCGCCGGAACTCGCCTCTGGTGATCGGCCTCGGGGATCATGAGAACTTCCTCGGCTCCGACGTCGCGGCGTTCGTGGAGCACACCCGTCGTGCTCTCGCGATCGGTCAGGACGAGATCGTCGCGATCCGGCCCGACGGGGTCGACGTCACCGATTTCGTCGGCAACCCGGTCGAGGTCGAGCCGTTCGAGGTGATGTGGGATGCCTCGGCCGCCGACAAGGGCGGCTGGTCGAGCTTCATGGCCAAGGAGGTGTCGGAGGAGCCGGAGGCCGTCGCGAACACCCTGCGGGGTCGCGTCCGCAACGGCATCGTCGCCATTCCCGAGCTCGACGGACTCGACGAGCTGTTCGGCGAGGTGTCGCGGATCGTCGTCATCGCGTGCGGCACCGCCGCATACGCCGGGCAGGTCGGCAAGTACGCGCTCGAGCAGTGGGCGCGGGTGCCGGTGGATGTCGAGCTCGCGCACGAGTTCCGCTACCGCGACCCGGTGATCGGCCCCGACACCCTCGTCATCTCGATCAGTCAGTCCGGCGAGACGATGGACACGCTGATGGCGGTCAAGTACGCCCGGGAGCGCGGCGCGAAGACCCTGTCGATCTGCAACACGCAGGGCGCGACCATCCCCCGCGAGTCCGACGCGATCGTCTACACGCACGCCGGACCCGAGGTGGCGGTCGCATCCACCAAGGCTTTCGTCGCGCAGATCACCGCCCTGTACCTGCTCGCGCTGCACATCGGGCAGGTGCGTGGCGCGCTCAGCGAGACCGAGGTCGCCCAGCACGTGCTGGAGCTCGAGGCGATCCCCGAGAAGATCCGCCAGATCCTGGACCGCGAGCAGCCGCGCATCGAGCAGCTCGCGCACTGGATGGCCGACACCCGCTCGGTGCTGTTCCTGGGCCGGCACGTCGGGTATCCCATCGCGCTCGAGGGAGCGCTCAAGCTCAAGGAGCTCGCCTACATCCACGCCGAGGGGTTCGCCGCGGGCGAGCTCAAGCACGGCCCGATCGCGCTGATCGAGCCGGGCCAACCGGTGTTCGTCATCGTCCCGTCGCCGCGTGAGTCGGCCGTGCTGCACGCGAAGGTGGTGTCCAACATCCAGGAAATCCGCGCCCGCGGCGCGCGCGTGATCGTGATCGCCGAGGAAGGGGATGCCGCGGTGCTGCCGCACGCGGACGAGGTGCTGCGCATCCCGCTCGCCGGACCCCTGTTCGAGCCGCTGCTGGCCGTCGTGCCGCTGCACATCTTCGCGATGGGCCTCGCGTCGGCGAAGGGCCTCGACATCGATCAGCCTCGCAATCTCGCGAAGTCGGTCACGGTCGAGTAGCGCGCGGGCGCTTCCGCTCGAGAATCCATATTGGGCGCGAGACTCATCGTGCGCGCTGGGTTCTCGGGCGACACGTGGATTCTCGGCATCCTGGGGGCGGAGCTGCGGACGGAGGCGCCGCGGTAGGGTGACGGATGCCGCGCCGCGGCGCGGGAGGGAGGCGCGATGATCGTCGGGCTCGGCGTCGACCTCGTCGACATCGCCAGGTTCGAGCGGTCGATCGCACGCACTCCGCGACTGCTCGAGCGCCTCTTCACCCCGGACGAGCGCGCGCTCAAGCCGCATTCGCTCGCGGCCCGGTACGCCGCGAAAGAGGCGCTGATCAAGGCCCTCGGCGGCTCGGACGGGCTGCACTGGTCGGAGATCGAGGTGGCGTCCGAGGCATCCGGACGGCCGGTGTTCGTGTTGAGCGGGTCTACCGCCGCCGTGCTCGCCGAGCGGCGCATCACCGCTGTGCACCTGTCGATGTCGCACGACGCGGGCCTCGCGACGGCCTACGTGATCGCCGAGTCCGTTGCCTCGCCGAGAACGTCCGGTTACGACGAACCAACCCCATCGGGATCCCCGGAAAGCCCGGCTGCAGGCCCGGAAGACGCGGACGACGGGCGCGGGACGTGAGCCGGCTGCCGGCCGGCGTGATGCGAGAGGCGACGATCGACGTCGGCGCGATCACCGCGAACGTCCGGCACCTGCGCCGCCTGATCGGCGTCGACGTGATCGCCGTCGTGAAGGCCGATGGCTACGGGCACGGCGCGGTGCGCTCGGCAACCGCCGCGCTCGACGGAGGCGCTACGCGGTTGGGCGTCGCCGACGTCGCGGAGGCGCTGTCGCTGCGCCGCGGCGGCATCCGGGCGCCCATCCTCGCCTGGCTGCTCGCGCCCGGCGCATCCTTCGCCGAAGCGGCGTCAGCCGGCATCGAGCTGGGCGTCTCGAGCTACGACCAGCTCATGGCCGCCGCGGCCGCAGCGGCCGGCGGCCGTCCCGTCGGGGTGCATCTCAAGCTCGAGACCGGCCTCGCGCGCAATGGAATCGCGCCCGAGGACTACCGTGTCGTGCTCGCCGAGGCGGCTCGCCTCGAGCGGATCGGCAAGGTTCGCGTCGTCGGGCTGTTCAGCCACCTCTCCAACGCGTCGGCCGAGGATGACCGCGCGGCGCTTCGCCGCTTCGAGCAGGGCGCGGCGGTCGCGGCATCCGCGGGTCTGGCCCCGCCGCTGCGACACGTCGCCGCCACGCACGCGGCGATCGCGCTGCCCGAGTCGCGCCTGAACTGCGTGCGCCTGGGCATCGGCATCTACGGGCTGTCGCCGTTCGCCGGCCGGTCGTCGGCGGATCTGGGGCTGCGTCCGGCGATGACGCTGCGCGCCGCTGTCGCGTCGGTGCGCAGGGTGCCGGCCGGCCACGGCGTGTCGTACGGCTACGACTACCGCACTGAGCGCGAGACGACTCTCGCGCTCGTGCCGCTCGGTTACGGCGACGGCGTGCCGCGTCAGGCGACGAACGCCGGGCCGGTCTCGATCGGCGGCCGGCGGTTCCGGGTGTCCGGCCGCGTGGCGATGGACCAGTTCGTCGTCGACGTGGGCGACACCCCCGTTGCGGTGGGCGACGAGGCGGTGCTGTTCGGTGACCCGACGCTCGGGGTGCCGGCGGCCGACGAGTGGGCGGATGCGGCATCCACCATCAACTACGAGATCGTCACGCGCATCGGCCCGCGGGTGCCGCGGCGGCAGGTGTCGGCGTGAGCCGGGCCGCGCGAGGTGGGGGTGCCGGATCGCTGCCGGTCACAACTCAGGCAATTCTCGCGTGCCACTGCCCGCCGCCCGCGGAATTCCGCGGGTCGCCGAATCGGACCGCGTCATTCTGCCTGAGTTGTGCACGGGGAGCAGCGGCGTGAGCGGACTCGACACACTAGAGGGCGAGCGCGAGATCGACTCGCCCGCGGCGATGGAGTCCTTCGGACGGGACATCGGACGGATGCTGCGCGCCGGCGACCTCGTCGTGCTCACCGGCCCGCTCGGCGCGGGCAAGACGACGCTCACCCGCGGGATCGCGGCCGGTCTCGGCGTACGCGGGCCGATTCAGAGCCCGACGTTCGTGATCGCGCGGACGCATCCGTCGCTGACGGGTGGCGCGCCGCTCGTGCACGCCGACGCCTACCGCCTCGGCTCCGCGGGGGAACTCGACGACCTCGACATCGACCTCGACGGCTCCGTCGTGGTGGTGGAGTGGGGCCGCGGGATGGTCGACGGGCTGCGCGACGCGTGGTGGGAGATCGAGATCGAGCGGGAGCTGGGCGGCCGCGGCGCCGACACGATGTGCGGCACGCTGGGCCGGGCATCCGAGGAACTCGACGCCGACGCGCCGCGGCGGGTCACCGTGTCGCGGCGGCCGTAGGGCGGACGGGTCGGGCGAGCGCGGCGAGCACCGCGTCGGGGCGTTCGATGTGCGCGAAGTGCCCGGCGTCGGGCAGGCGCGTCTCGCGGAAGTCCGGGATCAGCGCGACGAACGCCGCGGCATCGGTCTCGCCGGCGAACACGTCGCGAACGCCGCGCACCGATCGAACCGGACACCGGATGGCGGTCCAGGTGCGCTCCCGGTAGGTCGCCGCGACGCGCGCCGCCCGAGCGAACGCGTCGGGACGAACCTCGTCGCCGAGCGCCGAGACGACCGACGGATGCACCGCCCCGGCGAACAGCGGACCGGCGAGGGCCGGCAGCCAGCCGAGTCGGCGCATCAGGCGGACCAGCACCGGGCCGAGGTCGCCGAACACCGCGAGCGTGCGCATGATCAGCAGCATCCCGGC
>CAXTES010000202.1:497-4769 GCA_964243215.1 uncultured Microbacterium sp. | reverse complement strand
TCCACGGGGGGGCGATCGCGATCGGCCACCCGCTGGGGGCGTCGGGCGGTCGCATCATCGGCCACGCAGCGCACGAGCTGAAGCGCCGCGGCGGCGGCGTGGCGGTCGCGGCGATCTGTATCGGCGTCGGCCAGGGCCTCGCGGTCGTCCTCGAGCGGTGAGGTGGCGTCCCTTTCGAAGAGTGGCTCGCCGGCCCGGTGCCCGCGCGAACGCAGGCTGCGATCGCGCACTCGGGCTGGCTCGGTGCGCGCACGAACGCAGGCTGCGATCGCGCACGCCCGGCACCGACCGGCGGAAAGACGCGGCGGGTGCGAGCGGGCCATTGTGTCGAGCCTGCGTTAGTGCGAAGCAGTGGACGGTGACATGAGCGGGGGGAGGGATGCCGGGACGTCCGGCGACTTCGTGCAGTCCCTGGCGCGCGGGCTCGCGGTGATCCGGGCGTTCGACGCCGAGCATCCCGAACTGTCGCTCAGCGACGTCGCACGGCGCGCGGATATGCCGCGCGCGGCGGCGCGGCGGTTCCTTCGGACGCTCGAGACCCTCGGCTACGTGCGCGGAGGCGACCGCGGTTTCGCGCTCACCCCGAGAGTGCTCGAACTCGGGTTCAGCTACCTCTCGGCGCTGTCGCTCTCCGAGATCGTGCAGCCGCACCTCGAACGGCTGAGCCGGGAGGTCGACGAGTCCGTGTCGGCCGCGGTGCTCGACGACACCGATGTCGTCTACATCGCCCGCGTCCCCACACGCCGGATCATGAGCGTCCGCATCACGATCGGCACGCGCTTCCCGGCGTTCGCGACGAGCATGGGCCGGGTGCTGCTGGCGGGGATGCCGGATGCCGCCGCGAGCGCCGTGCTCGCGGCATCCACTTTGGCGCCCTTCACCGAGCGCACGCTCACCGACCCAACGACGCTGCGCCGAGAGCTGCACCGCGTGCGCGACCGGGGCTGGTCGCTGGTGGACGGCGAGCTCGAGCCGGGACTGCGCTCGGTGGCCGCGCCGCTGCGCGGGCGCGACGGCTCGGTGGTCGCCGCGGTGAACGTGTCTACGAGCGCGACGCGCGACACGGTTGATCATCTCGTCGAGGCATACGTGCCGCGGTTGCTCGAGACCGCGCGGGCCATCGACGAGGAGCTGCGGCTTGTCTGAGTCCTCTAAGGTCGGTTCTCGACGCCGGCTCTTCCTCCTGCTGGCGTCGGCGTGGAATCTCGCGGCCGGCGGCATACTGCTGTCGACGCCGACTCGTCGCGCGCGTCTGATCGGCGGGGTCGTGCTCGTGTTCAGCGCGCTTTACGCGGTGCTCGCCCGGCGGCCGGTGCGGGCGCTGCTGATCGCCGGCGCGATCGCGAAGACCGCCGGAGGGGTCAGCGGAGTGTTCGGCTGGTGGCGAGGCGATCGCGACGTCGTGACCGTGATCTCGGTGGCGGATGCCGCGTGGGCGCCCGGGTTCGCGCTGCTGGCGTGGCGCCGGAATCGGCGTGGATAGAGTGTCGACGGTGCAGCGCGCGCTCGTGGTTCGGGGTGGCTGGGAGGGACACCACCCGGTCGACGGCACGGACCTGTTCGTTCCGTTCTTGCGCGAACACGGCTTCGAGGTGCGCGTCGAGGAGTCGCCCGAGGTGTACGCCGACGCGGCGATGGCCACGATCGACCTGATCGTGCAGTGCGTGACGATGTCGGATGCCAGTCGCGAAGCCGTCGAGGGTCTGCGCGCCGCGGTGTCCGAGGGTGCGGGCTTCACGGGCTGGCACGGCGGGATCGTCGACTCCTTTCGCACGAACACGGCGTACCTCCAGCTTGTCGGCGGCCAGTTCGCGGCGCATCCGCCACGACCGGCGCCCGGCACCGGCGAGATGTCCTACGCCGTCGACCACCCCGTCGTGATCACGGATCTCGGTCGTTCGCATCCGATCACCCGAGGCATCGGCGACTTCGACTTGAATACCGAGCAGTACTGGGTGCTGGCCGACGACTACAACGACGTGCTTGCCACGACCACACTTCGCGCCGATCCCGGCGATCCGTGGCACCGGCCGGTGACGTGTCCCGCGGTCTGGACCCGATCCTGGGGTCGCGGCCGCGTCGTCGTCACGACGCCCGGACACGACCCCGACACCCTGCGCGTCCCCCAGGTGCGCACCGTGATCGAGCGGGGGATGCTGTGGGCCGCACGCAGCGCCACACCGCGTGGGGCCGGCCAGCTCGACTGATCACGCGGCGGGCCGGAACCGTTTCGGTGGCGGAGCCAGGTCGCCGAACGCGTACCGCCGAGCCAGCCGGGCCTCGAGCAGCGCGCTTTACCGCGACCGGGCGGGGCATGCAGAAGAAAATCTCCGAGCCCCGTTCTCGTGATTCGCCACCCTCCGTGATGCAACGCCATGTGGTGATATCGGCAGAGCAGGATGCCGCGGTCGACGTCGGTGCGGCCGCCTTTCGCGTACTCGTCGATGTGATGGCTCTCGCAGTAGGAGGCTGGTCGGTCGCAGTCGTGCCAGCGACAGCCGCCGTCGCGAACCGCGAGCACCAGCTTCTGACGGGCGCTGAAGAGTCGCTCTTCGCGACCGAGGTAGAGCGGGTTGCCGTCGCGATCGAGCGTGCACTCCATCGAGCCTGTATCGCACATGTGCTGTGTGGCGAGCCAAGCCGGCACGGCGGTCGAATCATCCTCGAGAAGGGCGACCCCGGGAGTGCCGGCGGTGTCGAGGGCGGCGGTCGTCTCTGTCACAATGACCCCGACACCGGCTTGCCGAACGCCGAACACGTCGCTGGCGTCTGCGAGCGCCCCGGCGCGGATGACGTCCATCATCAGGTCGTACGTCAGCTGATCGTTGGTGCGGTCGTCGTGTTCGAGTTCTGTCGCGCGTGCTGCTTCTTCGGCATCCACGAACCGCGGTCCGCCGCGGCGCGGCCGGAGTGCCGTCTCGATGATCGAGTGCACGAACGCGCCCATCTCGTCGTCGAAGTCGATACGGGCGTGGCGGCCGCCCTCTGCATCGGTCCACGTTCGAAATGACCGCTGGGCGAACCGTCGATCGAACCGATCGGCGGCACCGGTGGGGTCGAGCAGGTCTCGGATCGTCCTGGCAACCTTGAGCAGTTCGTCCGCGGTGCGTTGATGCGCTTCGTCGATCAGTTGCTCGGCCGCCGCAGCCCACGCCGCAAGAGCGACGTCGTCCGCCGCTACCGCATCAGAGTCTCGATCGACGCCGTCGAGCGCGAACGACTGACGTCCGACGGGTGGCTCGCCCAACCCGCGGAGGATGGCATCCTCCTCGTCTTTCGTCAGACGCCCCTCGAGGAACGCCTGCCCGAGAACCGCGTGCCATGGTCGTGGGCGTGCCGCGCTCTGCTCGCCGTGTTGTTCATCGGCGGCTCCGCCAGTTTCGGTGCCGTTATCGGTCGGCGTGATGGGGGCCTCGAGCAGCGCCTCGCCGATCCGCACCTGCTTCGTGGCGTCCGCCTTGGTGGTGCCCGTCAGCTCCTGAATGAGCGACACCGCCGTGCGGTGGCCGCGCACCTGGGCCATACCGCCGTGGCCGCTGTCGCGGGTCGAGCGGGCTGCGACGACGCCCGACGCGGCGATGCGCAGCGCTTCTCCGGCGCGGACGAGCACTGTGGCATCACCGATGAGCCGTTCCAGGTCGTCGTCCGCAAGTGCGGCCACCACCGACGGCAGCGCAGCACCCGTGATCTCCTCGCCGAGCGTGGCGCGCAGCGACTCGAGAGCCGTGAGCGGGTCGGTCAAGAAGTACATGATTCATCTTCCAACGGACCTCCGACATTCGAAGATGCTTTCAGTGTCATTGATGAGACATTTCGATAACGAAGTCATAACAGTCGCCTCGGTGAAGCGCGTCCCTCTCGCGTCAAGACCGTGCCGGCCGCAGTGCGTCGTCCGCCGCTCGGACGGCCTCTTGCAGAGTCGGGCGGGTGAACTGAAAGCCCGCGGCGGTCAACCTCGCGGGCATGACCCAACGACTCTTGAGCACGAGCTCCGGCTCGGTCCGCAGCAGCCACATGGCCGGTTCGAGCATCCACCGCCACGCGGGCAGCCCAATCGGCATCCGCGCCGCTTGACGCAGCGTGCGCATGAGACCCCGGTTGTCCGTCGGGTACGGGGCCGCGATGTTGACCGGGCCGACAAGATCATCGTTCTCTCGAATGAAACGGATTGCTCCCACTACATCGTCGATATCCACCCAGCTGAACTTCTGCCTGCCTTGCGTGCGGTGCCATGGCGCTGGCGTCGCCCCCGTGGGGTGGGTTCCTATCCCT
>CAXTES010000202.1:0-487 GCA_964243215.1 uncultured Microbacterium sp. | reverse complement strand
GGAAACCACCAACCGTCGATCTGCGGGCCACCGAGCCCGATCCGTGCGAGTCGTCGCAAGATGTTGGTGGCGGGTCCGTTTCCGACGACGATCGCCATCCGAAGAGCAACCCGCCGAGTCGCGGGAAGCTCGCCGGCGAACAATTCGTCCTCCCACGCTCGCGCCACGTCGACCGAGAAGCCCTCACCCAGCACGCCGCCCTCCTCGGTGTTCGGACGGTCCATCTCGTGCCGGTAGATGGTCGCCGTCGACGCGTTCATCCACACGCGGGGCGGTTCAGACGATGCCGCCACAGCCTCGCGCAACGCACGAGTGGTGTCCACTCGAGAACGGAGGATCTCGGCGCGGTTGTCATCGGTATAGCGACAGTTAACCGACTTTCCCGCCAGGTTGATCAGAAGCTCTGCACTGTTGACCGCTGCGGCCAACCGGTCCGGGTCGTCCCACGTCACGGCCTCGCGCCGCCCGATCCGCCGCACGTCGTATC
>CAXTES010000201.1:0-4770 GCA_964243215.1 uncultured Microbacterium sp. | reverse complement strand
CCGCCATCGGCGAGGACGTCACGGCGGAAGAGCTCGGCGGGGGAGAGCTGCACGCGCGTCGCTCGGGCGTGGTCGACCACCTCGCCGAAGACGACGAGCACGCGCTCGAGATCGTCCGCGACATCGTGGCGACGCTGCCGCCGCCTGCCGCGCCGGCGTGGCAGGTGCACGCGTCGGTGCCCCCGGCATCCGAGCCCGCCGAGCTCTATGGCGTCGTGCCGGTCGACCCGGCGCAGCCCTACGACGTGCGCGAGGTGATCGCACGCCTCGTCGACGCCAGTGAGCTGCACGAGTTCAAGCGCGAGTACGGCGACACGCTCGTCACAGGGTTCGCGCGCATCCACGGGCACCCGGTCGGCATCCTCGCCAACAATGGCGTGCTGTTCAGCGAGTCGGCCCAGAAGGGCGCGCACTTCATCGAGCTGTGCGATCAGCGCGGCATTCCGCTGCTGTTCCTGCAGAACATCTCGGGGTTCATGGTGGGACGGGATGCCGAAGCAGGTGGCATCGCGAAGGACGGCGCGAAGATGGTCACCGCCGTCGCGACCACGCGCGTGCCGAAGCTGACGGTCGTCATCGGCGGCTCGTTCGGCGCCGGCAACTACTCGATGTGCGGACGCGCGTACTCGCCCCGGTTCCTCTGGACGTGGCCGGCCAGCCGCATCTCGGTGATGGGCGGATCGCAGGCGGCCGCGGTGCTCTCGACGGTGAAGGCCGACCAGCTGGCGTCGCGCGGCCAGGACTGGAGCGCCGAGGAGCGCGCTGCGTTCGAGGCGCCGATCCGGGCGCAGTACGAGGAGCAGGGCAACCCGTACTACGCCACGGCCCGGCTGTGGGACGACGGCGTCATCGATCCGATGGACACTCGCGACCTGCTCGGTCTCGCACTCGATGTGGTCTCCCGCACCCCGCTTCCCGAGCCGCGCTTCGGCGTCTTCCGGATGTGACGCGGGTGTTCACCACCGTCCTGGTCGCGAACCGCGGCGAGATCGCGCGCCGCGTGATCCGCACGCTGCGGCGGCTCGGCATCCGTTCCGTCGCCGTCTACAGCGATGCCGACGCCGACGCGCCCCACGTGCACGAGGCCGACGTGGCGGTGCGCATCGGCCCGGCCGCGGCATCCGCCTCCTACCTCGACATCGATGCCGTGGTGCGCGCGGCGCTCGAGACCGGCGCGCAGGCGGTGCATCCGGGCTACGGGTTCCTGTCCGAGAACGCGGCGTTCGCGCGAGCGTGCGCCGACGCGGGGATCGTGTTCATCGGACCGGGGGAGCGGGCGCTGGAGGTGATGGGCGACAAGATCCGGGCGAAGGAGCACGTGGCGCAGTACGGCGTGCCGATCGTCCCCGGCTTCAGCGCGGCGGGGATGACGGATGCCGACATTGCCCGGACCGCTACGGCCACCGGCTTTCCGCTGCTGGTCAAACCCTCCGCCGGCGGAGGCGGCAAGGGGATGCAGATCGTGCGATCGGCCGCAGAGCTGCCCGCAGCCCTCGCGACCGCCCGGCGCGTCGCATCCGCCGCGTTCGGGGACGAAACGCTGCTGCTGGAGCGGCTGCTCGAGAGGCCGCGTCACATCGAGGTGCAGATCCTGGCGGACGCGCACGGCCGCGTCATCCACCTCGGCGAACGCGAGTGCACCCTGCAGCGGCGGCACCAGAAGGTGATCGAGGAGGCTCCGTCGCCGGTGGTGGATGCCACGACCCGTGCCCGCCTCGGTGCCGCGGCGTGCGACGCCGCCGCGAGCGTCGATTACGTCGGCGCCGGCACGGTCGAGTTCCTCGTCGCCGGCGACCGGGTCGACGAGTTCTTCTTCATCGAGATGAACACCCGCCTTCAGGTCGAGCATCCGGTCACCGAGCTGGTCACCGGGATCGATCTGGTGGAGCAGCAGTTGCGGATCGCGGCCGGTGAGCCGCTCGGGGTCGCACAGCAGGACGTGCGCCTGAGCGGGCACGCCATCGAGGCGCGCGTCTACGCCGAGAGTCCGTCGCGCGGCTTCCTGCCCGCGACGGGGGAGGTGCTGCTGTGGCGCCCCGCCCACGATGCCCGCACGGATTCGGCCGTCGAGACCGGCTCGGTCGTGACGGCCGACTACGACCCGATGATCGCGAAGGTCATCGCGTACGGCCACGATCGGGCCGAAGCCGTCGCCCGGCTCGATGCGGCGCTCGGCGAGACGGTGCTGCTCGGTGTCGACACGAATATCGCGTTCCTCCGGGAGCTGCTCGCCGACCCGTCGGTTCGCGCCGGCGGCCTCGACACCGGATTGATCGACCGGATGCCGCCGTTCGCGGATCCGGCCCCCAGCGCCGACGCGCTGCGCGTCGCGGCCCTCGCCGCCGCGAGACTCCACGACACGCACGAGAATTCAGCGCGGCGCTGGAGTCACGTGCCCGACGTGGAGTCTCGCGGGGGGGCGGCGTGGGCGAGTGCGCTGTGGCGCAGCGGCTCGGGATGGCGGCTCGGCGCGAACGCTCCGCGGTCCGCTGCCCTCCTCGGCGAGGACGGTACCGTGCGTGTTCTCGCGGTCCCGGCTGCCGCCCCGGACGCCCCGACGGCGGTGGACGGCGACGGCTGGCTGTGGGTGTACAGCGGCGGCCAGACGGTGCGTCTGAAGCCGCTCACCCGCCGCGAGGCGATGCAGCGCCGGCTCGCCGCGCGTGACCACGCGGCCGGCACCGCCGATCCCGAGCTGCGGTCGCCGATGCCCGGCGCGGTCGTCGCGGTCCACATCGCCGAGGGCTCCCGCGTGGCCGCGGGGGACCGCGTGGTCACGATCGAGGCCATGAAGATGGAGCACCCCGTGATCGCCCCGCACTACGGCATCGTCCGACTGCGTGTCGCCTCCGTCTATCAGGTGCGTCGCGACGAAGTCCTCGCCACCGTCCACCTCGGCGATGACCTGATCGAGGCATCCGCCCCCGCATCCCCCCAGGAGAACGCATGAACACCGATCTGACCGACGACGAGCGCGAGCTCGCCAACCTCGTCCGCGAGTTCGCCGACGAGGTGGTGGCCCCGGTCTCATACGAGGCCGACCGCACGCACACCCTGCCGCTGGACGTGGTGAAGCAGATGGGGGATCTCGGCCTGTTCGGGCTGCCGTTCCCCGAGGAGTACGGCGGCCAGGGCGGCGACTACTTCGCGCTGTGCGTGGCCATCGAAGCACTCGCGCGCGTCGATCAGTCCATCGCCATCACACTCGAGGCGGGCGTCAGCCTGGGCGCGATGCCGGTGTTCCGGTTCGGCAGCGAGCAGCAGAAGAAGGATCTGCTGCCCGACCTGCTCTCCGGCCGCGCGCTGGCCGGGTTCGGCCTGACCGAGCCCGAGGCCGGATCGGATGCCGGCGCCACCCGCACGACCGCGCGCCTCGACAACGGCGAGTGGGTGATCAACGGGTCCAAGCAGTTCATCACCAACTCCGGCACCGACATCACGCGGTTCGTGACCGTGACCGCGGTCACCGGCCAGCGCGACGGTCGCAAGGAGATCTCCACGATCGTGGTGCCGAACGGCACGCCGGGCTTCACGGTCGAGCCGGCGTACGACAAGGTCGGCTGGCACGCGTCCGACACGCATCCGCTGACGTTCGCCGACGTGCGGGTGCCCGAGGCGAACCTGCTCGGCGAGCAGGGCCGCGGTTTCGCGAGCTTCCTCCACATCCTCGACGAGGGCCGCATCGCCATCGCCGCGCTCGCCACCGGCGCGGCAGAGGGATGCCTCGAAGCCGCCGTCGACTACGCCGGTAAGCGCACCGTCTTCGGTGAGCCGTTGCGCACGCGACAGAGCATCCAGTTCACGCTCGCGCGGATGCACGCGCGCGTGCACACCGCGCGGCTCGCGTGGCACCACGCCGCCCGCCTGCGCGACGCCGGAAAGCCGTTCAAGACCGAGGCGGCGGTCGCGAAGATCGCCGCGAGCGATGCCGCGATGGACAACGCCCGCGACGCCACCCAGATCTTCGGCGGCAACGGGTTCATGAACGAATACCCCGTCGCGCGTCACTATCGCGACTCGAAGATCCTCGAGATCGGCGAGGGCACCACGGAGGTGCAGCTGCTCGTGATCGCGCGCGCCCTCGGGGTAGCGTGACGGACGTGGCCGACATCGTGCAGCGCGGGCTGTACTTCGAGGAGTTCGAGGTGGGCGCCCGTTACCTGCATCGCCCCGGTCGCACCGCAACGGAGGCCGACAACGTGCTGTTCTCGTCGCTGACGATGAACACGCAGGCGCTGCACCTGGATGCCGCGTACGCGGCGACCCAGCCGTTCGGGCAGCGGCTGATGAACTCGATGTGGACGCTCGCGACGATGGTCGGGGCATCCGTCTCCCAGCTCACCCAGGGCACCCTCGTCGCACAGCTCGGACTGTCGGACATCGCGTTCCCGCATCCGCTGTTCGCCGGCGACACCCTCTACGTCGAGACCGAGATCGTGGCCGCGCGCCCGTCCGAATCGCGGCCCGGTCAGGGCCTGGTGACGATGAGGCACACCGGCCGCAACCAGGACGGCGAGGTCGTCGCGGTCGCGACGCGTGTGGCGCTGATGTGGTGCCTCGGCGCGGTGCCCCGGTGAGCTCGTTCACGCTCGGGCCCGCCCTGCTGTTCTGTCCCGCCGACCGGCCGGAGCGCTTCGCGACCGCGGCGGCACGCGCCGACGCGGTGATCCTCGACCTCGAAGACGCGGTGTCCGCCGCCGCGAAACCCACCGCGCGCGGCGCGCTCATCGACAGCGACCTCGACTCGGACCGCGTGATCGTGCGGGTCAA
>CAXTES010000200.1:0-4808 GCA_964243215.1 uncultured Microbacterium sp. | reverse complement strand
GCGTTCCGCGGCGCTCGAAGATCCTGAGCGGCGAACGGCACGTGCTGATACCTGACGGTCGCGCCTGCACCATCCGAAACCACCGCGACTCGACAACCCCGTAGGATCCGCCGCATGACTTCGGACCTGGCCGACGCGCTGCGCAACGACGGCGCATCCCGCGTTCTCACCCCCGACGAGCCCGACTACGCCACCGAGCTGCGCACCTTCAACCTCGCGATACGGATGTCACCCGACGTGGTCGTGGCCGCGACGACCGCGAAGGACGTCGAGATCGCGATCGCCGCCGCCCAGCGCACCGGCAGCACGATCGCGGCGGTGGGCCTCGGACACGGCTTCGCTCACGACATCGACGGCGGCATCGCCGTGACCACTCGCGGACTGGCCGGGGTGCACGTGAACGTGGCGGAACGCACCGCCCGCGTCGGCGCCGGCACCCCGTGGAGCACCGTGCTCGAGGCGGCGACCCCGCACGGGCTAGCGGCCCTGTGCGGCTCAGCGCCCGGGGTCGGCGTCACCGGGTACACCCTGGGCGGGGGCATCGGCCCGATCAGCCGCACCTTCGGGTTCACCGCGGACTACGTGGCAGAGATCGAGGTCGTCACCCCCGCCGACGGCATCCTCACCGTCAGCGAAACGGCGCACCCCGACCTGTTCTGGGCGCTGCGCGGCGGCAAGGGCGGCTTAGGCATCGTCACGAGCATCACGATCGACCTGCTGCCCATCGGCGACGTCTACGGCGGCGGCTTGTACTTCGCCGCCGATTCGGCCCGTGAGGTCGTCGCGGCGTTCGGCACCTGGTGCACCGCCCTGCCCGAAACCGTCACGACTTCGGTCGCCCTGCTGCGCCTGCCGCCGGTCGCCGAGCTGCCCGAGCCGATCCGCGGCCGGTTCGTCGCGCACCTGCGTTTCGCCGCGCTGGAGGAGCCGGCTGCGGCGGAACGGATGCTGGCGCCCATGCGGGCGATCGTGACGCCGCTGCTCGACACGATCGGCGTGCTGCCGTTCGCGCGCATCGGCGAGATCCACTCCGATCCGGTGCAGCCGACGCCCGCCACGGAGGGGGGCGTCACGTTGGCGTCGTTCGGACCGGACGCCGTCGCCGCGCTCTTCACCGCTGCCGGACCCGACGTCGATGTGCCGCTCGCCGCCGTCGAGGTGCGAGCACTGGGTGGTGCCCTCGCCCGCGAGGCCCGCGTCCCCAACGCCGTCGGCGGACGCGATGCCGCGTTCTTGCTGCACGTGGTGAGCGCACCGATTCCCGAACTCCTCGACACGGTGCTGCGCGAGACCGTCGGGGCGGTCCTGGCCGCGCTCGATCCGTGGCGGGCGCCGACGCTGCTGATCAATTTCATCGGCCGCAGCAATGCCCCCGGCGCCGGCGCACAGTCGTGGACGTCCGAGCAGAACGCCCGCCTCGACGCCGTCCGCGCTGCCGCAGACCCCTCCGGGCTGTTCCCGATCGCCGGGCACGGATGACGTCGGATGCCGGCGCGCCGCCGGATCCGCGCGCTGTGTGGCAGCGCCCCAGACTCCGCGACGACGGTGACGAACACCGTCCGGTGGGGTGGGTGGAGCTGTTCTTCGACCTCGTGTTCGTCGTCGTCGTGGCCGTGCTGGCCGCCGACTTGGAGCACCACCCCACGGTGCCGGGCCTCGTCGCCTTCGCGCTGCAGTTCATCGCGATCTTCTGGGTGTGGAACGGATTCGTCTACTACACCGAACGGTTCGAGTCCGCGGGGCTGGAGAGCCGGCTGTTCGTGCTCGTCGGCGTGATCACGGTGGCGGGGCTCGCCGTCTGGGGAACCGATGGCCTCGGCGCCAACTACGTGGGCTTCGCGGTGAGCTATCTCGTCGCGCGGGGCTTCAACCAGGTGCTGTGGCTCCGCGCCGCCTACTACACACCGACGTTCCGCCCCGCTGCGTTCGCGTTCGTCGCCGGCTTCTGCGCGGCCGCCGTTCTGATGGCCGTCGGCGCGTTCGTCGGGGAACAGGCGCGACTGCTGCTGTGGACGCTCGCGGTGATCGTGGATGTGGGTTCACCCGCGGTGACCAACCGGTTCCAGTCGAAGCTGCCGCCGGTCAGCCGCGACAAGTTCCCCGAGCGATTCGGCCTGTTCACCCTCATCGTGCTCGGCGAGACCATCGCCGGCATCATCGGGGTCGTCGCCGCCATCAACACCCAGAACCCGGGCCTGCCGCTGCTGACGGCGGTGGATGCCGTCATCGGGCTCGTCGTCGGTTTCGGGCTGTGGTGGGTCTACTTCGACTTCATCGCGCGACGACCACCGCGTCCGCGGTTCGCGACCGCGCTGGTGTGGGTGTACTTCCACGTGGCCGCCCTCGCGGGCGTCGTCGTCGTCGGTGCCGGTGTCTCGCTGGCGATCTCGGATGAGGCGCTCGAACCCATGCCCACCGCGCACCGCCTGCTGTTGACCGTCGGCCTCGGCGTCACCCTCGCCTTCTTCGCCGCGCTCGAAGCGACGCTCGACAACGACCCGGACGAGCCGACGCATCCCGTCGTCAGCCCCGCCGTCAAAGGCTGCGCCGCGGTGGCGATCATCGTCATCGGCGTCGTCGGCACCGGCTTGTCGCCCCTGATCGTCCTGGCGTCCGGCGCTGCTGCGCTCGGGGTCTGCGCGACCTACGGCGCCGTCGTCTGGTACGGGCGACCGGCGACGTAGGCCGCATCCGTGCCGGTTCGGCGGGGTCCTCGACCCCTTACCCGCGCCACTGCGAGACGCGATCCAGCTCCGCCACCTCCGGGCCCGTCAGCACGACCCGCGCCCCGTCGAGCAGGTCCGCGACCTGGTCCGGCCTCGACGCGCTCGCGATCGGTGCGGCCACGGCCGGTTGGGATCGCAACCACGCCAGCGCCACGGCTCCGATCGACACCGCGTGCGATCCGGCGATCCGCTCGAGCGCATCGATGATCGCGAGGCCCTGCGGCGTGGCGTAGCGCACGGCGCCCTTCGCCCGCGGCGACGGATGGCCCGCGGCATCCGTCGACCGGTATTTGCCGGTCAGGAAGCCGCTCGCGAGCCCGGCGTACGGCACGACGCTCAGTCCGAATCGGGTCGCGACCGGCACGATGTGCTCCTCGACGTCGTTGCGGTGCACGAGGTTGTAATGCGGCTGGATCGCCACCGGCAGCGCACTCCCGCCCTCCTGCGCCAGCGCGATCCACGACCGGATGCGATCGGCGCGGTAGTTCGACACCGCCGTGTAGCGCACCAGCCCGTCGGCCACGAGGTCGCCGAACGCCGCGACGGTCTCCTCCAGAGGCACCGACTCATCGTCGTAGTGCGCGTAGTAGAGGTCGATCGCATCGACGCCCAACCGGCGGAGGGATGCCTCCGCCGCCGCCCGCACGTTCGATGCCGACAGTCCCGTGAAATCGGGATGCTGGCTGACCTTCGTCGCGACGACGACACCCTCGGGGCGGCGCGAGGCGAGCCACTGGCCGACGATCGACTCGCTCTCACCGCCGGAATGGCCCGGAACCCAGTGGCTGTACGAATCGGCGGTGTCGATGAAGTCGCCGCCACCGGCGTGGAACGCGTCGAGAATCGCGAACGAGGTGTCGCGGTCGGCGGTCCAGCCGAAGACGTTCCCGCCGAGCGACAGCGGGAGGACGTCGAGGTCGCTGCTTCCGATGCGGGTCATGCTGCCAGCACCTCGGCCAGGAATCGCTCGATCTCGCGCCACGACCGGCGATCCGCGGTGGCGCGATAGTTCCCACCGGGAACGGTGAACGCGTGCGGCGCGCCGGCGTAGGTGACGACCTGCCAATCGAGGTCGGGACGGCCACGCAGCTCGTTCTGGAAGGCGATGACCGCATCCGCCGGTACCACGGGATCCTCGGCGCCGGTCATCACCAGCACCGACCCGGCGATCCGGTCGATCCCCTCGCCGTCGTGGGTGCTCAGCCCGCCGTGGAAGCACGCGAAGCCGCGCGCGGGCGCGCCGGTCCGTGCGAACTCGAGCGTGCCCGCGCCGCCGAAGCAGTACCCGAGCACGACGATGCGGTCCGCCGCCACGACATCGAGCGCGCTGACCGTGTCGAAACCGGCCCCGATGCGTTCGGCGAACGACAGCTCGCCGGTGTAGAACCGGCGCGCCTGCGCCTGCGCGTCATCCATCGTCGTGGGACGGATGCCGGCGCCGAACAGGTCGACCGCAAAGGCGGCGTAACCGAGCCGCGCGTACATGTGCAGGCGCAGGCGCGTGTTGGCGCTGACGCCGAACCAGTCGTGCACCACCACGACCGTCGGGAGGGGCTCGCTGCGCGCGGCGTCGCGGACCAGAACGCCCTCGAACGCGGTGCCGTCGTGCTCGTAGGGCACGGTTTCCGCCACGATGTCGGCTCCGTCGGGGAGCGGAACGGTGTCGAGGAGGCTCTGCTGGAATGCGTCGAATTCGGTCACGACTGCGACGTTACGACACCCGCGGGGTCCAGGGATCTCCCACCTTTCGTCCAGGGGTTGCACCGGAACCGTCCAGGCGCGCTCGACAGAGTGGGGGACTTGTGCGCGCCCACGCGTGCGCAGCGCGCCGTCCCGAGGCGCACACTTCCCGACGAAACCCGGTCTTCATGCGCTCCGTCACGTCCTCGTTGCCTGCCCGCCGAACGATCCGCCGCACCGAACGCCGCACGCGACGGCGCCCCGCGCTGGTCGCGGCGGGTCTCGCCTTCGGCGTGCTGGCGACGGCGGGGATCACCGCGACGACGCCGGTGTCGCAGGCGGAGGCATCCGGCCAGTCCTTCAACGTCGCCCTGGCATCGTTCGCGACGTCGGCGCAGCGGA
>CAXTES010000199.1:0-4870 GCA_964243215.1 uncultured Microbacterium sp. | reverse complement strand
TGTCGGGGGTGCAGGCTGTGCTGGAGCCGATCCGCGAGACGGATGCCCGCACAGCGTCGGAGATCCGCACAGCGGCGGAGATCCACACAACCTCGGATACCCGCGCAACGTCGGAGATCCGCACAGCGTCGGAGATCCGCACAGCGTCGGAGATCCGCACAACGTCGGAACCACCTGCCGCGACTGCTCCGACGAACAGCGGATCTCCGACGAATCGCGGGGCATCGACCGGCATGGACTCGTGCCTCGACCGCCACCAGGATCCCGTCGGCCTCTTCGACCCCGAAGCGCCGGACGAGTACGCCGCGCACCGCCGCGACGGCGGGTCAGCGGTACGCCTGGGTCTGGCCGCGGTCAAGGGGATCGGCGACACCGTCGCCGAGCGCATCGTCGCCGAGCGCGAGGCGCGCGGTGACTTCCACGACATGCGCGACCTGGTGCGGCGGGCGGGCCTGACCGCCGCGCAGCTGGAGGCGCTCGCGACCGCCGGCGCGTTCGAGTGCCTCGGCGTCAGCCGTCGCGAGGCGATCTGGCTCGCCGGCTCTGCCGCGCAGGATCGTGCCGAGTACCTGCCCGACTCGATGGTGGCCGTGCAGCCGCCGCTGTTCCCCGATCCCACCAGCTACGAGCGGCTCGCCGCCGACCTGTGGGCGACCGGGGTCTCCACCGACGACCACCCGATCACGCACTACCGGTCCGGACTCGATGCCCGCGGGGTGCTCACCTCGTCCGAACTGCACACGTCCGACCCGGGTCGCCGCATCGAGGTCGCGGGTCTGGTCACCCACCGGCAGCGGCCGGCGACGGCATCCGGCATCACCTTCATCAACCTCGAAGACGAGCACGGTCTCGTCAACGTCGTCTGCTCGGTGGGGATGTGGAACCGCTATCGACGCATCGTGCGCGAGGCGCCGGCGCTGATCGTGCGCGGAATCCTCGAGCGCTCCGTCGAGGGAGTCGTCAACGTTGTCGCCGACCGATTCGAAGACCTGCGCGTCGGCGTGCCGCACGCATCGCGGGACTTC
This sequence comes from uncultured Microbacterium sp., assembly GCA_964243215.1. Lineage (GTDB taxonomy): Bacteria > Actinomycetota > Actinomycetes > Actinomycetales > Microbacteriaceae > Microbacterium. The sequence continues at coordinate 3,845 of CAXTES010000199.1, read as the reverse complement.
CGGTGACGTCGCTCATGCCGCCCGTCGCCGCGCCGCATTCGCCTCCACCGCGTCGGCGAGCACGTCGTCCCAGTCCCGCAGGAAGCGATCGAGGCCGTAGTGCGCGAGCGCGAATTCCCTGGCCTGCCGGCCGCGTTCCGCCGCGAAGTCCGGGTCGGCGATCAGGCGCCGGATTGCACGCGCGAGTTCGTCGGGATCGGTGGATGCCACGCCCGCCTCCGGTGGCACGGCGCGGGGTGCCTCCGTTGCGGCGAGCGCGACCACCGGCATCCCGAGGTGCATCGCCTCCAGGAGCGACAGGCCGAGCGACGTCCAGCGGTTGGGGTGCAGATACACGCGCCGCCGAGCAAGCTGCGACCACAGGTCCGCGGGGCGCAAATCGCCGGCGGGCGTTACCGCGAGCGGGCTGACACCGAGCGCCTCGGGCAGCGTCTCGGCTTTCATCCCGAACACGTCCACCGGTGCAACACGCGCGAAGCCGGGCAGCAGATCCGTGCCGGTCACCCGCCAACGGCGCACGGGCTCGTTGATCACGACGCCGATGCGATCGAGTTCGCCCGAGTACAGCGGCCCCGGGTCAGGCACGCCGTGCTCGACGACCCGTGTCGGCGCCCGGCCGCTGTCCCAGAAGACGTGGTTGAAGTGCGTGACGTGCACGATCGGAATGTCGTCTCGGTCGGCCAGTGGATGCCGCGCACCGGTCGGAGTCGGATGCGGCGCGTTGTGTTCGACGAACACGGCCGGCAGGTCGCGGCCCGGTGCGCGCCCGGTGAGGCGTTCGACCGCCGCGACCTCTTCGGGTCGCTGCATCACCGCGATGTCGATGTCGGTGTCACGCAGCCGATCCAGCGGCACCTCGACCGCTCGCGGCCAGTCGCGGCCGTTGATCCCGCCGCCCCAGGCGTCGCGTGCCTCGTTGACCGGAAGGAGGTATTCGTGGTCGCCGCGCACGAACGCGTCGGCGTACCCGCCGTGCACGTGCCAGAACAGAACCCTCATCGCGGAAACGGTACGGCGGGTCGCCGTCCGGCGGTCCGGGGTTGACACGACGAAGCACCGCGTCTCGCCGCCCCTCAGCACAGCGCGAAGACGAAGCCGGCGTCGTCCGGAGTGGACAGCGCACGGTCGCGCAGCACCACGGACTTGGGCGTCGCCGGATCCGCGCACGCGTCCGCGAACGGCTGGGTCGAGGCATCCAGGTACTCGACGTCGATGACGTGGTCGCCGTACACATCGGTGTAGGCCGCGCATTCGTGGTGCGCCGCGCACTCCTCGGCGATCGCGAAGTCGAAGCCCGCCTTCTCGTGCAGCGGAGCCGAAGATTCGGCGGCGTTCTTCTGCGCGGCGGCGAGACCGGCGTCGTGGGCCATCTTAACCAGGCTGACCGCGAGCTCGAGGTTGTCGGCGTCGCTCAGCGCGCCGCCGGAGCGGGAGGCGCTGTCGAGGTTGTCGAACTCCACCGCGTCGAAACCCGCGTCCGCGCACCCGTCGATCCACGGTCGGATCACCTCGGCGATCGCCGCGCGATTCTCGGCCGTCGACGTGTCGAGCAGGACCTCATCCGGCCATACCGGATCGCGCACCGGATCACCGGCGCCATCGTGCAGCAGGAGGTCGTCGGCCCAGGCATCCTGGTCATCCGACTGAGTCTGGAAGGCATTGACGTAGCACACCGAGTAACGTCCATCGGCCGGAGCGGCCTCGCGGTCGCGAACGACGATGGCGACCGCCGGCGACGGCTCGTAGGCGCCGCCGAGCTGATAGTCCGGCGCCGCATCCGCCGGCGGAAGCACGATGGATGCCGCGGGCTGCACGACGCCGCCGCCTGGCGCACAACCCGTAAGCAGCGCCATCGCACACGCAACAGCCGTGACAGTGCGGGCGCGTTTCACTCTTTCGACCCTAAGCGCGGGCGGTTCCTTCGGGCCTGCGGAGGTATTCGTGGTCGCCGCGCACGAACGCGTCGGCGTACCCGCCGTGCACGTGCCAGAACAGAACCCACACCGTGTCACCGTGCGCGTCCGCTCCGATGGTCCCGTCGCCGCTCATAGCCGGACGCTCACAGGTCGACGCTGCTGAGCACATCGGACGCGGCGATCTTGAGAACGCCGTCTTCCTCGACCAGCTGATAGGTGGTCACCTCCTGGACGACGCGACCGTCGTTGTAGTGATAGGTCAGCGTGGCCCGGCCTTGATCGGGCGCGGATGCCGATACATCGGCGACATCCACCTGCGCGATCGCAGCCCAGAAGGCGTTGTAGTTGCGTCGGCCACCGGCGTGGTTCTTCTGGTAGTCGGCCGTCATCGTCGGCCATGCGCTGTCGAGGTCGCCCGGAACGAGCGCGTAGTAGTCGGTGATCGCCTGCACCACGCGTTCTTCGGGGGTTGGTGGGGGCGGCTGGACGCTCGGCTGCGTCACGGGGGTGGGACTGGGGGAGGCGACCGGCGCGGACGGAGTCGTCGTGGCCCGCGGTGTCACCGAGCTCGTCGGCAGTGCCGCGTTCGTGGGCGCGGCCGCCGTGCCGGCATCCTGACGCAACGCGCTGAGGAAGATGACGGCGCCGACGATCGCGGCTGCGACGACCAGCAGCACGCCGACCACAGCGCCCGCGCGGCGGCGGCGCGGTAGCACCGGCTGCGTGTTTGGCACCGGCTCAGCGAGCGGCCACGGCAGCGGGACCGGCGCGGTGTGCGTCACCGGCCCGTCCTGCGTCCCCGGTCGGGTAGGCGGAGGGCGCCGGGGCGTCCTGCGGGGCTTCCCGCTAGTGGATGCTTTGGCCAGCGGTTCTGTCTCGGCGGTCGGAGGCTCGAACCGCGTGGTCTGATCCATCGGCTCAGTCCTGCCGAGGGGAGCTTGCAGTGTGGGTGCATCGTGGCGGACGGCATCCTCGAGGGGCGTCGTCTTCGCGGTGATCACCTCGGGCCGCGTCAACGCCTCGACGGGGGAGTCCTTCGGCTCCGGGTCCCGGACAGAGGCGGAGGCCGGGTGCGTGACAACGGCAGCCACCTCCGGAGTGTCGGACGCCGACTCGTTCTCGACCGGAAGCGCTTGCGTCGTGGCCCCGTGCAGCGGACTTTGGGTGGGTACTGACGTGGTGGGTCCGAGCGGGGGCGGGGGAGCGCCCTGATCCGCGGACAACGATGCGGCGACCGCCGTCATCGCGGGCCGACGTTTGGGGTCGGCGGACAGCATGTCCCGCAGGAGCGGGGCGAGCACGCCGGCGTGCTTGGGCGGTGGGTACCCGCCGCGGGCCACCCTGTGCAACAGCGCGATGGCATTCTTGTCAGCGCCGAAGGGCGGCTCGCCCTCCAGCATCGCGTACAGGGTGGAGCCCAGCGAGAAAACGTCCGACGCGAAGCTGGATGGCCGCCCTCGGGCCACCTCCGGCGCAAGGTAGGCGGGAGTGCCGTGGATCATTCCCGTGGCGGTGATCGTGGCGTCGCCCAGTGCGTGCGAGATGCCGAAGTCGCTGATCTTCGCCGAGCCGTCCGCGGTGATCAGGATGTTGCCTGGCTTGACGTCCCGGTGCACGATGCGCATCTTGTGGGCCGCGGCCAGCGCCGAGCCCACCTGGGCCCCGATCCGCGCCGTTTGTTCCGGAGTCAGAGTGCCGTGCTCGCGGAGCAGGATCGACAGCGGGGTCGACTCGATCAGTTCCATCACGAGGCAGGGGCGTCCCTCATGCTCGATGACGTCGTAGACCGTGACGGCGTGCGGGTGGTGCAAACCGGCGGTGATGCGCGCCTCGCGCATCGCACGATTCGTCGCGATCTCTCGCTCGGGCTCGGTGAGCTCGGGCTGGGTGCGCAGCATCTTCAGGGCGACCGACCGCTCGAGGCGTTCG
>CAXTES010000198.1:0-4881 GCA_964243215.1 uncultured Microbacterium sp. | reverse complement strand
GGCCAAGACGTACGCGATGACCGGCTGGCGCGTGGGCTGGATGGTCGGGCCGCCCGACGTCATCAAGCTCGCGGCGAACCTGCAGTCGCACCTGTGCAGCAACGTCAACAACATCGCGCAGCGCGCCGCGCTGGCTGCCCTGACCGGGCCGCCCGACGAGCCCGAGCAGTTCCGGCTGGCCTTCGACCGGCGGCGCCGGCTGATCGTCGACGAGCTGGCACGCATCGACGGCGTGACCGTTCCCACCCCCCTGGGCGCGTTCTACGTCTACCCCGACGTGCGTGGCCTGCTCGGTCGCACGTGGCGCGGCAAGACCCCGACGACCACGCTCGAGCTGGCCGACCTCATCCTCGACGAGGCCGAGGTCGCCGTGGTGCCCGGCGAGGCGTTCGGGCCGAGCGGATACCTGCGCCTCTCGTATGCGCTCAGCGACGAGTCGCTGCGCGAGGGCGTGAGACGGCTGCAGGAACTGTTCGCGTAGCGCCGGCATCGGAGACGTCGAAAGCGGGCGGTCACGGCGGAAGAAGGCATCCACCGTTCCGATCGGCCTTCTCCCGCGGTGATCGCCGTCTTTCGGCGTGAACGACCCGGTCGCGGGTCAGCCGTAGATCGCCTTGACCTTCACGTAATTGCTCAGCGCCTCGGGTCCGTTCTCACGGCCGAGGCCGGATGCCTTGTACCCGCCGAACGGCGCCGCCAGATCGGGGCGGTAGCCGTTGATGCCGATCGTGCCGGTCTCGATGCGGCGGGCGATGTCGCGGGCGCGTTCCTCGTCGGCGCTGAAGACCGAGCCGCCCAGCCCGTACACGGTGTCGTTCGCGAGCGCGACCGCCTCGTCGTCGGAGGCGTAGCCGCTCACGATCACGACCGGACCGAAGACCTCCTCCTGGGCGAGCGGGCTGCGCTGGTCGACGTTGTCGACGATCGTCGGCTCGTAGAAGTAGCCCGGCTCGTCGGGCAGGTCCCGGCCCCCCGTCACGACGCGCGCACCCGCGGCCACACCGGCATCCACCAGCGACCGCGCCCGCGAGCGGATGCGCTCGGACACCAGTGGGCCGAGGTCGGCCGTCTCGTCCAGCGGATCGCCGAGCACCAGGCTCTGCGCGACGGCGGCGAGGCCCTCGGTGAACTCGGCGAGCCGGCGCTCGGGCACGAGCACGCGCGACAGCAGGAAGCACGTCTGGCCGCTGTTCATGAACGACTGCGACTTCAACTCCTCGAGGGTGGCTGCCGTATCGGCGTCGTCGAGGACGATCGCCGGCGACTTGCCGCCCAGTTCCAGCGTCGCGGGGATGAGCCGCTCGCCGCAGCGGGCGGCGATGACGCGCCCGGCCGCCGTGGAGCCGGTGAACGCGATCTTGTCGACGCCGGGGTGGTCCACGAGCGCGGCGCCGGTGTCGCGACCGCCGGTGACGACGTTGACGACCCCAGGCGGCATTCCGATCGCGTCCACGGCATCCGCGAGGGCGAGCGCGTCGAGCGGCGTCTCGCCGGCGGGCTTGATCACCACCGGGCAACCGACCGCCAGCGCGGGAGCGAGCTTGCCGGTCGTCAGCGACCGCGGATAGTTCCACGGCACGATCAGGCCCGCGACGCCGACCGGCTCGGTCCGCACGATCGAGCTGCCGGGGAATCCGATGTTCGGGCGGACCTCCTCGTTGGTGCCGCCGCGCACGAGGTCGGCGTAGTAGCGGAGGTGACCGACCGGGACGAATCCGCTCAGCGCCCGGGAGAGGTTGATGGGCTGGCCGTTCTCGGATGTCACCAGCTGCGCGGTTGCCTCGCCGCGGCGCTCCAACTCGTCGGCGAGCCGCTGCATCCAGTCCGCCCGCTCGTCGGGGGACATCCGCGGCCACGGCCCGCGGTCGAACGCCTCGCGCGCCGCCCGCACCGCGACATCCACATCGGCGGCCGCGCCGTCCGGCGCCGTCCCCACCGTCGTCAGGTCGAACGGGTTCTGCACCGTGATGCGGTCGGAGGCCGCGGCGGGCACCCACCGGCCGCCGGCGTAGATGGCGTCGGCGGCGTAGGTGTGCACCGCGTCGATCGTGGTCATGGCATCCATCTCCTGTCGGGATTCATCTCGCATCGCCGTCGGCGACGTAGGTCAGGGCGTTCTTGTACGAGCTCACCGGGATGACTCCGACCGGCACGGGTTCGACCCGCACGCGCACCCGCAACAGCTGACGCACCGACTCCTCGGCGTGGGCGAGCGCCGTGGCCGTCGCGGCGCGGTCGGCGCCGTCGCGCACCTCGACTTCCAGCGGGATCGGGTCGTCGAAGCGCACCTGGTCGGCGGAGTCCTTCCGGATCCGCATCGAGCCGGTCAGGTGATCGGATGCCGCATCCAGCACCACATCGCGGATCGCGGTGGGATACACGTTCATGGCCTTGAAGATGAGCATGTCGTCGGTGCGGCCCACGCACCGCACCGTCGGGGCGGTGCGGCCGCACGCGCACTCGACGGTCTGAACGGTGAGCTGATCGCGCGAGCGGAACCGCACGACGGCGGATGCCTCGCGCGTCAGCGTCGTGTAGATCGCCTCTCCGGTGGCCCCCGGCTCCCACGGCACGTGCGCGAGGGTCTCGGGGTCCACGAGCTCCACGAGCACGTCGGGCGCGGCGGTGAAGTGCATCCCGCGGCCCTCGCGGCACTCGGCCCACATCGCCGGCAGCACGTCGCCGAGGCCCATCAGCTCGCTGACACGGGTGGCACCCCAGGCATCCAGCATCCCGCGTCGGATGTGCGGCACGCCGGCGCCCGGCTCGCCGCCGGCGATCACGGTGCGCACCGCGAGGTCGGGTGCCGCGACGCCGAGTTCCTCCTCGCACCGGTGCGCGAAGTGGGTGACGAAGGATGCCGTGCCCACCAGCACGTTCAGCTGCAGGCGCTGCATCGACAGCGCCATCCGCGAGGTCGTCTGGCCACCGATCCACGCCAGCGCGCCGCCGGCACCGCGGATGCCGTCGGCGTACGGCAGGCCGCCCGCCACGATCGCCATGCCCGTCGTGTGGGCCACTCGTGAGCCGGCCGCGACGCCCGCGGTGCGGAAGGCGTTCCCGATCCCGGCGGTCCAGCGGCGCAGGTCGTTCTCGGTCAGCCCGAAGAACACCGGGGTCCCGGTGGTGCCCGAGGAGCTCGTGATCTGCACGAGCTCCTCGGCGGCGACCAGCTGGAACCGACCCACCGGACGATCCGGGTCGGGGTTCGCCTGGGCGGCCCGGAGGTCTTCCTTCGTCGTGACCGGCACGTCGTCGAGCTCGTCGAGCGATCGCACCGAAGCGGGCGCGGCGCGCAGGCGATCGCGCCACACGTCGTGGCTGCGCAGCCGGTCGAGCATCCCGGTGAAGTCCTCGAGCTGGCGCTGCTGCTGCAACGCCCAGGGCACCGTATCGACGTCGGGGGCGTACAGCTGCTCGGCGGGCACGACGCTCGGAGCGGTCATCGGCCAGGACCTCCTCACGCGCGACGTCATCCTGCGAACAGGGCTCGTCCTCCCACTATCGACGCCGCGGGCGCGGCGCCGGCGGCCACTTCCGCACGACGGAACGGTCGGCCCGATACCGCGGGCGTCATGCGGGCCGGATGCCGGCTTCCGTCCCGCGGAACCCGGCACTTCCCCGCGGACTCCCGCGACTAGCGTTCCAGCGATCGGCTCCGCGCGATCGTCGCGTGCCCGATCCCGACACACCCGGAGGACCGCATGTCGATCGTCGCGATCGTCGAGTTCCACATCGCCGCCGAGCGGACCGATGATGCGCGGGTGCTGTTCGACCGGATGCTCGCGCAGACGCGCGGTTTCGAGGGCGCCGAGCGCATCGACTGGCTCGTGGACCGAGACGACCCGGCTTCGTGGACGCTCTACGAGGAGTGGTCGAGCCCCGTGACCGAGCAGGCGTACCGCGACTACCGGATGGGCGAGGGCGCCATACCCGAACTCGGCCCGATGCTCGACCGGGCGCCGGTGCTGCGCCGATTCGACGGCGCGTCGGCATCGGAGCGGGTGTGACACTGTCGGCGGACCCGACCCCGGTCGTAAGCTCTGTCCACGCCGCGCCGCCGCGGCACGAAGCCGGAAGGAGAACACCATGAACCCCGAGGCCGCTGCACCCGAGAGCGTGGACGTCGAGTCCGAGTCGCTCGTCGAAGAGGTTTCCATCGACGGCATGTGCGGCGTCTACTGACGCGCATGTCCGCCGTCACACTCGACAGCGCGCTGCGCCTGCATCCGCGCGTCTCGATACGACCCGAGCCGTTCGGCGCGCTGCTGTACCACTTCGGCACGCGTCAGCTCTCCTTCCTGAAATCCCCGCAGCTGCTCAGCGTGGTGGAGGGCATGGATGACGCGCCCACCGTCGCGGACGCGCTGGATGCGGCGGGCGTCGGCGAATCCGAGTATCCGACGTATCTGCGGGCGCTGGAGACGCTGTGCGATTCGCGGATGCTCGTGGAGCGTGCCGCATGACACTGCTCGCGCCGGCGGCGCCGACGAAGCCGAAGCGTCTCGTCGACCACTTCGAATCCGGCTTGAACTCCCCCATCTGCCTGACGTGGGAGCTGACCTACGCGTGCAACCTGTCGTGCGTGCACTGCCTCTCGGCATCCGGGCGCCGCGACCCCCGCGAGCTCAGCACCGACGAGTGCAAGGCCGTGATCGACGAGCTGCAGCGGATGAAGGTGTTCTACGTCAACATCGGCGGCGGTGAACCGACGGTGCGCTCGGACTTCTGGGAACTCATCGACTACGCCACCGCCCACGACGTGGGCGTGAAGTTCTCCACGAACGGCGTGAAGATCACCGAGGAGATCGCCGCGCGACTCGCGCAGAACGACTACGTGGACGTGCAGATCTCGCTGGACGGCGCGACCGCCGAGGTCAA
>CAXTES010000197.1:0-5010 GCA_964243215.1 uncultured Microbacterium sp. | reverse complement strand
CGATCAGCTGCATGTCGGCGTACTCGATGCCGTTGTGCACCATCTTGACGAAGTGCCCGGCGCCGTCGTGCCCGATGTGCGTGACGCACGGCTCACCCTCGGCGACCGCGGCGATCGAGCGCAGGATCGGACCGAGCGTCGCCCACGACTGGTCCGACCCGCCCGGCATGAGCGACGGGCCGTGCAGCGCGCCCTCCTCGCCCCCCGAGACGCCCATCCCGACGAAGTCGATCCCGGTGTCGCGCACGGCGCGTTCGCGCCGGATGGTGTCGGTGAACAGGGCGTTGCCGCCGTCGACGATCACGTCGCCGGGCTCGAAGACCTTGACCAGCTCGTCGATGACCGCGTCGGTCGGAGCGCCCGCTTTGACCATGACGATCGCCGCCCGGGGCTTGTGCAGCGAAGCGGCGAAGTCCCGGTACGAGAACGACGGCACGAACCCGGCTTCGGGATGGTCCGCGATGAGCGAATCTGTCTTGGCCCGGCTGCGGTTGTGGATCGCCACGGTGTTGTGCTCCCGGCCGGCGAGGTTGCGAGCCAGGTTCGATCCCATCACCGCGAGCCCGACCACCCCGATGTTCGCGGTGGCCGCGGCCGCCGAAGGCGCGTCGCCACCGGCCTCGGGACTGTCTCGGGGAACGTCGTGGATGGAGGGGGCGCCCTCGTGCTCCGGGGCCGAAGCGGGGTGATCGGCGCGGTCGGTCGAGACGTTGGTCTGCGCCGAGGAATCGTTCGGGGACACGCGGGCTCCTTGGCTCGTCGGGCGGATGCCACCAGGCTAACGCGTCGGCTCCGGCCGGCCACCGATGGGTTACGGTCATCAGATGTCCCGCCACCGCATCGTCGTGATGGGACCGAGCGGCTCGGGCAAGACCGCGGTCGGGCAGCTTCTCGCGCAGCGTCTCGGCATCGGATTCGTCGACGGCGACGATCTGCATCCGCCATCCAACGTGGCGAAGATGACCGCCGGCAAGCCCCTCGACGACGCCGATCGGATGCCGTGGCTCGACGCGGTCGGAGCGGCGATCGCCGATCGCCCCGACGGTGTCGTGGTGGCCTGCTCGGCGCTGCGGCGCCGCTATCGCGAGCGGTTGCTGACGGCCGCGCCCGATGCCGTGTTCGTGCAGCTCGACGTCGACCGGCAGACCCTCGAGCACCGCATGCGCGGCCGGTCGCATTTCATGCCGCCGTCGCTGCTGGATTCGCAGCTGAGCGCGCTCGAACCGCTGCAGGCCGACGAGCCGGGTGTCGTCGTGCCCGCCTCCGGAAGCGTCGACGAGGTCGTCAGCCGGGTGATCGAGCTGCTCGCGCAGCGGTGAGCGGTCAGTCCTTGCGGTAGAGGCTGCGTCCCATCGCCCAGAACCCGGCGACGATGCCGACGAACCCGAGGGCGACGATGCCGCCGATGACTCCGAGCAGCACATCGGCGGCGAGCTTGCTGTCCATCGTTCCTCCAGGGTCGCGGTGGGACTCATCGTAGCGGGCCGCCTGGTAGACTCGATCGAACTTCGGCGAGGGATGCCGCGCATCGCGCGAGCGGCAGCGCAGCATCCGTGATCGACGCGGTGAGCAGGCTTCGGGCTCTCCTCACGCATGCGCGTTCGAGTCGAGAACACGACCTAGACACCCGGGCCCCGGAGCCCGCAAGGAGAGAGACCACCATGTCGGAAGACACCTCCGTCCGCGCCGAGCTGCGCGAGAACTTCGGCAAGGGCTTCGCCCGGCGGCTGCGGGCCGCGGGCAAGATCCCCGCGGTCATCTACGGCCACGGCGCCGCCCCGGTGCACGTCGCGCTTCCCGGTCACCAGGTGTCGCTGCTGATCCGCCGCGCCAACGCGGTTCTCCAGCTGAACGTGAACGGCTCCGACCAGCTCACGCTCGTCAAGGACGTGCAGAAGGACCCGGTGCACCAGATCATCGAGCACATCGACCTGCTCGTCGTCCGGCGCGGCGAGAAGATCCAGGTAGACGTGCCCGTGGTGGTGCTGGGCGAACCGGCATCCGGCACGATCGTCAACCTCGACAACGCCACGGTCGCGGTCGAGGCGGAGGCGACCCACATCCCCGAGACCATCGAGGTGGACGTCGAGGGCCTCGAGGACGGCACGCACATCACGGCGGCCGACCTGCGGCTGCCGTCCGGTACCACGTTGATCGCCGATCCCGAGCTGCTGATCGTGGCGATCTCGGTGCCGTCGTCGACGCTCGCGGCCGAGGAGGAGATCGCCGAGGCGGATGCCGCGGTGGCCGAGGAGCAGTCCGAGGAGGCCGCCGAGGCCGCCGAGGCTGCCGAAGCCGTCGAGGGCTCGACCGAGGAATCCGAGTAGTCGGACCCCGGCGCGCCGCCGATCGGAGGTGACCCGCCATGGCCGACACGTGGTTGGTCGTGGGGCTGGGCAATCCCGGCCCGCGCTACGAGCTGACCCGGCACAACGTCGGCCAGCGGGTGGTCGACGAGCTCGCCGTCCGCCGCGGCGAGTCCTTCCGTTCGCACAGGGCCGGCGCGCGGGTCGTGGAGACGTGGCTGCGCCCGGGTGCGGCCCGGATGGTGCTCGCCAAGCCGAACTCCTTCATGAACCTCTCGGGCGGCGCGGTGTCGTCGCTCGCGGACTACTACGACGTGGCCGCCGACCGCGTGGTGATCGTGCACGACGAGCTGGACATCCCGTTCGACACGATCAAGCTCAAGTCCGGGGGAGGCCACGGCGGTCACAACGGCCTCCGCGATGTCGCGAAGGCGCTCGACACGGCCGACTTCGCCCGCGTCCGGGTCGGTATCGGCCGGCCCGCGGGACGGCAGGACCCCGCCGACTGGGTGCTCGAGCCCTTCAGCAGCGGCGAGCGCACCGCGCTGCCGGTGCTGATCCAGGATGCCGCGGACGCCGTCGAGACGCTGATCGGCGACGGCCTGGTCGAAGCGCAGCAGATCCACCACGCGCCGAAGCTCTAGCCGCGGTTGCACGACCGCGATGCTAGAAAGGCGGCGGGCACCGAAGGGGGAGACGTGGCTGGATCCGTTGTCCGGACGCGGCCAGCGCTCAGCGCCCGCGCGTTCGACGCGATCGACATCGCCGCGACGGCCCTGTTCGGGGTCGAGGGTGCGGCCGCGGCCGCCCACGCCGGGCTCGACCTGCTCGGCGTCATCGTCGTCGGCTTCGTGGTCGCCCTCGCCGGCGGCATCCTGCGCGATGTGCTGCTCGGTGATCTGCCACCGGCCGCGTTGCGATCGCCGAGCCGCGTGATCACGGCCATCACGGCCTCCGCGGCGACGTTCGTGCTGGTCGGGATCGTGGACGTCGTCCCCCCGATGGTGTTGACGACGGTGGATGCCGCCGGACTCGCACTGTTCGCTGTCACGGGCGCGCAGAAGGCGTTCGAGCACCGCTGCAACCTGTGGGTGGTGACGCTGCTGGCCGGTGTGACGGCGACGGGCGGCGGAGTGGTTCGCGACCTGCTGCTCGAGCGGACACCGTATGTCCTGTCCGAGAGCGTATACGGCACGGCCGCACTGGCCGGCGGCCTGGTCACCGGGATTCTGCTGATGACCACCGGCAGGTCGCGCAGCGCGCTGATCATCGGTTTCGCGGTGGCATTCGTGCTCCGGATGACCGCGGTACTGCTGGGGTGGCAGCTTCCGCGGCTGCGCTGATCGCGCGTGTTACGGTCCCGGCATGGAAACACCGGACGCCGCCCACCGACCGGCGGATCCTGAGCTGCACCGCGACCAGCGCGCGTTCGGGCTCGTGCTGGTGGGCATGGCCGCGGCGGTGTGGTGGCCGGCGTTCACCCTCGGCGCCTGGGGCGTGCTGTTCTTCGATCAGCTGCTGACGGTCTGGGTGGTGGCCACGGCCGCCTTGGTCATCGTCATCGTGCAGCCGCGCGGCACCGGCAGGCGCTGGTTCCGCATCGTCGCGCTGCTCGTGCCGTCGCTGTGGTTGGCGCTGGCCTTCCTCGACGACGCCGACACCACCGATCTGTATTCGGTGCTGGTGGACCTGGTCGGTTCGCTCGTCGGGCTCGTGGGCATCCCGTTCACGCTGTGGATCCTGGTGCGGGTGCTGTGGCCGGACCTGTTCACCGAGCTGCGGACGCGGGCGCGATGGGGAGTCGTCGCGACCGTCGTGCTGATCGCCGTGGCATCCTTCGTCCTCGGCGTGTACCAGAACCGCTTCCTGACGTGTCAGGACTTCCAGATCAGCGGCAACTCGGACCCGCCGGGGTGCGTGAACGCGCAGCCGCAGGCCGTCACAGCCCGGTGAGCAGCCCGTCCAGGTGCTCGACGAGCTGATCGATCGGCACGCGCACCTGCTGCATCGTGTCGCGGTCGCGCACGGTGACGGCACGGTCTTCGAGGGTGTCGAAGTCGACGGTCACGCAGTAGGGCGTGCCCACCTCGTCCTGCCGGCGGTAGCGGCGTCCGATCGCCTGCGCGTCGTCGTAGTCGATGTCCCAGTGCTGGCGCAGGAGGTCGGCGACCTCGCGAGCGGTCGGAGTCAGCGCGTCGTTGCGTGACAGCGGCAGCACCGCCGCCTTGAACGGCGCCAGGCGATGATCCAGGCGCAGCACGGTGCGGGTGTCGGCCTTGCCGTCGGCGGTGGTGGTCTCCTCGACGTCGTACGCGTCGACGAGGAACGCCATCAGCGCGCGGGTCAGACCGAACGACGGCTCGATGACGTACGGGATGAATTTCTCGTTCGTGGCCGGGTCGAAGTAGGTCAGGTCCTTGCCGGACTTCTCCTGGTGCACCCGCAGGTCGTAATCGGTCCGATTCGCGACGCCCATCAGCTCGCCCCACTCGCTGCCGGTGAATCCGAACCGGTACTCGATGTCGACGGTTCGCTTGGAGTAGTGGGCGAGCTTCTCCTTCGGATGCTCGAACCACCGGATGTTCTCGGCGTCCACCCCCAGGTCGATGAACCAGGCCCAGCAGGCATCCATCCACTCCTGCTGGATCGCCTCGTCGGTGCCGGGCACGACGAAGAACTCCATCTCCATCTGCTCGAACTCGCG
>CAXTES010000196.1:3589-5042 GCA_964243215.1 uncultured Microbacterium sp. | reverse complement strand
GGCGAAGGTCGCCCTCCACCTTGAGGTTGCCCTCGATGTAGTCGCGCAGCGAGATGAGCTGGTCGTCGTGCAGGTCCTTCACGCGGACCTCGGGGCTGATGCCCGTGGCGGTCAGGATCTCGTTCGAGCGGGTACGGCCGACGCCGTAGATGTAGGTCAGGGCGATGACCACGCGCTTGTCACGCGGGATGTCGACGCCGGCGAGACGTGCCATGCGGATCTCCAAGGGAGTGTTGCGGAGGTGTGGAGCAGGATCGGTGCCCGGGCCTCCGACCCGAGGTGTCCCCTCTCGCGAGGTTCTGATCCTGCCGTTGCGTATTCAGTTGTGCGTCCTAGCCCTGGCGCTGCTTGTGGCGGGGGTTGGACTTGCAGATGACCATGACGCGGCCGTGGCGGCGGATCACCTTGCAGTGATCGCACATCGGTTTGACGCTGGGATTGACCTTCATGATGTTCCTGTTCGCTGTCTTCGAGTCGGCGTTCGGATCCGCGCGGCTCGGGGCCGCGGCATCCATTCGCCGCTCGTTACTTCTCGGCCGGGCTAGCGGTAGCGGTAGACGATGCGGCCGCGCGTGAGATCGTAGGGGCTGAGCTCTACGACGACGCGGTCCTCCGGGATGATGCGGATGTAGTTCTGCCGCATCTTCCCCGAGATCGTTGCGAGCACCTTGTGTCCGTTGGTGAGCTCGACGCGGAACATCGCGTTGGGCAGCGCTTCGGAGATGACGCCTTCGATCTCGATGACACCGTCTTTCTTGGCCATAGCCTCGCTATCGCTGGTGCAGACCGGCCGGTCTGCGGTGGATGGGATTTCAGTGCTCGGACACGCCGATGACGGCGCAAGGCACCAAGGATCCATTGTACGCGATGCCAGAAGGACCGGCAAACCGCGGCGCCCCTGCGGCGCCCCCGCTCCCCCTTCTGCGCCGAGCCCACACTCTCCGCGCGAACCCGCACCCCGCGCGCGCCGCGGAGTGCGGGATCGCGAGCTGAGTGCGGGCTCGCGGGTGGGTGCCCGCGAACCCGTCACCGGCGCGGGGAGATCTGGAACGCGGCGAGCCGCCCGCCGAGCGTCGCTGCGGAGGCGATGTGCGGCATCCCCCATCGCGCGAAAGGGCGGTGCGTGGTGCCGCGGATCCAGTCCTCGCGTTCCTTCTCGGCTGCCAGCGGCCCGTAGCCGACACCGGCCATCATGGCTGGGTCGGTGTACTTGCCGGTGCCGTCGAACTCGCCCCATGCCGGCACGTCGTCGAGCCCGAAGTCGACGAAGTACGTACTGCCGCGCGGTCCCGGGACGCACACCTGCACTCGCGGCGCCTGGCCAGCTCGATGGGCAATCAGGACGCGTTGGTCACCGGCCAGGAGCAGGCCAACCGCGCGACGGACAGCGAGGCGTGCCGTGCGGCGGTTCGTGGCGCTCGTGGTGGAAACCCCGGCGCCGAAATAACTACTT
>CAXTES010000196.1:0-3579 GCA_964243215.1 uncultured Microbacterium sp. | reverse complement strand
GCGGTCCCGGGACGCTCACCTGCAGTCGCGGCGGTTCGAACCCGAGGAGTGCGAGGTACAGCCTGCTGACGCTCTCGCCCGGCAGCTGCGCACGCCCGTCGGCCATCGCGACGATCCGGCGGGCACGACGGATGCCGCGGGCTCCTGCCGCGCGGCGGATGCGCTCCTCGAGCTCCGAGCGGAACGCCGCCGCCGCTTCGGTGTCGTATGTGCGTGTCGCGGCATCCCAGGCCACGCGGCGGAAGGCGGCATCCGCGCACGACAGCGCGGCCTCCTCGGAGACGGTGCGGATGACGTCGAACACCGTTCGCGCCAGCGACGTGCAGACGATGCCGTCCCGCACGTCTCGATCACCGGCGGGGACGGCGACCTCGTGGCGCGACACGTCGCCGAGCGCGTTCACGACGCCGCGCGTGGTCGAGCCGCTCGTGTGCACCCGGCGGGGGTTCATGCGGAACAGCGGAAGCTGCCACAGCACCGCCGCGGAACAGTGCGACACCACGGCATCCGACCCGCGCCTCGCGGCGGCCACCGCGAGGACATGCAAGAGATGGCGCTCCTCGGCGTACGCATCGGACCACTCCTTCGCGTCGACGTAGGCGCCGAGGTGAAGGCGCCGTATCTCCCCTCTCGCCAGGCGGCGCTGCAGTTCGCGACCGCCGACGCCCGAGACGTCCAGATCGTGCCGAGTCAGCAACTTGCGTCGAACAGTGCCGAGGTCCACGCCCACCATCGTGGCTGTACCCGCACCCCTTCGGCCTATGCGGACCCGACTCGGTGCACAGCCCTCGCGGCGGCCCCGGCTGTGCAGGAGAGGATGTGGCATCCCGAACCCGCACTCAACTCGCGAACCCGCACCCCAAAGACGCTGTGGGGTGCGGGTTCGGGAACGGAGTGTGGGTTCGCGGGGGAGGAAGCGCCGCCCTACTGGAGCTTGGAGACGATGTCGGCCTGGGGGTCACCGGTCAACGTCGAGTTCGCGATCGTCGTGCCATTGAGCACGATCGTCGGCGTCGCGATGCCGGACTCGCCCGGCTGGATCGGAGTCTTGTCGGTCATCGCCTGCGCGTACTTCTTGAACGTGCCGTCGCTGATGCACTTCTGCACCGTGTCGGTGTCGGTGACGCCGGCGCTCGTCGCGATCTGCACGATCTCGGCGTCGGTCAGGCCGGTCGAATTCTCCTCGGGCTGGTTCTGATACAACGCCTGCAGGAATGCCACGGCCTTGTCGGGATCGCTCTGCGCGACGCAGTACATGGCGCCCGCGGACCGTGACGAGTACTCGGTGCCCTGCGACATCCGGTCCAGGATCGAGATGGGATGGATGTTGAGCGTCAGGGTTCCGGCTGCGACCTGCTCCTGGATCGCGTCGCCGTACGCGGCCTCGAAGTTCTTGCACACCGGGCACTGGAAGTCGACGTAGGTGTCGAGGGTGTTCGGGCCCGTGCCGACCGAGATCGCGCCGGTGTCGGTGTTGATGCTCGAGCCCTGCGGGGTGTCGCCCGGGCCTGCCGCAGCAGCGTTCATCCACAGCACGAGCGCGGTGACCACCGCGACGACGGCCACGACCGCGACCGTCACCCAGATCGCGAACCAGTTGTTCTTGCGCACAGCGGTTGCCATGTCAGTCCTATTCGATCTCGCGCGGCACAACGCCGAACGGCGCCAGACCCGCTGCCCCACCATCGGGCGCCGTGAGCACCCAGATGCCTCCATCATGCACGGCGACACTGTGCTCCCAGTGTGAGCCGTCCGACCCGTCCAGGGTCGACACCGTCCAGCCGTCGTCCTCGACGTGCGTCGCCGCATCGCCCGCGACCACCATCGGCTCGATGGCGACGGCCAGGCCCGGCCGCACCTCCGGTCCCGCATCCGACACGCGGTAGTTGAACACCGACGGCGACTCGTGCATCCGGCGTCCGATGCCGTGACCGACGTAGTCGCGGAGGATGCCGAACTCGTGGCCGGATGCCTCGACATAGCCCTGCACGGCGGCCCCGACCTCGCCGAGGTGCGACGCCGTCGCCAGCGCGGCGATGCCCGCCCACAGCGACCCTTCCGTGACGCGCGACAGCTCGAGACGCTGCGAAATCACCGCCGGGCGCGCCGCATCGGGCACCACGACCGTGATCGCGGAATCGCCGTTCCATCCGCGCAGCTCGGCGCCGGCGTCGATCGAGACGATGTCGCCGGGCTGCAGCGCCCGCGACGACGGGATGCCGTGCACCACCTGCTCGTTCACCGAGGCGCAGATCGTGTGCCGGTACCCTCGCACGAGCTGGAAGTTCGAGCGGGCACCCGCCCCGACGATGACCCGGGATGCCTCGGCATCCAGGTCACTGGTCGTCACACCGGGCGCGATCATCGCGCGCACGGCGGACAACGCCGCAGCGGTGATCAGCCCCGGCTCCACCATCGCCCGCAGCTGGGCCGGCGACTTGTAGACGCCGCGACCGAACCCCACGTCAGGCGGCGACGCGGCGGCTGAGCCCCCGCGCCTGCAGCGCCGCGACGATGCGGTCGGTGACCTCGTCCAGGCCCCCGACACCGTCGACCTCATCGACGATCCCCCGCTGGCCGTACACCTCGAGGATCGGGGCGGTCTCGCGCTCGTAGATCGCGAGGCGGTTCGAGATCACCTCGGCGGTGTCGTCGGTGCGACCCTGCTCGTGGGCACGCAGGGCGAGGCGCGCGATGCTCTCGCCACGGGGCACCACCAGTTCGATCACCGCATCCAGCGCGTCTTCGGGCAGGAACGCGTCCAGGTCGGCGACCTGGCTGAGGTTGCGCGGATACCCGTCGAGCAGGAACCCCTCCGCGGCATCCGCGTGGCTCAGCCGGTCCCGCACGACGGCGCTGGTCAGCTCGTCGGGAACCAGGTCGCCCGCTGCGATGATCGCCTGCACCCGTCGGCCGAGCTCGGTGGCCTCCCGGATGTTCTCGCGGAACAGATCGCCGGTGGAGATGGCCGGGATGCCGAAGGCCTCGGCGACGCGGATGCCCTGCGTTCCCTTGCCCGAGCCCTGCGGGCCGACGATCAGCAGCCGGACGTGCGCGGACGCCCGAGCCGTCACCGAAGAAGTCCTTCGTAGTGGCGCTGCTGCAGCTGAGCGTCGATCTGCTTCACGGTCTCCAGCCCGACACCGACCATGATGAGGATCGACGTGCCGCCGAACGGGAAGTTCTGGTTGGCACTGACCGTCGCCAGCGCGATCAGCGGGATCAGCGCGACCAGGCCCAGATAGATCGAGCCGGGCAGCGTGATGCGCGTCAGCACGTAGTCGAGGTACTCGGCGGTGGGCCGACCGGCGCGGATGCCGGGAATGAACCCGCCGTACTTCTTCATGTTGTCTGCCACCTCGACCGGGTTGAAGGTGATGGCGACGTAGAAGTAGGTGAAGAAGACGATCAACGCGAAGTAGCTGCACAGGTAGAGCGGGTCGCCGGAGCTGAGGAACCGCGTGATGAACTTCGTGAACGTCTCGTTGCTCGACCAGACGTTGCTCAGCAGCTGCGGCAGGTAGAGCAGCGAGCTCGCGAAGATCACCGGGATGACGCCGGCCTGGTTGACCTTGAGCG
>CAXTES010000195.1:0-5043 GCA_964243215.1 uncultured Microbacterium sp. | reverse complement strand
GTACAGCGTCACGTCGTGGCCGGTGTCGTTCGGTTCGAACACGAGCAGCGAGTCCGGCTCGGCATCCGAGCCCCAGCCGGTGAGGT
Source organism: uncultured Microbacterium sp. (assembly GCA_964243215.1). Classification (GTDB taxonomy): domain Bacteria; phylum Actinomycetota; class Actinomycetes; order Actinomycetales; family Microbacteriaceae; genus Microbacterium. The sequence goes on along the minus strand of CAXTES010000195.1, from coordinate 4,957 downwards.
GCGCGAATGCCGAATGCGCGCGGAACGGGTGGTCGGTGTCGTTGCTGCGCTGCTTGAGGCCGCCGGCGGGGATGACGAGCCGTTCGCCGGGGAACGCCGCCGAGACCGCGGCGCGGCGAAGCGCCGCGGACCCCGCCTGCTCGCGCGGTGCCGGCGTCGCCTCCCGGCGCTGCGCCCACCCCGTGGAGATGGTGTCGAGGAAGCCCTTCGGGAACGGCGCCCGCCGGTTGGCGTTGGGGCGGGGCTGCTCCTCGACGGTCGTCGCCGTGGTGCTGTCGGTGGGATCGCTCATCCTGCCAGTCTCCCACCGTGGGGCTCAGCCGGAAGGCTCCAACTGCACGACGAGCGGCCGGTGATCGCTGCCGGAGTCGTCGAGGGACCGCAGCACCAGCGATCCGGTCACCGTCCAGTCCGCGGTGGTCATCACGTGGTCGATGGGCGCGCCCAGCAGGGCCGGCAGGCGCGTCGACCAGGTGCCGACCGCGCCGCTGCCGGTCTCGTCCGCGGTGTCGTGGCAACGGCCCAGCGTGCCGCCGTCGGTGCCGAGACCGGCCATGTGGTCACTGGTCGCGTTGAAGTCGCCGGCCATGATGACGCTGCCGGATCCGCACTGATCGGCCAACCACTGCAGGTCGTCGCGCCAGTCCTGCATGAAGCTCTGCCGCGGGGCGACGGCGTGCGCGGCGACCACGGTCGGTCCGGTGCCGCTGACCGGCATCGCGATCGCGCTCGGCACATTGGACGTGCCGCTCTGCGACTCCGGGATGACGGCGTAGTCGCCCAGCCGCGTTGAGATCAGCAGCGTTGTGGAACTGGCATCCCACCCGTCGCTGCCGTACTCGGTGTGATAGGCCCACATCCGGTGATCCATCGAACGCATCGCCAGAGCGACCTGCTCGCCGGTCTCGATCGTGGTCTCGGGCAGCGCGACGATGTCGGCATCCATCGCCACCGCGGTGCGGGCGATGGTGTCCGCCGACGTCGCGTCGCCGGCGGTGTTCCACGTCATGACGCGAACGGATGCGTCGCCTTTGACCGGCAGCGCATCCGAGCCGAGGCCCCGCCCGGTCAGCACGGCGGCGTTCGCGACGCCGCCGAGGAGGGCCACCACCGCGAGCGAGGCGGCGACCGGACGCAGCGGGCGGGCGAGCGCGAGCAGCAGGAACACCACGACGGCGGCGCCGAAGCCGACCACCACGAGCCCGCGGAAGGCGATCAGCTGGGCGATCGGAAAGGTGCGCTCGAGGTGGAAGAACTGCGGCCACGTGAGGACGGCGGCGGCGATCGCGCCCAGCGCGACGATCAGCACCCCCGCCATCCGACGCACTCGGCGAGCCTATGTCAGCCGGCTGGGAGATCGACGGATGCCGCGGCCGGGAGCCGGTGCCCGGGCGATACGCTCGGATCCGTGACGGTCACGCGGCGCTTCGAAGGGCCGAGCGACCTGCACATGCACTCGGTGTTCTCGGACGGCACGGAGTCACCCGCGCTCGTGCTGGCCGCGGCCCACCGTCACGGCCTGCGCACGGCTGCACTGACCGACCACGACACGACGGCGGGCTGGGCCGAGGCCGCCGACGCGGCGGTCTCGCTGGGGCTGACGTTCATCCCGGGGATGGAGCTGTCCGCCAAGCACCAGTGGCGCAGCGTGCACGTGCTGGCCTACCTCGTGGATCCCGACGATCTCGCGCTGCGGGCGATGACGGACCGCATCCGGTCCTCTCGCCTCGACCGCGCCCGCACGATGGCCGACCGGATCGGGCGCGACTACGACCTGACGTGGGACGACATCGTCGCCCAGACCGCCGGCGACGCGACGGTCGGCCGGCCCCACATCGCCGACGCACTCGTCGCGCGCGGGCACGTCCGGGACCGCGCCGAGGCGTTCTCGAGCATCCTCAGTCCGCGCGGGGAGTACTACATCGCGCTGTTCGCACCCGATCCGGTGACCGCGGTCGAGCTGATCGTCGGCGCCGGCGGCGTCCCGATCATCGCCCATCCCGCCGGTCGCGCGGGCGTGCTGCCGGCGCCGCTGCTCGAGCGGATGCTGGCGGCGGGGCTGGCCGGATTCGAGCTGGGGCACCGCGAGAACCTGCCCGACGGGCTGCGCGTCCTGCGCGCCGTCATCGCGGCCGGCGACCTCATCGTGACGGGGTCCAGCGACTACCACGGACTGGGCAAACCCAACGTACCCGGCGAATTCACGACGACGGATGCGATGGTCCAGCGCATCATCGAGCGCGGCAGCGGCAGCGACCCGGTCTACCCCTGAGGACGGATCAGGCGCCGGCGGTCGGTGCGCCGCTCGGGCGTGGGCCGCGACGGCGCCGGCGGCGCGCGGCGGCCGGCTTGCCGTCGTGGTGCTCCTTGCCGCCGCCGTCGTGGGTGCCGGCCCCGTCGGCGATGCTCGTCGCGGGCCTGGTCTCCGGTTCGTCGCTCGGGCGCCGGCGCCGACGTCGCGGTGCACCGTCGCCGCGGCCGTCGGCGGGGGACGAGGCATCCGGGGTCCGCACCGTCTGCGTGCGCGGCGCCGTCGCAATGCGCCCCTTCGTGCCCGAGGGGATGCCGAGCTCGGAATACAGGTGCGGGCTCGACGAATACGTCTCGACGGGCTCGGGCTGACCGAATTCGAGCGCACGGTTGATCAGTGCCCACTTGTGCAGGTCGTCCCAGTCGACGAACGTGACCGCGATGCCGGTCTTGCCGGCACGCCCGGTGCGGCCCGCGCGATGCAGGTAGGCGTTCTCGTCATCGGGGATCGTGTGGTTGATGACGTGCGTGATGTCGTCCACGTCGATGCCGCGGGCGGCGACATCCGTGGCGATCAGCACATCGCGCTTACCGGCCTTGAACGCCGCCATCGAGCGCTCCCGCGCCTCCTGGCTCATGTCGCCGTGCACGGCTGCGGCGTTGAAGCCGCGATCGCCGAGTTCGTCGACGAGCTTCTGGGCGGCGCGCTTGGTGCGGGTGAAGATGACGGTCCTGCCGCGGCCGTCGGCCTGCAGGATGCGCGAGATCACCTCGTCCTTGTCCAGCGCGTGCGCCCGGTACACCAGGTGGCGGATGTTCGCCTGGGTCAGACCCTCGTCGGGGTCGGTCGCCCGGATGTGGATCGGGTTGGACATGAACCGGCGGGCCAGCGCCACGATGGGACCGGGCATCGTGGCCGAGAACAGCTGCGTGTGGCGGATCGCGGGCAGCTTGAAGAAGATCTTCTCGATGTCGGGCAGGAAGCCCAGATCCAGCATCTTGTCGGCCTCGTCGAGCACGACCTCGGTGGCGTTCGACAGGTCCAGCAGACGCTGGTTGGACAGGTCGATGAGACGCCCGGGGGTTCCCACCACGATCTGCGCGCCAGCTTTGAGCTGCTCGATCTGACCCTCGTACGCCTTGCCGCCGTAGATGGCCACGACGCTCGTGGATCGGTTCGCCGTCAGCATGTCGATGTCTTCGTAGACCTGCACCGCCAGTTCCCGGGTCGGCACGACGATGAGCGCTTTGACCCCCGGCGCGGGATCGGACCCCAGTCGCTGCACGACGGGGATGCCGAAGCCGAAGGTCTTGCCGGTGCCGGTCTTGGCCTGGCCGATGATGTCCTGGCCGGGAAGGCCCAGCGGTATGGTCTGCTCCTGGATCGGGAAGGTGTCGACGATGCCGCGGGCGGCGAGGGTGTCGACGATGTCTTGGTCCACGCCGAGTTCGGCGAAGGTCGTCACGATATGGATGCCTGTCTGAATGAGGGCGGCGGTCGCCGCCGGCGAGAAGTCCACGCCCTTCTCAGCCACAGGCGCGGGGGCCCCGATCCGACGCCGGGGACCCCTCCAGGATACTTCAGGCCCGACAACTAGGCTGAGCACCGTGTTCGAGTGGTTCCGGCGGCGCTCGGCGCCGCGGCGCGTGCTGCGGCTCCGCTCCCGCGAAGAGCTCGCCGCGACCACCCGAGTGGACTTCGAAGAGCTCGCGCCCGAGGTCGACACGTTCCTCGGCCAGGCCGCCTATCTGCAGCTCGGCTACGTCGAGACGCTCAGCGAACTGATCGCCACGACGCCCGAACTGACGCAGAAGGAGGCGCTGTCGCGGGCCGCCGGCGCGGCGCTGACCAAGCACGAGGCGCTCGTCGCCCTCATCCGGGACCACGGCGACGATCCCACCGCGCTGATGCTGCCGTTTCGCGAGCCGCTCGACGCGTTCCGGCACGCCACCCACGGGGTCCGACCGGAGGAGACGATCCTGTCGGTGCACATCACCGCGGGGATGCTCGACGACTTCTACGATGCGCTGTCGTCCAGTTACGGCGATACCGGACGGCGGGTCGCGCGCATCCTGCGCGCCGACGACGACCGCCAGGCCATCGTCGACATCCTCACCGCGGCGATCGCGCGAGACTCCGAGTGGTCGTCGCTGCTCGCGCTGTGGGGGAGGCGCCTGGTCGGAGACACCCTGCTCATCGCCCGCGCGGCACTGCGGCCGGCGGCGCTTCCGGCGGCCCAGCAGAAGGTCGAGCCCGTCTTCACCGATCTGATGGCGGCGCACTCGAAACGGATGGAGGCGATGGGCCTGCAGGCCTGAGCGCCCCGGATCAGACGATCTTGAGACGCACCCGCTCGCGGCGGTCCTGCGCGACTCGCATCCGGGTCAGGATGCCGACCGCGGTCAACGTCACCGCCACCGGCGCGGCGATCGACGCCAGCCACAGCAGCGGGTTGTCCAGCGTCCAGCCGGCCCAGGTCAGCAGCATCCACACCGCCCCGCCGACGAGCGCGCCCAGCACGGGAGCCAGGGCGATTCCGCGGGTCTCGCGGTGGGGTAGGAGTGCGTGCACCGCGGCGCCGATCGCGGCGCCGAAGAGGAACGCCAGCAGGATTTCGACGCCGGTCACGCCACGAATCCGACGCGCCGCGACTCCTCCGTGCCCAGCTCGACGAACGCCAGACCGGCGACGGGCACGATGTACGAG
>CAXTES010000194.1:0-5089 GCA_964243215.1 uncultured Microbacterium sp. | reverse complement strand
ACCATCAAGAGATCGCCGGTCTCGTCCAGAACCCGCGCGCCCGGCACGTCGTCGTCTACACCTGGAACCTGCAGCCCGAACTCGTCGAGGCGGCCCGTCAGCTCGGGGTTCACGGCTACCTTTCCAAGACCCTGACCGCGCAAGAGCTGGTTCTGGCCATCGAGGCCGTGCACGCGGGCGAGACGGTCGTCAGCGAGCAGAGCCGCCGGGCCCCGAGCGCGCCGGGCCTGGACTGGCCGGGGCGACTCGAGGGGATCACCGACCGGGAGTCCGAGATTCTCGCGCTGATCACCCAGGGCAAAAGCAACGCCGACGTCGCGCGACTGACCTACCTCAGCCCGAACACCGTCAAGTCGTACATCCGGTCCGTTTACCGCAAGATCGGAGCCTCGAGTCGGACGCAGGCGGTCCTGTACGGCATCAGTCACGGATTCTCGCCGGACACACACCGCATCGATCACTGGATGGGCGGCCCCTGATCGGCCGAACTCACACGTGCGCTTCTTCGAGTTCGCGGGCCGGGTCACGCGTCAGCACCCGCGGGTGGATCTCGGGCTCGTTGACGACGTGCAGACCCTGCACCGTACCGGCGGTGCGCTCGAGCGCGTGGAGCCAGTGGGGATTGATGAGGATCGGCGCAGTCTCGAAGACATCGAACCAGATCGGGATGCTCGGCGACAGCCAAAACATGACGGTTGCGCCGCTGCCTTCATCCCGGCACGAGAACGCGAAGCGCTCGCCGTAGCGGAGCTTGCTGATGATGACGATCTGAAGATGCGCGAGCGCACGGTCGTCGATGGTGCAGGACTGCTCGGGAGAGCCGTAACGGAAGGTCCCCACGATTGCTCCAACCCGGTGCGCGTTCGGTGGCGGTGGAGTCGACCGGGGGCTGCGGGCAACTCGGGCATTAGGGTATTTCAGCGGAAGCGAGACTTCAATCGCGATGTACAGGGGATTGACAGGCGCTGCGTCAGTGTGAGTGCGCCACGACGGACCAGAGCGGATCGCCCCGATAGCCGGACGCAGGTGTACGCAGCGAGACCGACGCCGTATCGAACCCGCCCGCCAGGGCGAGGTACCGGCTCACCAGCTCGCCGTGCTGCTCATCCGTCGTGGCCAGCCACCCGTAGACGGCCTTGGTCGGAAAGCACCGATTTGAGTAGGTGATCACGATCGGCGCCCCCGGCTTGAGCACGCGGGCCACTTCCGTGAGCACCGGGACGGGTCGCACCAGGTAGTCGATCGAGACGCAGCAGGTGACGGCGTCGAACACGTCGTCGTCGAAGGGCAGAGATGCGTCGGCGTTCAAGTCCTGCACCACGCGGGTGTGTGCGGCGGCGTTCGCGTCGAGTTCCGCGCGGTTCATCCCGAGGACCGTCAGCCGGTGGGGCGGAGTCCGGAAGTGCGACACCCACGACGACATGAGGTCGAGGGCGGATGCCGGCCGGCTTGCCGAACCGTCTATGCCGAGTTCGGCATAGAGCTGCCCGACGGCCCGAATCGCGCCGTCGTCGATGTGCGTCACCAAGCGCGGGGCACGATAGAACACCGCATCCGACGTTCGGTCGTCGCGGTCGAAGAACCCCTCGGGGAACGCCGCGTCGGTCACTGCAGCCGGGAGTGCTCGCCGAGGCGGTGCCAGGTGCGGTTGTGATACACCAGCGCGTTGCCGGCATCCCCGACCGGGCGTGTCACACTCGACTGCAGCGCGTGCGCGGCGATGACCGTGGAACCGCCCGCGTCGATGCGGTTGATCACCGCGCACCGCACCCAGGCGCGGGCGCCGTGGAACACCGGCTCGCCCGTCGTCAACCGCGACCAAGCGGCCCGGTCGGCGAAGCGGTCGACCCCCTTGGCGGCACCGAGCTTGGCGAGTTCGATGTCATCCGCGTCGAGCAGGTGAACGACGACCGTGTCGGCCGCGGTGATGGTCGCGGCCGCCGACGACTCGGACGAGATCGAGAACACCAGCAGCGGAGGATCGGCGCTAACCGAAGACACCGACGTCGCGGTCAACGCGACCGGGCCGTGACCGTCGTCGGCGGTGATCACGGCGACGCCGGCCGGGTGCCCGCGGAACACGGCTTTGAAGTCGTCGGCGCTCAGCGAGTGGCGCAGCGCAGCCGCGGCTTCCGTCGCGCCGTGCGGTTCGGGCTGTGCTGCGGCCGATGTCATGTGTCCTCCTGCTGCAACAGAACGCGCGGAGGGCCGCATCTAATCCCCGTCGTCGGAACGGCGATACGTGTTGACCACGACTCCGGATGCCAGCAGGCGGGATTCGACCGTCGTGAACCGGGCGTAGGGGAAGCCCTCGGGGAACAGCTTCGTGCCGGTGCCCAGCACGAGCGGGTAGACCATGAGCCGGTACTCGTTGATCAGGTCGTGCTCGGCGAGGGTGCGGATCAGCTTCGAGCTACCCCAGACGCGGATCTCCCCACCCGGTTCGGCGCGCAGCTTCTGGACGGCGCCGGGGACGTCGGGCCCCAGAAGCTGCGAGTTCTTCCAGGTCACCTCGGTGAGCGTGCGGGATGCGACGTACTTGGGAACCCGGTTGTACAGCCGCGTGAATTCCCCGTCGATGCCTTCGGCGTTCTCATCCCACACCCCCCACGCGTTGGCCCAGATGTCGTACGTCCGGCGTCCCAGCAGCAGCGCCTCGACCTTGGACTCCCACTGCCGGACGATCTCGTTGCCCTCCTCGTCGGGTTGGTCGGCGTCGTAGTCGATCGGCCAGTTGCCGTACGGGAAGCCGGCGTCGCCGTTGTCCTCGGTGCCCTCATCCGACTGGATGACACCGTCGAGAGAGATGAATGCCTGTACGACGATGGAGCTCATTTCGGTTCTTCCTTCCGTCAGGTGCGGTCGCGGCCATGTGACGATCCGGTCGCTGACTCACAGACTGTCACCGATCGCTCCGGCGTATCGCTCGGAAATCGAGCCCGGGTGCCGCCCTCGCCCCCGAGTAGGCTCCGGGCATGGCCGACGCTCCCGCGTATCGGATCTGGCCCCCTGTCGCCCGGGGTGTTCCGCCCACGGACGGCGCATCCGAAAGTCCGCACCGTCACGTCCGACCGGACGCGCCGACGAGCGTGAGCGACGCCGCCAAAGCGTTCCTGTCACTCCCGTCGGACGGGGCAGCAGCGCAGGACTATCCAACCCTCGAGGATGTCGAGGGGTGGGAACGGTTCGTCGAAACGCGCGACGCGCGTGTGACCGAGATGTTCTCACCGCACATGCCGTCGAGTGACGTGATCGAGCGGCGGACCGAGGACGTCTCCGGCGTCCGGACCTTCGTCCTGCGTCCCGCGTCGGTCCGGGAGGATGAGCGATCCACCCTCTTCCTCGAGATCCACGGCGGGGCGCTCATCCAGTTCGGCCGCGACCTCGCGTGGATGGTTGCTATGTCCGCCGCCGTCGCGCGATCCGGTGAGACATGGGTACCCGATTACCGCATGCCGCCGCGGCATCCCTATCCGGCCGCCCTCGACGACTGCCTCACGGTCTACCGCAGGGCACTCGAGGAGCGTGAGCCCGAGCAGATCATCGTGAGCGGCGGCTCGGCGGGCGGCAACCTCGCCGCCGCGATGCTGCTGCGGGCGAAGGATGCCGGCCTGCCGATGCCGGCGGCGCTGGTGCTGCTGAGCCCCGAGCTCGACCTGACCGAGTCGGGAGACTCCTTCCGCACCAACCTCGGGATCGACGTCATGGGCTCGCTGATGCGCCCGAATCTGCTCTACGCCGGCGGACATGACCTCGCCGACCCGTACGTGTCTCCGCTCTTCGGCGACGTGACGGGATTCCCCCCGACTTTCCTTTCCGCGGGCACGCGGGAGATCTTCCTGTCGAACGCCGTTCGAATGCACCGCAAGCTGGTTGCCTCCGGCGTCCCGACCGAGCTGCACATCTTCGAGGCCATGCCGCACGGCGGGTTCGGCGGTGGCGCTCCAGAGGACAGGGAGTTGTTCGCCGAGACGCGGCGGTTCGAACGGAAGTATTCGTCGCACGATGAGTCGTGAGCCGGCTCTACCGTTGACGCGTGACGGCGGAGACGCCCCGATGGAGCCGGCATCCCGGCATCCGACACGAAGGAGCACCCATGAAGTACCGCCCGCTCGGACGCACCGGCGTCCAGGTCAGCCCCTTGTGCCTGGGGGCGATGATGTTCGGCCCGTGGGGCAACGACGACCGCGACGACTCGATCCGCATCATCCATCGCGCTCTGGATGCCGGGATCAACTTCGTCGACACCGCCGACGTGTACTCGGGCGGCGAATCGGAGCGGATCGTCGGCGCGGCGCTGAAGGACCGCCGGGATGACGTCTTCCTCGCGACGAAGTTCTTCATGCCCATGGGTGACGGACCGAACGATCGGGGCGGGTCGCGTCGCTGGATCATCCGCGAGGTCGAGAACTCGCTCGAGCGGCTGGGTACCGACCACATCGACCTCTATCAAGTGCACCGGCCGAGTCCGGACACGGATGTCGAAGAGACGCTGGGTGCGCTGACCGATCTGGTGCGACAGGGCAAGGTCCGGTACATCGGGTCGTCGTCGTACTCCGGGTCGCAGATCGTGGAGGCGCAGTGGGCGGCGCGCGAGCGGAACCTCGAACGGTTCGTCACCGAGCAGCCGCCGTACTCGATGCTCGTGCGCGGCATCGAGGAGGATGTGCTGCCCACCACGATGCGTCACGGCATGGGGACGCTCACCTACAGCCCGCTGTCTGGGGGCTGGCTGACCGGCCGGTGGCGCAAGGACTCGCCATCCGCGCCAGCATCCAACGCCCGGCCATCCGCGCGCTTCGACATGACCGTCCCGGCCAACCAGCGCAAGCTGGACGTCGTGGAAGACCTCGCCCAGGTCGCGGATCAGGCGGGCATGTCGCTGATCGAACTCGCCATCGCGTTCGTCATCAACCATCCCGGCGTCACCGCCGCGATCGTCGGACCGCGCACCATGGCGCAGCTGGAGTCCTACCTCCCCGCCGTCGACATCGAACTCTCCGCCGACATCCTGGACCGTATCGACGAGATCGTCGCTCCGGGCGTCACGGTCAACCCCGACGACAACAGCTACGGCGCCCACGAATTG
>CAXTES010000193.1:0-5093 GCA_964243215.1 uncultured Microbacterium sp. | reverse complement strand
GGCCTGACCTACCAGGGTCAGTCCGGGGCCTTGAACGAGTCGATCTCCGACGTGTTCGGTGTGCTCACCGATCAGCACCAGCTCGGCCAGACCGCCGATCAGGCGTCGTGGCTCATCGGGCAGGGCATCTTCACCGCCGCGGTGCAGGGCGTGGCGCTGCGGTCGCTGAAGGCCCCCGGCACCGCCTACGACGACGACGTCCTCGGGAAGGACCCGCAGCCGGCGCACATGCGCGACTACGTCGACACGATCGACGACAACGGCGGTGTGCACATCAACTCCGGCATCCCGAATCACGCGTTCTACCTCGTCGCCGTCGCACTCGGCGGCAAGGCGTGGGAGCGCGCCGGCCGCGTGTGGTACCTCGCCGTGACCGGCGGCACGCTGGTGCCGACGGCCACGTTCGCGCAGTTCGCGCAGAGCACACTCGACGTGGCGACGGCGGAGTACGGTGAAACCTCGGAGGAGGTCGTCGCCGTCCGCGCCGGCTGGGTGGGCGTCGGCGTTCTGGAGGATGCCCCGTAGCGACAGCGACCACAGCGACGACACCCGCGCTGCGGCGATCGTGGTGCGGGTGGTGCGCAGCGGGGGCTTCGCGGGTCTGCGGCGGGAATGGCGAGCGGAACCGGCGAGCGAGGAGGCCGCCGTGTGGATCCGGATCATCGAGGACTGCCCGTGGCAGACGGTGTCCTCGACCGTTCAGCAGAGCGGGGCCGACCGCTTCATGTGGGCCATCGACGCCCGCTGCGACCAGGACGAGCGGTCGGCGCAGCTGCCGGATGCGCAGATGAGCGGCCCCTGGCTGACGCTCGTCGAGGCGGTGCAGACCTTCGCCGCTCCGGCCCGTCGCTGATCCTCACCGTCCGAAGATGGATCGCTTCTGCCTGCTGGGCTTGATGTGCTTCTGCAGGTAGATGGTGCCCAGCCACCGGCCGAACTTGAACCCGACCCGGCCCATCCGCCCGGTCTCGACGAATCCGAGGTTCTCGTGCAGCGCCACGGAACGCTCGGCTCCCTTGTCGCTGATGACGGCGAGGATCTCGCGGATGCCGGCCTCCTGGCAAGCGGCGATCAGCGCCTCCAGCAATCCGCGACCGAGCCCCTTGCCGGCGGCGGCCTGACCGAGGTAGATCGAGTCCTCGACGGTGAAGCGGTACGCCGATTTCCCCGACCACGGCTGCACGAGCGCGTACCCGAGGATCTGTCCGCTCGGTGACTCGGCCACCAGGAACGGCATCCGGTGCTTGGCGAGGTACGCGAACTTCTCGCGCCACTTCGTGATCGTCCACTTCTTCTCGTCGAAGGTGACGACCGAGTTGGTCACGTAGTAGTTGTAGATCTCCCGGATGTGCGGAAGGTCGCGTTCCTCGGCGGGCCGGATGGCGTACGAGAAGGCCGGCTCGACGGTTGCGGGAGGGCGCAGATGCCGCGGCAACTGCCGCCGTTTCTGGTATTCCTCCTCCAGCATGCGGACAGCCTACGCGGCGGCCGCGGGGGCATTCGGGATGCGCCAGTCCACCGCCGAGGCGCCCTGCTGCTCCAGCAGGGCGTTGGCGCGGGAGAACGGTCGCGAGCCGAAGAATCCGCGGCTCGCCGACAGCGGCGACGGATGGACGGACTCGATGATCGGGGTGGCGCCGAGCATCGGCCGCAGGTTCGCGGCATCCCTCCCCCACAGGATCGCCACGAGCGGTCCGCCACGGGCGACGAGGGCCTCGATCGCGTGCGCGGTGACCTTCTCCCATCCCCAGCCGCGGTGCGAACCGGGGTTGCCCGGCGAGACGGTGAGCACCCGGTTCAGCAGCATGATCCCCTGATCGCTCCACGCCCCCAGATCGCCGTGGGCGGCCGGCGGGATGCCGAGATCGTCGCTGAGCTCGGCGTAGATGTTCGCGAGGCTGCGCGGCAACGGGCGCACCTGACGGTCGACAGCGAAAGACAACCCGATGGGATGCCCCGGCGTGGGATACGGATCCTGCCCGACGATCAGCACCTTGACGTGCGACATCGGCTGTGCGAAGGCGCGAAGCACACGATCACCGGCCGGCAGATACCGCTTGCCGCCGGCGACCTCGGCACGCAGCCGGTCACCGAGCGCGGCGATGTCCGGCGCGACGGGTTCGAGCGCCGCCGCCCAGTCGCGATCGATCAGTCCGGCGTCGGCGAGTTCGGGGAGGCTCAGCGCCACGTCAGTGCGCGTCCTCGTCGAGCACCGTGCCGCGATACGACCAGGGGAAGTCGATCCACCGGCCGGTGTCGCGCCACGCGTAGTCGGGCTGGATGATCGTCGTCGGCTTCGTGTAGATCGTGGCCGAACGCACCTCGGCCCCTCGCTTGCGCAGCATCCCGACGGCGAGATCGAGCGTGCGGCCGCTGTCTGCGACGTCGTCGACGAGCAGCACGCGGCGCCCGTCGAGGTAGGTCATGTCCAGCTCGGGCGGCAGCACCGCGGGCGCGTCGAGCACCGTTCCGATGCCGGTGTAGAACTCGACGTTGATCGCGCCGCAGTTCTTGATCCCGAGACCGTACGCGATCGCTCCGGCCGGCAGCAGTCCGCCGCGGGCGATGGCGACGACGACCTCCGGCGCGAATCCATCGGCCACGATCGCACGGGCCAGGTCGCGGGATGCCTCGCCGAAGGCATCCCACGTGAGGGTCTCGTGGTCGTCGGTCACGGTGGCGGTTCCGGTTTCGGGTGTCGACGGCACGGGGGCGCTCCTACTGCGCCGAGCGCACGTGCAGCGGTCCGCGCGCGAGCAGATGCTGCGCGGACTGGGCGACGGGCCGCACCGTCACCAGGTCGAGGTTGACGTGCCGCGGCGCGTTCAGCGCGTACGCGATGATGTCGGCGATGTCGTCGGCGGTCAGCGGCGCTTCGACGCCTTCGTACACCTTCTCCGCGGCGGCGGTGTCGCCGCCGAGCCGGTTGATGGTGAACTCCTCGGTGTAGACCATCCCCGGCGCGATCTCCACGACCCGCAGCGGCTCGCCGTTCAGTTCCAGTCGCAGCGCGTTCACGAGCATCTTCTCCGCCGCCTTGGCGGCGTTGTAGCCGGCGCCGCCGGGATACGCCGTCTGCGCGGCGGTCGAGGTGACGAACACCAGGTCGGCGTGGCCGTCCGCATCAGCGGCGCGCCGCAGCAGCGGCAGCAGCGCGGCGACCAGTCGCTGACTGGACAGCACGTTCGTGTCGAACATCCACTGCCAGTCGGAGATCGAGCCGTCCTCCACCCGGTCGGCGCCGCGGGCGCCGCCGGCCACCTGCACGAGCGCGTGCACCGGACCCGTCTCGGCGAGCCACTGTGCGAGCGCATCGACGTCGGCCTGGGTGGTCAGATCGGCGGCGTAGGCGACCGCTCCGGTCTCTTCCTGCACCGTCCGCAGCCGCTGCGCACGACGTGCGACGGCCACGACGTCCCAGCCGCCCTCGCGCAGCATCCGGACCGTCGCGGCACCGATTCCCGAACTTCCCCCGGTCACCACCGCGCGCCGTGTCGCCATCCCCCCACGCTACCGGGGCACGGTGGCGGGTCGAGCCGACCCGCGTTACGTAACATTTCCCGCGCGTTGTCGAGAGTGCTCGCCCGTCTCTACTGTCGGACGGGGCCGCGGGCACAGCCGCGCCCACCTACCCGATGCAGGAGCGAGCCGTGTCCACACCCGAGAACTGGCGTTTCGAGACCAAGCAGATCCACTCCGGCGCGCAGCCGGATCCCACCACGAAGGCGCGCGCGACCCCGATCTATCAGACGACGTCGTACGTGTTCGACAACACCGAGCACGCCGCGAACCTGTTCGCCCTCGCCGAGTTCGGCAACATCTACACCCGCATCATGAACCCGACGCAGGCTGTCGTCGAGGAGCGGCTCGCCGCGCTCGAGGGCGGCACCGGCGCGCTCCTGGTCGCCAGCGGCCAGGCCGCCGAGACCTTCGCCGTGCTCAACATCGCCGAGGCCGGCGACCACATCGTGTCGTCGAGCTCGATCTACGGCGGCACCTACAACCTGTTCAAGTACACCCTGTCCAAGCTCGGGATCTCCACCACCTTCGTCGAGAATCAGGATGACGCGGACGAGTGGCGCCGGGCGGTTCAGCCCAACACGAAGCTGTTCTTCGCCGAGACGATCGGCAACCCGAAGATCAACGTCCTCGACATCCGCGCCGTCGCCGATGTCGCCCACGACAACGGCATCCCGCTCATCGTCGACAACACGATCGCGACCCCGTATCTGATCCGCCCGTTCGAGCACGGTGCCGACATCGTGCTGCACTCGGCCACGAAGTTCCTCGGCGGTCATGGCACCGTGATCGGCGGCGTGCTCATCGACGGCGGCACCTTCGAGTGGTCCAAGAACGTCGACAAGTTCCCCGGCCTGACCGTGCCGGACCCGTCGTATCACGGCGCGTCGTACACCGCGGCGGTCGGCGACGGTCTGGCGTACATCATCAAGGCGCGGGTCCAGCTGCTGCGCGACCTCGGGTCGGCCATCTCGCCGCAGAGCGCGTGGCTGCTGATCCAGGGGATCGAGACCCTGTCGCTGCGCATCGAACGTCATGTGCAGAATGCGCAGGAGATCGCGGAGTGGCTCGAGAACCACGACGACGTCGCATCGGTGAACTACTCGGGGCTGCCCACGTCGCCGTGGTACGCCGCCGCGAACCGCTACGCCCCGAAGGGCGTCGGCGCGGTGCTGTCGTTCGAGCTGAAGGGCGGGGTCGAAGCCGGGCGCGAGTTCGTCAACAGCCTGACGCTGTTCAGTCACCTCGCCAACATCGGCGATGTGCGGTCCCTCGTGATCCACCCGGCATCCACGACCCACTCCCAGCTCACGCCCGAGCAGCAGCTGACCACGGGCGTCACGCCGGGACTGGTGCGCCTGTCAGTGGGACTGGAGAACGTCGACGACCTCAAGGCCGACCTCGAGCAGGCGCTCGGGGCCGCGCGTCGGGTGTCCGAGGCCGCGCGCGCCTAGGTTTCTCGCGCCGGGATGCCTCGGCCCGGGCCGTCTCGAACGGCGGGGTCGGGGCATCCGTCGCGTCGGTCTCGGATGTGGGCGGGCGGGCGGGGGGCGGCGCGTCGTTGCTGTTGCTGT
>CAXTES010000192.1:0-5106 GCA_964243215.1 uncultured Microbacterium sp. | reverse complement strand
GGTCGGCGGCCACCTGCTCGGCGCGTTCCTCCAGGTCGGCGCCGCCCAGGTCGAGCCAGCGCTCCAGCGCCGTCGCGTACCGGTCGTCGGCGCCGGGCGCGGCGCCGGCCAGGGCATCGGCGGCGGCGTCCATCGCCGCCTGCGCCGGGCCGACACCGGTGCGACGGGCCAGGAAGTCCCGCACGCTCTCGCCGGGCCGCCGGTCGCGCTCCTGCGGCAGGTACCCGACGGCGGCGCTGGGCGGGCTCAGCGCGACGGTCCCGCTCTCGACCGGGATCAACCCCGCGAGCGTACGCAGCAGCGTCGTCTTGCCCGCGCCGTTGACGCCGACCAGCCCGATCACGTCGCCGGGCGCGACCACCAGGTCGAGCCCCTCGAACAGCGTGCGGTCGCCGTGCCCAGCGGCGAGGTCCCGGGCGATCATCGTGGCGCTCATCGAGCACCGATCGTAGTGGCGCCCCGCCCGGCCCCCGGCTCCGCCGCGCGCCCCGTCGGGGTCCCGGCTCGCCGAACCCGCTCATTCTCGCCGAACCCACACGTTCCGGCGCCCGGGAAGTGTGGGTTCGGCACGGGGGTGTGGGTTC
Source organism: uncultured Microbacterium sp. (assembly GCA_964243215.1). GTDB lineage: Bacteria > Actinomycetota > Actinomycetes > Actinomycetales > Microbacteriaceae > Microbacterium. The sequence goes on along the minus strand of CAXTES010000192.1, from coordinate 4,522 downwards.
GGCGGAACTGCGAAACGGCGAACCGCGAAAATCGCGCCACCGCTGATACCGCACCACCGCTGCGCCACGTAAACCACGAACTGCGCCACCACTAAACCGCGCCACCGTGAAAACCGCGCCGCCGCAAGCCGCCCCCGACCGACCGCCCGCCCCCGACCCCCCCGCGCCTCACCAGTGCGCGACGACGTCCTCGGCGATGTCGCGGTCCGGCGCCGGCAGCGCGAGCGCGATCGCCTCGGCGAGCGTCAGCTCCGCGCCGCGCCGCTCGCCCGCAGCGACCCCGTCGGGTTCGACCGCACGCAGCCGATCGACGAACGCGGTGTGAACCGTGAAGGCATCCACGTCGAACATTCCGATGCGATGACGGATGCTGCCGGCCGCCGCCGCGAGCGCACCGGCGCGCTCGGCGTCGCCGCGCTGCGCCGCGACGCCGCCGAGCCCCTCGAGGCTGTACGCCACACCCTCGTCGTAGTGCAGCCGGATCGAATCCAGCAGCGTGCCGCGGAACGCCTGCTCCGCCGCATCCGACTTCTCGCTCAGTAGCAGCAGCCGACCGGTCTGGTTGCCGGCGACCGAGAGCGTGAACAGGTCCCCGCCGGTCTCGGCGAGCGCCGTCGCGCGGTCGAAGTGCCCGAGCGCATCGTCGAGCTGTCCGCGCAACCACGCGATGCGCCCGAGCGACACCTCCGAGATCGCCTCGGCCCAGCCGTTGCCGAGTCCGCGCAGCTGCTCGAACGCCTCGTGCAGTTCTTCCTCCGCGGTGTCCAGATCCGGTTCGGACAGCTGCGCCCGGGCGGTGGCTCGGGCCGCGACCGCCATCGCCGACGCTTCGGCGTCCCCGCTCTCGGCGAACAGGCGCACGCACTCCGCGAGCCCCGCCACCACCTCCGGCGTGGGGTTCTGCCACATCTGCCCCCACAGCGTGAAGAACCACGCGACCGCGCGGGTGTGCGGCGTGACCGGGAGTTCCTTGCCGAGCAGCTCCAGCATCCACACCCGCACCTCGGCGAAGAAGCCCATGATCCACCAGTAGATGAGCAGGCTCCACGCGAAGTCGCCGGCGTCGTCGAGCCGGTCGGTGTAGATGAGGTGCCGGATCGCCGCGCGCAGGTTCGACAGCTCGAAACCGAGCTGGGCGACCGCCTCGGCCTGTGCGGCGCCGCGCAGCTCGGGAGCGACGCGGCGCACCAGCGCGGTGTAGTAGTCCGCGTGCGCGGCGCGCATCGTGTCGGCGTCGCCGCGTTCCTTGAGGCGTCCGAGCGCGTACTCGCGCACGATCGCGAGCAGCGAGAAGACCGAGAGCCCCTCGATCTCGGTCTGGGTCACCAGCGAGCCGTCCACGAGGGCGGCGATGCCCTCCATCGCCTGCCCATCCCACGAGCGGCCGGCGCCGAGGGCTTCGACCGCGTCGAGGGTGAAGCGCGTCGCGAAGACGCCGAGGTCCTCGAGCAGGTCGCGGTGCCTGGGCGACAGCAGGCTCACGCTCCACTCGATGGTCGCGCGCATGGTGCGGTGCCGTTCGGGCAGATCGCGCACCGCCGCGGTCAGCAGCGGCAGGCTCCGCCCGAGCCGTTGCGCGATGCCCTGCGGCGTCAGCATCCGGGACTTCGCCGCGGCGAGCTCGATCGCGAGCGGCAGCCCCTCGAGGCGCCGGCAGATGTCCACGACGTCACCGGCGTTGTCCTCGGTGAGCGCGAAATCGGGCTTGACGGCGCGAGCGCGGTCGACGAAGAGGGCGCACGCGGCCGAGTGCCGGGCTCGTTCGAGCGTGCCGGATGCCTCGGGCACATCCAGCGCGCGCACCTCGTACACCTGCTCCCCGCGGATGCGCAGCACGATGCGGCTCGTGACGAGGAACGTGGCGGCGGGCGCCACCGTGTACAAGCGCACCAGGACCGGCGCGGCATCCACGATCTGCTCGAAGTTGTCCAGCACGAGCAGCACGCGCCGGCCCTCGAGCGCTCGGGAGATTCGCTCCTCGAGGGCGGCCTCGCCGTTGTCGCGCACGCCGAGCGTGTAGGCGATCGTCGGCAGCAGCAGATCTGCTTCGAACACGCCCTCCAGGGGCACGAAGTACGTGCCGTCGGGAAACAGGTCTTCGGTCGCGCGGGCGGCTTCGATGGCGAGACGGCTCTTGCCGATGCCGCCCGGGCCGATCAGGCTGACCACGCGGCTTCCGCCGGGAGACAGCAGCGCCCGCACCTCGGCGATCTCGCGGTCGCGTCCGATCGTCGTGGTGTACGGCACCGGCACCCGCGAGACCAGGGATGCCGGCTGCCCCGGCTGTTCGGACTCCTCCTCGGCACGGGATGCGTCGAACCTTTCGGCCAGGAGGGTGGCCAGGTCGCCGGCGATGTGTTCGCGGAGTTCGTCGGCGGTGGTGAAGGTGAGGTAGGCGGCGGTGTCGTCGTCGCGGATGCGGGTGATCAGCTGCTGCAGCCGGTCGTCGCGGTGCTCGCAGGTTTTGATGTAGATGAGTTTCGGCATCCCGGGCGGGGCGAGGTTGTATTCGTCCTCGAGCCCGGAGACGTCTTCGCCGGGAGCGACCCAGCCGTAGCTTGAGGCGTAGATGCCGACGAAGATGTCGCTCTGGTCCAGGTAGGAGCGGTACAGCGACCGGGGCGGGTGAGGGCGGGCGCCCAGTTCGAACATCACCGGTGCGAGGCGGAGCCGTTCGATGGCGTCGCGGGCGGCGCGGCGTTCGTCGGCGAGCTCGCGCAGTGTCGAGCTGACGAAGATCCGGATCCGTTGATCGGGCGTGCGGATCGCAGGTGGCGCCCCAGCCATGGCCCCATCATGACGGCTGATGGATGCGGGCGCATCCCTCCGCCGCCGCCCCAGCCCCGCCCCAGCCCCGATCTCACCTTCGCCGAGACCGCATTCGATGCGCGAACCCGCACCCGTCGGCGCGAAGACGATGCGGGTTCGCGGCTGCGGTGCGGGTTCGGCGAGCTGCCCCACGGCGGGCTGCACGCGGGTTATACCGCGAAAATCGCAACTCGTCAAGGATCCGACTGGACACGGGGCCGAATCCGTCCTATGCTTGTTCCTTGCGCTCCTAGCTTCCCCCTGCCCTCATATGGTGGTCGGCTGTGTCTGCGTGCCCTCACTTCGCGGAGTGAGTGTGGCGCGTGGTTCGGGACCGGAGCACTCCACCACGACAACGCCCCGCCCGGGCCCATGGAGGTTATCCCCTTGGCTGCTGCGTCCAACGCATCCAACCCCACCACCACCCCCAAGAACGGCCGCGGAGCATCCCGCCTCTCGTTCGCCAAGATCTCCGACACGCTGACCGTCCCCGACCTGCTCGCGCTGCAGACCGAGTCCTTCGACTGGCTCGTGGGCAACGAGGCGTGGCAGGACCGGGTCGCCGCAGCCGAGGAAGCCGGCCGCACCGACGTGCCGCGCATCAGCGGTCTCGAGGAGATCTTCGAGGAGATCTCGCCCATCGAGGACCTGTCCGAGACGATGCAGCTGTCGTTCACGAACCCGTACCTCGAGCCGGAGAAGTACTCGATCGAGGAGTGCAAGGAGCGCGGCAAGACGTACGCCGCGCCGCTGTACGTCGAGGCCGAGTTCATGAACCACCAGACCGGTGAGATCAAGACCCAGACGGTCTTCATGGGCGACTTCCCGCTGCAGACCGACAAGGGCACGTTCATCATCAACGGCACCGAGCGTGTCGTGGTGTCGCAGCTGGTGCGCTCGCCGGGCGTCTACTTCGACCGCGTGGCCGACAAGACGTCCGACAAGGACATCGTCTCGGCGCGCGTCATCCCCAGCCGCGGTGCCTGGCTGGAGTTCGAGATCGACAAGCGCGACCAGGTCGGTGTGCGCATCGACCGCAAGCGCAAGCAGTCCGTAACCGTCTTCCTCAAGGCGCTCGGCCTGACCAGCGAGGACATCCTCAACGAGTTCGCCGGCTTCGACTCGATCTCCGAGACGCTGTCGAAGGACACGATCCTGTCCAAGGAAGACGCGCTGCGCGACATCTACCGCAAGCTGCGTCCGGGCGAGCAGGTCGCCGCCGAGGCGGCCCGCGCCCTGCTGGACAACTTCTACTTCAACTCCAAGCGCTACGACCTCGCCAAGGTCGGCCGCTACAAGATCAACCAGAAGCTCGGCATCGACGCGCCGCTGTCGGACTCGGTGCTCACCGTCGCCGACATCGTCGCGACGATCAAGTACCTGGTTCGCCTGCACCGCGGGGATGCCTCGTACGACGGTGTCCGCTCGGGCAAGGCCGCCGAGATCCGCATCGACGTCGACGACATCGACAACTTCGGCAACCGTCGCATCCGCGCCGTCGGCGAGCTCATCCAGAACCAGGTGCGCACCGGCCTGTCGCGCATGGAGCGCGTCGTCCGCGAGCGCATGACGACGCAGGACATCGAGGCGATCACGCCGCAGACCCTGATCAACGTGCGCCCGGTCGTTGCCGCCATCAAGGAGTTCTTCGGAACGTCCCAGCTGTCGCAGTTCATGGACCAGAACAACCCGCTGGCGGGCCTGACCCACAAGC
>CAXTES010000191.1:0-5120 GCA_964243215.1 uncultured Microbacterium sp. | reverse complement strand
TGTCACCACCGCATCCACGACAACGGCTGGAACATCCACGTCCACGGCACCGGCACCACCGCCCACGTGTCCTTCATCCCCCCACCCCACGTCGACCCGGACCGCACCCCCCGCCCCGGCGGACGCCACCGCCACGACTACACACCCGCCGCATGAACCCGACGACGCGCGAGCACGGTCGAGCATCACGCCCCCGCCAGCATCACGCCGCCCGCCAGCATCACACCGCCCGCCAGCATCCCGCGACGTGATCGTCGACCATGCCCGCGGACTGCATCAGCGCGTACACCGTCGTCGGCCCGACGAAGCGGAACCCTCGCGCGCGCAGCGCGCGACTTGCAGCATCCGACTCCGGCGTCGTCGCGGGCACCTCTGCGAAAGATGCCGGGCGCAGCGCCCTGGGCGGCGGGGCGAAGGACCACAGCAGTGCGTCCAACTCTCCGTCGGCCATGCCCACCACCAGGTGCGCGTTGCCGATCGTCGCCTCGATCTTGGCGCGGTTCCGGATGATGCCGGCATCCGCCATCAGCCGCTCGATGTCGTCGTCACCGAACGCGGCCACCACCGCCGGCTCGAAGTTCGCGAAGGCGACCCGGAACGCGGGCCGCTTGCGCAGGATCGTGATCCAGCTCAGCCCGGCTTGGAACCCCTCCAGGCTGAGCTTCTCGAACAGCGCCCGGTCGCCGTGCAGCGGCACGCCCCACTCCTCGTCGTGGTAGCGCCGGTATTCGGCGTCGTCGCCGACCCAGGCGCACCGGGCGACGCCGTCGGCCCCGAGCCGGATGTCGACGCTCACGCGCGTGGCGCGAGCCGGGCGGCGGCGCGGCGCCGCCGGATCCACTTGTCCACCTCGACCACGATCGGCACGAGCAATGCGAGCCCGAGGCAGGTCAGCCATTGATCGCCGTCGAGCGAGGTGGTGCCGAGCCATCGCTGCAGGAACCCGATCTCCACGACGGCGACCGTCAGCACCGCCGGGATCGACAGCCACTTCACGGCGTTGAGGATCGGCGGAAGCAGGCCGGATGCCGGATCCCGCCGGATCGCCAGACCACCCAGCAACGATCCGAACGCCGACACGACGAATGCCATCGTGACCGGCGCGTTCGGTTCGGTCGGACTCAGCTGATCGGGCCACAGCAGCAGCGGAACGAGCGTGGTGAGGAACATCACGCCCCCGTACAGCAACCACTGCAGGACGGCGGCCGGGCGGGCGATCGTCACGGTCGGATCCCGCGGCGCCTGCGTCATGATGTCGGCCGACACATCGTCGAGCATGATCACCACGACGGGGAAGATCGTGATGAAGAAGTTGAGGAACAGCACCATCAGCGGCGTCAGCGGCACGCCGCCGTTGATGTTGAAGATGCTCGCGACCAGGAACAGCAGCACGAGCGAGAACAGCAGCGACATCTGGAACCGCACGTAGCTGACGATCTTCTCGTAGATGCTGCGACCGAGCCGGATGGCGGTCACCAGCGTCCCGAAGTTGTCATCGGTGAGGATCATCTTGCCGGCCTGCTTCGTCACCTCACTGCCCGAGCCCATCGCGACTCCGATGTCGGCCTGCTTCAGCGCGGCGGCGTCGTTGACGGCATCCCCCGTCATCGCGACGATCGCGCCGTCTTCCTGCATCAGCCGGGCGAGCCGCAGCTTGTCCTGCGGCGTGACGCGGCCGAACACGTGCAGGTCCGGCAGCGCCGCCCTCAGCTCGTCGTCGCTCATCGCCTGGATGTCGGCGCCGCTGGCTGCGCCCGGCTTCAGGCCCAGCTCCGCGCCGATCGCGGATGCCGTGATCGCATGGTCGCCCGTGATCATGCGCACCTCGATACCGGCATGCGTCGCGACGCGCACCGCCTCGATCGACGACGGTCGCAGCGGGTCGATGATGCCGACGAGCCCGACGAACACGAGATCCTGCGTCGCGGCCATCGGATCGGCGATGACGGTCCGCTCCTGGCCGTCGAGGAGCCGATAGGCGAATGCGAGCACCCGCAACCCCTTCTCGGACAGCTCGCGATCCGCGTCGAGGATCGCCTGCCGGACGTCGACGAGAGGTACCGACCCGCGATCCGCGGTGGCCGCAGCGCTGCAGCGGGCGAGGATGACATCGAGTCCGCCCTTGACCACCTCGATGAAATGCCCGCCGTCGACGAGCGGGGCGTGGTGGAACGTCGCCATGAACTTGTACGCCGAGTCGAACGGCACCTCGGCGACGCGGGGGTACTCGCGGCGGGTCAGCTCGGCATCCGCCCCCATCTTCGCCGCCAGCACGACCAGGGCGGCCTCGGTGGGATCTCCGACGACGACGCCGCTGTCGGACACGGTCGCGTCGCTGCACAGACACAGGCCGTAGGCCAGTGGGGTGAAGTCCGGCACCGGACCGCCCGCCGCGCCGCGCAGCTCGCCGGTCTTGCCGTATCCCGAGCCTCCGACGCTGAACCACTCGCCGCGGTAGTACAGCGACTGCACCGTCATCTCGTTCATGGTGAGCGTGCCGGTCTTGTCCGAGTTGATCGCGCTGGTCGCCCCGAGCGTCTCGACATCCGACAGGTTCTTCACGACCGCCTTGTGCTCGGCCAGCTGCCGCGACCCGTAGGCGAGCATCCCCTGCACGAAGGTCGGCATGCTGGTGGGGATCGCCGAGACGGCCATCGAGATCCCCAGCAGGATGATGGACGCCAGCGGCTGGCCGCGCAGCACCCCGATCACCACGATGACGAGGACGGCGCCCCACGCGACGGTGCCGAGCACCCGGGTGAGGCTGTCCAGCTCGCGCTGCAGCGGCGACTTCGACGCCACGACGGCCGACAGCATCGACGCGATGCGACCCATCTCGGTGTCCATACCGGTCTCGGTCACCACGATGGTGCCGGTGCCGCGGGTGACCTGCGTGTTCTGGAACACCATGTCGGACCGGTCGCCCAGCGCGGTGGCCGGGTCGGCGATCGTCGCCGGGTCCTTCGAGATCGGGGCGCTCTCGCCGGTGAGAGCGGCTTCCTGAGTCTCGAGCGTGGCCGAACGGATCAGGCGACCGTCCGCCGGCACGAGGTCGCCGGCTTCGAGGGCGACGATGTCGCCGGGCACCAGGTCGGTCGATGCGATCTCGAGCAAGGTGCCGCCGCGGATCACGCGCGCCCGCGGGATCTGCATGTTCGCCAGCGCGTCGACCGTCGCCCTCGCCTTCAGTTCCTGCCGCGTGCCCAGGACGACGTTGAGGACCACGAGCAGGCCGACGATGACACCGACCGAGCCCTGCCGGATGAAGAAGCTGATCACCACCACCGCGATGAGCATGATGTTCATCGGGTCGGCGATCTGAGCGAGCGCGATCTGCCACGCCGACGGCGACGGTTCGGCCGCGATCGCGTTGGGGCCGTGCGCGGCCAGCCGGGACGCGGCTTCGGCGGCAGTCAGTCCGGACTGCGCTTCGGTGCCCAGCGCCGCGGTGACGGATGCGGCATCCTGCGCGAACCACGGCGTCTCGGATGCCGTCTCGGCGATTGCGGACATGTCCACTCCCGGATCGGCGGCAGGGGAAGTCGCCTCTCCTGCGATCCTGCCGGTCGCACCCGCCCCTGCGCTACCGCGCCCGCGCTCGCCCGCTCAGCGAGCGGACTTGTGCAGCGACTTCTCCGACACCGGGGCGGTTCCGGATGCCGCGAGCGCGGCGTAGTACGCGGCCGCCTCATCCTGCCGCGCCTGCTCGGCGCCGGACGCGATCGGTGCACGAACGTGCTCGGGCGCGAATCCGTAGGCGTCGACCAGGTCCTGCGCGTGCGGGCGGAGCCGCCCGCAGAGCCTGTCGATGTAGCGGGAGACCGCCGCCGCGCGCTGGGTCGACAGCCGCCCGTTGATGAGGTGCCACGCAAGGTGCTTCTGGATGAGCGAGAGGCCGAACAGGTCGCGCAGCCAGGTGAGCACCTGGCGGGTGCCGGCGTCCGTCGCCTTGTTCACCGCATCGGTGAACGCCTCCCACTGCAGCAGCTCACCGTGGGCGCGCGCCGCCTCGATGAGCTCGGACTGGTGCGCGTTGAACAGCGCGGCCGCATCGGCCGGTGAGAGGTGGGATGCCGGACGCAGCGCCGCAGCGACACTCGCGACCATCTGCTGCACGCGGCCGGCGAGCAGCTCGTGCTGCTGCTCGGCGCGCAGGCCGAGTTCCACCGAGCGGGCCGTCGATCCGAAGTCGGCGAACGCCTGACCCAGTTGACGCAGCCCGGCGCCGTGGAACACCTTGCCCGCGGTCTGGCCCACGGCGTACGCCGCGAGCTTGCGGGCATCCGCACCCTTGAACTGGGTGGCGTAGTCCGACAGCAGACGCTTGCCCACGAGCTGCAGGAGCACGTTGTTGTCGCCTTCGAAGGTGACGTAGACGTCGAGGTCCTGGTGCAGGCCGACGAGCCGGTTCTCGGCGAGGAAGCCCGCGCCACCGGATGCCTCGCGGCACTCCTGGATCGTGGCTAGGGCGTTCCAGGTGCTCAGCGGCTTGAGCGCCGCGGCGAGGGTCTCGAGATCCTCGCGCTCCTCGGGCGTGTCCGTGCGACCGCTGAAGACGCCGTCGAACTTGCGGAGGAACTCGTCGTGCGCGAAGAACTGCGCGTAGTTCTGAGCGAGCAGGGGCAGCAGCCGCCGCTGGTGCTTGCCGTAGTCGAGCAGCGTCACCTCGGACGTACCGGTGCCGGAATCGAACTGGCGGCGCTGGTTGGCGTAGGTGATCGCGATGTACAGCGCGAGTGCGGTCGCGGTGGTCGCGGAGCCGTCGAGCGAGATGCGGCCCTGCACGAGCGCACCGAGCATCGTGAAGAACCGCCGGCCCGGCGTGGGGATCGAGCTCGAGTACGAGCCGTCCGGTGCCACGTCGCCGTAGCGGTTCAGCAGGTTCTCGCGCGGCACGCGCACGTGGTCGAAGTGCAGCCGGCCGTTGTCGATGCCGTTCAGGCCGCCCTTGACCCCGTCGTCCTCGCCGCCGACACCGGGCAGGAAGGTGCCGTCGTCATCGCGGATCGGCACGAAGAAGCAGTGCACGCCGTAGTTGACGCCGCCGGTGATCAGCTGCGCGAACACCGTTGCAGCCTTGCCGTGCAGCGCGGCGTTGCCGAGATAGTCCTTCCACGCCC
>CAXTES010000190.1:0-5196 GCA_964243215.1 uncultured Microbacterium sp. | reverse complement strand
GCGACCGCGTAGTACAGCGCCTTCGGACGCGCGTGGTAATCGACGGCGGTCGTGCACGCGGCCATCGGATACGGCTCGTCGAACTGCCACGGCAGTGAACCGCTGTTGCGCGGCATCCGGCGTCGGTTCGATTCGATGGCGTACCGCACCCCCTCGGCCTGCAGCCACTGCGTGGCGTTCACGAGCGTCTCGAGGTCGCTCACCTCGCCGAACCAGTCGCGCCACAGACCCGGGCGCACCCACCACGCACTGAGGTGACGCCACGTCGGGCTGCCGAGGCGATGGACCGCGAGCTCGTCGGGCGGCAGCAGCGCGCGAAGCGTCGCGAGGTTCGCCAGGCCCTCGACGCCGAACTCGCTGTGCAGCAGCGAGGTTCCGGCGTTGTAGAGCTCGTACTGCTCGTGCAGTCCCTCGTACAGCCACGGGCCGTGCACGTCGTGCAGGCCGTCGGGGTCGCGCCGGATGGATGCCAGGCCGTTGAACGGCTTGCGGCCCGTCGGCGATGTCGGCATCCAGTGCGCGGCGGGATCCAGCTCGCGGACGACGTCGCGCAGGCGGCCGATCAGCGGCTCGCGGTCGCCGAGCGGCAGCTTGTCGTGGCTCTCCAGCTCGTTGCCCGCGCACCAGATGACGAGACAGGCGTGGTTGCGCCGGCGCGGCACGATCGCGCGGGCTTCCGCCGCGACCGCGTCGACGTACGCCGGGTCTTCGCTGGGCTTGCGGTCCTGCTCGCTGCTGGTGACGAGGAACTCCTGCCACACCATGATCCCCAGCCGGTCGCAGCGATCGTAGAAGTCGTCGCGTTCGATGATTCCGACGCCGTTCACGCGCAGTAGGTTCACCCCCGCGCGCTTGGCGTGCTCGAGCAGCAGGTCGAGCTTGCCCGGCCGCTCGACGCCGTACAGTGCGTCGATCGGCACCCAGTTCCACCCGCTCAGGTAGACGCGGCGGCCGTTGACGACCACCGTGTACGGCGCCGCGGTCGGGTCGCCCGTCGGGTTCGCGACGACCTCGACGGTGCGCAGGCCGAAGGCCACCTCGCGCTGATCGGATGCCTCGGATGCTCCGGACTCGAAGACGCGCACGGTCGCGGTGTACAGCGGCTGCTCTCCGGCACCGTTCGGCCACCAGAGCCGGGCATCGTCGATCGTGGTCGAGAGGCGCGCGGTCGCACCGCGGTCCGTGATGGCGACGCGGCTTTCGGCGATGACGACGTCGCCGCGGTCGTCGGCGATGACGACCGCGATCACGGCATCCGCCGGGCAGGCCGCCGACAGAGCGACCTCGACGGTCACGTCCGCGCACCCGCTGTCGAGGTCGATGACCGGACGAACCCAGGCGTCCTCGATGCGCACCGTGCCCGTGAACTCGACGGTCACGGCATCCCACAGCCCGACGTTGATCATGCGCGGGCAGAAGTCCCACCAGTAACCCATCCGGCTCTTGCGACTGCGCACGAGCGAGGTGCGGCCCATCTGGTCCTGCTCGGCGGGGGCCGGGGCGATGATCACGACGAGGTCGTCGGGGCCGTCGTCGCGCAGCAGGTCGGTCACGTCGAAGACGGCCGGGGTCGACATGCCCTCGTGCACCCCGAGCGGCACGCCGTTCAGGACGAATCGGGCGGCGTAGTCGACGCCCTCGAACCGCAGGCGGGCACGCATGCCGGGCGGCAGCGGGCCGATCGGGGCGCTGCGCGCGTAGACCCAGGTCCGCGTCGGCACCCACTCCGCCGCCAGGCTGTTGCGGCCGACGTACGGGTCGTCGACGAGCCCGGCGAGCCGGAGGTCGTGGAGCACGCTCCCGGGAACCTGCGCCGGGATCCAGCCGCGCTCGGCTGCCAGGGCGCGTGCGGCGATCTCGTCGCGACTCCAGTCGCCGGGCGTGTACTCGCGCAGCCGCCACCCGTCCCGCAGCTGCATCACGCTCATCCGCACTCCGGTGTGTTCGGGTGTGGGAACGATCCTAGGTGCTGGCCGTGCGGGCCGTCAGTCGCTCGCGCGCTCGGCCTCCCACTCGTCCAGCAGCGTCGGCAGCCGCGTCGCGAGGAACCGGAAGAAGTCCGCCATCTCGTGCGCGCGGCGCGCCGACGAGGGCGCCACGGTGTTCTCGTCCGCGATGCGCTCGATGAAGTCCGCGAGGCGCAGGTAGAGCGGGGTGTTCGCCAGCAGCACCGAGTGCCAGCCGTCGTCGATGAGGTCGTACCGGTCGCGGCGGTCACCCGGCCGCGAGATGCGGTGCACCATGTGCAGCTGCTGCAGGTAGCGCACCGCGCCCGACACGGCCGCGGCCGAGACCCCCAGGCGGTCGGCGAGCTGTGCCGCGGAGTATCCGTCGTCGGGAGATCCGACCAGCGCCATCATCACGCGCGCCGCCATCCGCGGCATCCCGGCCGCGGTCATCATGGCGGCCGCCTGCTCGGCGGACTGCATGCCGGGGTGCGCGGATCCGCTCATCCGGTCATCCGTCCGTCGCCAGCTCGCGGCGGCGCATGAGAGTCCCTGACGCGACCGCTCCGATCGCGACGGCCAGCAGGAGCCACCACAGCCCCTTCACGTCGGCGCCGCCGGCGGTCATCGTCGGGGCCACCGTCACCGGTGACAGGTGCACGAGCCAGTCGGGGAATCCGAACAGCGGCCCGAACAGGCCGAGGATCATCGCGACGACCACGATCGTCCATCCCAGCGGGATCGTCAGCCGCGGCGCGATCACGAAGATCAGCGCGGTCAGCACCAGGAAGACGGATGCCGCGACCACCTGCCCCGAGCCGGTGACCGCGACATCCCGCAAGAGCGACCAGTCGCCGCCGCGCGACGCCAGTCCTGCGATCGCGCCCACCGCCGCCGCGGCGATCACGACGACGATCCCGACGAAGGCGACGACAGCGAAACTCGCGAGCCACCGCACCCGGCCGACCGCGTCGGACAGCACGAGTTCCGCGGTCCCGCGCGTCTCCTCCTGTCGTGCGCGGCAGATCGTCTGGACGGCGCAGCAGGCGGCCAGGATCCCGAGCAGCGTGAAGAACACGACGATGGTGCCCTCGGCGGCATCGGCTCCGCCGGCGATCTGGCGGATGACCTGCTCCACCGCGGGGTTCTGGCTGCCGACTTCTTGAATGACGGATGCCAGGCTGGTCGCCAGCAGCCCGGTCAGCAGGCCCCCGACGGCCCACCCGGCGATCGACGGCCAGGTGAGCCGCCACGCCAGTCCGAGCGGGCCCGACAGCGTCGCGCGGGCATCGGCTCGCCCGCCGCGCTCGGGAACGAAGCTCTCCCCGAGGTCGCGCACGTACTGCAGGCCGATCGTGACGGCGGCCAGCAGCATCCCGAATCCGAGGCACAGCACGATCGGCCACCAATTGTCATCGGCGAAGGGCCGTGAATTCTCGCCCCACCCGAACGGTGACAGCCAGGTGAGCCAGGAGCTTTCGACGCGCTGCAGGTCGTCGCTCGGTCTGCCGACAGCGTTGCCGATGCCGGCGAACAGGAACGTGATCATGAGCACCCAGACCCCGAGGGAGTTCGCCCCCCGCGAGGTGCGCATCAGCTGCGCCGCGACCAGTCCGATGCCCAGGAACGACACCCCCACCGCTCCGGCGCCGATGCCGGCGGTCAGCGATCCGCGCAGGCCGAGCCCCGTTCCGAGGATCGCGAGCACCGTGAGCGCGGCGAGCACCGCGTTGGCTAGCAGACCGTGCACAAGGGTCGCGATGAGCGGCATCGTGCGGCCGGCCGGCGTGGCGGAGACCAGCTCGGCACGACCGACCTCCTCGTCGCCGCGCGTGTGCCGCACGGCGAGGAAGGAGCTCATGAACGCCGCCAGCATCGCCAGGAACGGGAAGATCAGGAACAGCATGAACGCGCCCAGATCGGCGCCGGACGGCAGACCGCGGAACAGCAGGATGACGGGGTTCGCGATCGCCGTCGCCAGCAGCGCCGAGCGATCCTGTTCGGTGCCGTACGACTGCTTCACCCCGACGTACGTGACGTACGCCAGCAAGGCCGTGCCGACGATCCACAGGAGCAGCTGCACCCAGTCGCGACGCAGCCGCTGGCGCAGCAGTGCGATCATCATCTCGTCGCCTCAACCGGCGCCGTGGACCCCTCGTCCTGCTCGAGTGAAGCGAGGTCGTCGCCGTAGTGGCGCAGGAACAGCTCCTCGAGGCTCGGCGGTTCGATGCGCAGTCCCTCGACGTGCAGCGCGGCCAGCGACGGCAGGACGGCCGTGATCCGGTCGCTGTCGACGGTGAACCGCGCCCGGCCCTGCTCGATGTGCACATCGTGGGCGTCGGGGATGCCGCTTACGCTCGCGGTGTCGGTGGCCGCGAACGACACCTCGGTGCGCGTGAGGTGGCGCAGGTCGGCGAGCGTGCCGGATTCGACCACCTTTCCGGCTCGGACGATGCTGACGACATCGCACAGCTGCTCGACCTCGGAGAGGATGTGGCTCGACAGCAGCACGGTGGCTCCGGCATCCCTCACCTTCGCGATCTCGCGCTGGAACACGACCTCCATGAGCGGGTCGAGGCCGCTCGTGGGCTCGTCGAGGATGTACAGGTCGGCGGGCACGGCGAACGCTGCGATGAGCGCGACCTTCTGCCGGTTGCCCTTCGAGTACGCCCGGCCCTTCTTGCGCGGGTCGAACTGGAAGGCCTCCATGAGCCGATTCTTCTCGGAGCGGTACGCGCGTTCGTGTCGTCGGGCGCCGCGGAGACGGGCGAGGAAGTCGATGGCCTCGCCGCCGGAGAGGTTGGGCCACACGCTGACATCCCCCGGCACACTCGCGATGCGCTCGTGAAGCGACACCGCGTCGCGCCAGGGGTCTGCGCTGAACACGGTCGCGTCGCCGCCGGTCGCCCGGGCGAGACCGAGCAGGATGCGGATGGTGGTGGACTTCCCCGCGCCGTTCGGGCCGAGGAAGCCGTGGATCCGTCCCTCTTCGACATCGAGGTCGAGTCCATCGAGAGCGTGGACGCGGCCGTAGTGCTTGGTGAGGCCGCGGGTGTGGATGACTGTGGTCATGCGGGCAGTGTACGCCGGTTTCAGTAATTCGTGAAGAGTGTGAATGGGGTGGTGGGGGTGTGTCGTCGATCCGGAACATCTCGGTCGGGCTGCCGATGCGTTCCGGCCACATCCTGGTAGTCGACGGCTTCGACCGGGTCAACGGTCAGGCGTCTATTGGAGGCGTATTGGTCGCGCA
>CAXTES010000189.1:0-5196 GCA_964243215.1 uncultured Microbacterium sp. | reverse complement strand
GCGACCCCGACGACGCGCGCGACGTGATCATGGAGATCAAGCAGGGCGAGGGCGGCGCCGAGAGCGCGCTGTTCGCCGCCGACCTGCTGCGCATGTACCTGCAGTACGCCGCGTCGAAGGGCTGGAAGACCGAGCTGCTCGACACCACCGAGTCCGACCTCGGCGGGTACAAAGATGTTCAGGTCGCGATCAAGGGGGCATCCGCCGACCCGGCGCAGGGCGTCTGGGCGCACCTGAAGTACGAGGGCGGCGTGCACCGGGTGCAGCGGGTTCCCGCGACCGAGTCGCAGGGGCGCATCCACACCTCCACAACCGGGGTGCTGGTGTTCCCGGAGGTCGACGAGCCCGACGAGATCGAGATCAACCCGAACGACCTCAAGATCGACGTGTTCCGCTCCTCGGGCCCGGGCGGGCAGTCGGTGAACACGACCGACTCCGCGGTGCGCATCACCCACGTTCCCACCGGCATCGTGGTGTCGATGCAGAACGAGAAGTCGCAGTTGCAGAACCGGGAGGCCGGGATGCGGGTGCTGCGCGCCCGGCTGCTCGCCAAGCAGCAGGAGGAGCGGGATGCCGCGGCATCCGACGCCCGCCGCTCGCAGATCCGCGGCATGGACCGCTCCGAGCGCATCCGCACCTACAACTTCCCCGAGAACCGCATCGCCGACCACCGCACCGGCTACAAGGCGTACAACCTCGACCAGGTGATGGACGGCGCGCTGGACCCCATCGTGGAGTCGGCGGTCACCGCCGACGAGGAGGAGCGGCTGGCCGCCCTGGCCGCCGAGTGAACCGAGCGCGTCTCCGTTCGCAGGAGAACCCGAACGGCTCAGGATGCGGGCGGGCCTCCGGCTCCTGATCGCATGGAGTTGTCCTGCGCGCTTCGACCCGCACCGCTCGGCCTGCGGCGCTAGTCTCGCGGCATGGTCATGTTCTTCATCCGCGCGATCATCTTCGTGCTCTCCGCGGTGGTAGGCCTGATCGCGGCCGACCTCATCCTGCCCGGCTTCGTCATCGAGTGGCAGCACTGGTGGGGTTTCGTCGTGTGCGTCATCGTCTTCGCGATCCTGCAGAGCGTGCTCTCACCGTGGATCGCCACCGTCGCCCGCCGCAACGCACCGGCGCTGCTGGGCGGGATCGGGATCATCTCCACCCTGGTGGCGCTGGCGGTGGTCGTACTGCTGCCGATCGGAGGCCTGCGCATAACCGATGCGGTCACGTGGATCCTCGCCCCGGTGATCATCTGGGTCGTCACGGCGTTGGCGACGCTGTTCCTGCCGATGATCTTCATCAAGAAGCAGGTGGCGCAGCGCCGCGACGACGCCTGACGGATGCCGGTATCGACGTCAGATCGAGTAGTCCGGGGCCGTCAGCAACGCTCGCGTGTCGACGCCTTTCTCGCGTGACCGCTGCGTCGCCGGCACGCCGACCAGAACCGAGTCCTCCGGGGCATCCTTCGTCACCACCGCGTTGGCTCCGACCACCGAGCCCGCACCGATGGTGATCGGCCCGAGCACCTTCGCGCCGGCGCCGACGGCGACCCCGTCGCCGAGGGTCGGATGCCGCTTGCCGCCGTCGCGCGTGCGACCGCCCAGCGTCACGCCGTGATACAGCATGACGTCGTCGCCGACCTCGGCGGTCTCGCCGATGACGACGCCCATGCCGTGGTCGATGAAGAAGCGGCGGCCGATGGTGGCCCCGGGGTGGATCTCTATCCCGGTGAGCCATCGGGTGAACTGGGAGAGGGCACGCGCCACGAAGCGGAAGCCGCGGGTCCACAGCCAGTGCGCGAGGCGGTGCGACCAGAGGGCGTGCAGGCCCGGGTACAACAGGGCGATCTCGACCGATCCTCGCGCGGCGGGGTCGCGAAGCTTCGCCGCCGTGAGGTCTTCGCGGATCCGCCCGAGGAAGGTCATGGCCGGCGCCTCAGTCGCGCAGGTCCTCGTAGAGGGCCGTGGAAAGGTAGCGCTCGCCGAACGACGGGATGATCACCACGACGTTCTCGCCCTCCGCCTCCGGCCGAGCCGCGACCTGCAGCGCCGCCCAGACCGCGGCCCCGCTGGAGATGCCCACCAGGATGCCCTCCGAGGTGCCGACCTCGCGCGCGACGCGGATCGCGTCATCGAACTGCACGTCGATGACCTCGTCGATGACGTCACGGTCGAGGATCTCCGGCACGAAGTTGGGCCCGATGCCCTGGATCTTGTGCGGTCCGGGCGTTCCCTTCGTCAGCAGTGGAGAGTCGGCCGGCTCGACGCCGATGACGACGGCATCCGGAACGCGCTCCTTCAACACCTGACCGACGCCGGTGATCGTGCCGCCGGTGCCGATGCCCGCCACGAAGAAGCCGATGTCGCCGTCGGTGTCGGCGAGGATCTCCTCCGCGGTGGTTTTGCGGTGGATCGCCGGGTTCGCCTCGTTCTCGAACTGCCGGGCGAGCACCGCGCCCGGGGTGTCGGCGACGATCTCGCGCGCCTGCTCGACGGCGCCCTTCATCCCCTTCGACGGGTCGGTCAGCACGAGTTCGGCACCGTACGCGCGCAGCAGGATGCGTCGTTCCACCGACATCGACGACGGCATCGCGAGGATGACTTTGTAGCCGCGAGCGGCGCCGACCATCGCCAGCGCGATGCCGGTGTTTCCACTGGTCGCCTCCACGATGGTGCCGCCGGGCTGCAGCTCGCCGGATGCCTCGGCCGCGTCGATGATCGCGATGCCCAGTCGGTCCTTGACGCTGGAGGCGGGGTTGTAGAACTCCAGCTTGCCCAGCACGGTGCCGGGCAGCCCGGCGGCGATGCGGTTGAACCGGACCAGCGGCGTGTTGCCGAACGCGGTCGTGATGTCGGGATGGATGCCGGGCATGAGCTGAGCCTTTCGGGTGGGTGCGCAGACGCCGCACCAGCCTACGAGGCGGAGATATTCCGGAGTCGGATTATGACGAAGATCCTCGCTAGGCTGGCATGCTCATGGCTGCCCCCGCCACACCCGTCCCTCCGGGCGACAGCGATCGCCCGCCATTGGTCGTCGTGCTCCAGGACGCCGCGGACCGGCTCGCCGGCGCCGGCGTGACGAACCCGCAGGTCGACGCGCAACTGCTCGCGGCGCATGTCCTGGGTCTGCGACCCGGCGAGGTGGCCGCCGCCTCAGTCCGCGGCGACGGGATCGACGATGCGGATGCCGCGACCTTCGACGCGCTCGTGCTGCGCCGGGTCGCGCGCGAGCCGCTGCAGCACCTCACCGGCACGACGTGGTTCCGACACCTCGAGCTGAGCGTCGGACCCGGCGTCTTCATCCCGCGGCCCGAAACCGAGATCGTGGCGCAGTTCGCGATCGACGCGCTGATGGCCGCGGCATCCCCGTCTCCGCTCGCCGTGGACCTCGGCACCGGCAGCGGGGCGATCGCGCTGGCGATGGCGACCGAGGTGCCGCACGCTCGTGTCTTCGCGGCGGAGAATTCTGCCGAGGCGTTCGAGTGGGCGCAGCGCAATTTCGCGCGGGTCGGTGCCCCGAACGCCCGGCTCGCCTTCGTCGATCTCGAGCACGCCTTTCCCGAGCTGGACGGCACGGTGTCGGTCGTGGTGTCGAATCCGCCGTACGTTCCGGACGATGCGATCCCGCGCGACGTCGAGGTGCGCCTCTACGACCCGCCGCAGGCGCTGTACGGCGGGGCCGACGGGCTCGACGTCGTGCGCGTGGTGAGCCGGGTGGCGTTGCGGCTCGCGCATCCCGGCGGGATCGTCGTGATCGAGCACGGCGAGTGGCAGGGCGCCGAGGTCCGCGACATCCTCTCGGCCGACGGATGGCGCGCCGCCGCGACGCACCCCGACCTCACGCGCCGCCCCCGGGCGACCACCGCCCTGCGCCCCTGACCCCCGCCCGCTCGTCGCCCCGCCGGTCGCCGAGAGTGCACGCGGGGTCGCCGAGAGTGCACCCGGGGTCGCCGAGAGTGCACGCGGGGGCGCCGAGAGTGCACGCGGGGGCGCCGAGAGTGCACGTGGGGTTGCCGAGAGTGCACGTGGGGTCGCCGAGAGTGCACCCCGGGTCGCCGACCGAAGAGATTCCGCTCCTCTCCTCCCCAACGCGTGCTCCGCACCAACCGTCCACAGATCCGTCAGCTTCGGCATTGCCCGTCGGGAAAAACCCACACGATGATGCATGGCAGAGCGAGGATCCTTGGTTTCGACATCGCGCCTCATCCGCGCCGCGCCGGTGACGCACGTGCCGCTCAGACGCGGCATCCACGTCGACGCCGGCGTCTGGGGCGGCCAATACGCCGAGGGCCGGCAGCGACTTCGAGCGCTCGCCGTCGCGGGGGCTGCGGCAGGTCCGCCCGTTCTGTCGCATGTGACCGCCGCGGCGGCGGGATGGAATCTTCCGCTGTATCGCGTATCCGACGAGGCCGTTCATGTCATCGACTCCGACGAGCACCCGGCGAAGACGCGTGGTGATGTCGTGCGTCATGCGATCGTCCTGCCGCGCGACGACATCGTGGAGATGAACGGCCTGCTGTTCACCTCGATGGAACGCACGGTGTACGACGTCATCCGGATGCGGCCGCTCGAGAACGCGCTCGCCTGCTACGACGCGGCGTTGCGATCGGTCGCGTGGAACGACGACACCCGAACCTTGGATGCCGCAGCCGCCGCTGCCTTCAAAGCGGAGATCGACGGGCGAATCCGCGCGAACACCGGCGCCCGTGGCATCCGCCAGGCTCGACTGGTCTCCGAACTCGCAGACGGACGGGCGCAGCTGCCCGGGGAGAGCGTCAGCCGGCTGCGAATGTGGCAGCTCAGCCTCCCGATGCCCGATCTGCAGGTCGCTGTCCGAACCGACGACGGTGGCGTCTACCTGGATTTCGCCTGGCCCGACCTCTATCTGTTCGGTGAGTGCGACGGCGCCGTCAAGCTCCTGGATCCGCGATACACGCGGGGTCGCACGCCCGCTGCGGTGCTTGCGGACGCGGCCAGGCGTCAGCGTCTGATCGAAGCCGCGACCGGATGGACGTGCATCCGGTGGGATGCCGATGCCTATCGGAGCGTCGATTCATTCGATGCGATGTTGCGAGGCAACGGCAAAAAGCTCTTGTCCGCGCCACGACGCGGCATGTGACCGTCACCGCAACCCGACGTGCACTCTCGCGCACCCGACGTGCACTCTCGCGAACCCGGCGTGCACTCTCGCGAACCCGACGTGCAC
>CAXTES010000188.1:0-5433 GCA_964243215.1 uncultured Microbacterium sp. | reverse complement strand
TAGGCTCGAGGGATGGCCATCGACCTCGAGGCGGTCTACACCGACCTGCACCGGCATCCCGAACTGTCGTTCCAGGAGACGCGGACCGCCGGCGTCGTGGCGCGGCACCTCGAGGCGCTCGGCATCCCGTTCGAGGAGGGCATCGGCAGAACCGGTATCGCCGCGGTCGTGCGCAACCCCGCAGCAGGGGATTCCGGCGACGGGCTCACGGTGTGGCTGCGCGCCGACATGGACGCCCTTCCCGTCGAGGAACGCACCGGGCTCCCGTACGCCAGCACGGCTCGCGGCACGGACCCGGCGGGGACCGACGTCCCGGTGATGCACGCGTGCGGCCACGACCTGCACGTGACGTGCCTGCTCGGCGCCCTCGAGCGGCTGCTGGAGACCAAGAAAGAATGGTCCGGCACGGTGGTGGCGGTGTTCCAGCCGGCGGAGGAGTACGGCGCAGGCTCCCGGGCGATGATCGCCGACGGTGTGCTGGACCGCTTCCCCCCGCCCGACATCGTGCTCGGCCAGCACGTGACACCCCTGTCGGCGGGCGTGATCGGGATGCGGCCGGGCACGCAGATGGCGGCATCCGACGGCCTGACCGTCACCCTCCACGGCCGCGGCGGACACGGGTCGCGCCCGCACTCGACCATCGACCCCATCGTCATGGCGGCGGCGACCATCATGCGGCTCCAGACGATCGCCTCGCGCGAGGTCGACCCGCGCGACGTCGCGGTGGTCACGGTCGGATCCATCCACGCCGGACTCAAGAACAACATCATCCCCGCCGAGGCGGTCCTCGAGTTGAGTCTGCGCTACCCCGACGACACCGCCCGCGACCGCGTCCTGGCCAAGGTCGAGCGCATCGTGCGGGCCGAGGCAGCGGCATCCGGTGCCGAGCAGCCGCCCACGATCGTCACCGACCACACCCTTCCGCCGACGATCAACGATCCGGATGCCACGGCGAGACTGTCTGCGGCATTCCGGCGGGCCTTCGGCGACGACGCGGTCGTGGACCCCGGCATGTACACCGGATCCGAGGACGTCTCGTGGTTCGCCCGGGATGCCGGCGTCCCGCTGGTGTTCTGGTTCTGGGGAGGCGTCGATCCGCAGGTGTTCGCCGAGGCGATCGCGAACGGGACGTTCGAGCGCGACATCCCCACCAATCACTCGGCCTACTTCGCCCCGGTGCTGCATCCGACCATGGAGCGGGGAGTGGATGCCCTCGTCGTAGCCGCCCGGGAATTCCTGGCCTGACGCCCGAAACCGCGCGATCGCGCCGCGGCGTGCACCGACTCGGCAACGAGCGCCGCGCCGGATTGCATCGCCGGTCACGCAGGCGTAGTGTCCGCCTGCGTGACCACTGAGAGTCGCGACCCGGCCGCCGATACCCCGATCGCCGAGACGCCGATCGCCAAGCGCATCCTGCTCGGCGACCCGCTCGCCTCGGGCGATGCCGACGAGCATCTGCTGCCCAAGCGCCTCGCGCTGCCGATCTTCGCGTCCGACGCGCTCTCGTCCGTCGCGTACGCGCCGCAGGAGATGCTCGCGATCCTGCTGACCGGCGGCCTGGCCTTCCTCGCGTTCGCCCCGTGGATCGCCGCGATCGTCGTCATGGTCCTCGTCGTCGTGGTGACCTCCTACCGGCAGCTGATCAAGGCATATCCGTCCGGCGGCGGCGACTACGAGGTGGCGCGCACCAACCTCGGCGAGGTGCCCGGCGTGGTCGTGGCATCCGCGCTCCTGGTCGACTACGTCCTGACGGTGGCGGTGTCGGTCGCTTCGGGCGTCGACAACATCATTTCGGCGCTGCCGTTCCTGAACTCCCTGCGTGTCGAGTTGGCCGTGGCATTCGTCATCCTCATCGTGCTGGTGAACCTGCGGGGGGTCCGCGAAGCATCCAAGGCGTTCGCCATCCCGACTTACGTGTTCGTGGGATCGGTGGCGGTGATGATCATCGCCGGCCTCATCCGCGCGGCACTCGGTGACGCGCCCGTCGCCTCCAGCGCGCAGTACGGGGTGCAGGGCGAAGAGTTGACCCAGGCGGCCGTCGTGCTGCTCCTGCTGCGGGCGTTCTCGACCGGCTCCTCCGCGCTCACCGGCGTCGAGGCGGTGTCGAACGGGGTCCAGGCGTTCCGCCGCCCCAAGATCCGCAACGCGCAGACGACCCTCGCGTTGATGGGCGGGATCGCCATCGTCCTCTTCGTCGGGCTGACCGCCCTGGCGCTGATCTCCGGCGTGCACTACGCCGAGGACCCGTGCCACCTCATCGGCTTCGACTGCCGCAATTCACCGCAGCCGAGCCTCATGGCGCAGGTCGCCTCCGCGACCTTCGGGGCGGGCTCCATCCCGTTCTTCGTCATCCAGGCCGCCACCGCGTGCGTGCTGCTGCTCGCGGCCAACACCGCGTTCAACGGGTTCCCGCTGCTCGGTTCGGTGCTCGCCCGCGACGGCTACGCGCCCAAGGCCCTCAACACCCGCGGCGACCGGCTGGTGTACTCGAACGGCATGATCATCCTCGGCATCGTCGCGATCGGCGTGCTGCTGATCTACCGAGCGAGTCTGAACAGCCTGATCAACCTCTACATCATCGGCGTGTTCGTGTCGTTCTCGCTGGGCCAGATCGGGATGATCCGGCACTGGATCCGCCGGCTGCACGAGATCCGCGCCCTCAGCAGAGAGGGTCGCCGCAAGGCCCGGCCCGAAGCGCTGTCGTATCGCAAGGGCCTGGTCATCAACTCGATCGGCGCGACACTCACGGTCGCCGTGCTGGTCATCGTCACGATCACGAAGTTCACGCACGGCGCGTACCTGGTGTTCATCGCCATCCCGATCCTGGCCACGCTCATGATGGGCGTCTACCGCTACTACCGGGACGTCGAGCACGAGATCCGGATGGATGACTCGACGCACTTCGGCGCCTCCGGCGACCTCGCCCTCATCCTGGTGAACCGGTTGCAGAAGCCGGTGGTCAAGGCCATCGACTACGCCCTGGCCGCCAAGCACAACAAGACCCTCGCGATCCACATCGGAGTCTCGAAGGAGGAGGCGGCATCCCTGCAGGCCGAGTGGGCCGAGCACAACATCCCGGTGCCGCTGGTGCTCATCGAGTCGCCGTACCGGTCGTACGCCAACCCCGTCGTGGGCTTCATCAAGAAGTACCGCGAGTCGCACGGCTCGTCGATCGTGACGGTCTACCTGCCGCAGTACATCGTGGGCCACTGGTGGGAGAGCCTGCTGCACAACCGCCGGGCCCGGCGCATCGCCCAGCAGCTCATGCTCGTGCACGGCGTGTCCATCACCCTCGTGCCGTGGCTGCTGGACTCGTCCGAACTCATCTACGGGCGCCGTTCCCGGCCGCTTCCCGGACAGGAGCGCGCCGGCATCGTCGCGGCCGCCGCCGCTCCGCGCGAGCAGCGCTCCAGCCTGGAGGGGTGAGCCCGCGCGTCCGGGCATAGCCTGGAGGGATGAGCTCCACCGCATCCACCCTCGACATCTCGACGGTGCGCGAGGACTTCCCGCTGCTGTCGGAGCGGGTCAACGGCGAGCCGCTGGTATACCTCGACTCGGCCGCGACGAGCCAGAAGCCGCGCGCGGTGCTCGACGCCGAGCGCACGTTCCTCGAGCACGCGAACTCCGCGGTTCACCGCGGTGCGCACACGCTCGCCGCCGAGGCGACGGAGCAGTTCGAGGATGCCCGGGCCACCGTCGCGCGTTTCGTCGGGGCATCCGCCGGCCAGCTGGTCTTCACCGGCGGCGCGACCGCCGGCATCAACCTCGTCGCCTACGCGATCGGCAACGCCACGCTCGGCCGCGGTGGCGACGCCGCCCGCCGCTTCGCCCTCGCGCCCGGCGACGAGATCGTGGTCACCGAGTCGGAGCATCACGCGAACCTGATCCCGTGGCAGGAACTGGCCGCGCGCACCGGGGCGGTGCTGCGGCACATCCCCGTCCGCGACGACGGGGCGCTGGACCTCGACGCGGCGGCATCCGTCATCGGCGAACGCACGCGCGTCGTCGCGTTCCCGCACGTGTCGAATGTGCTCGGCATCGTCAACCCGGTCGCGTCCGTGGTGGCTCTGGCGCGGGATGCCGGAGCCGTCACGGTGCTGGACGCGTGCCAGTCCGCGCCGCACCTGCCGCTCGACCTACCCGCGCTCGGCGTGGACCTCGCCGTGTTCTCGGGGCATAAGGTCCTCGGACCGTACGGGATCGGAGCGCTGTGGGGACGCGACGACGTGCTCGCGGCGCTGCCGCCCTTCCTGGCCGGCGGGTCGATCATCACGACGGTGACACTCGACGCCGCCGAGTACCTGCCGCCCCCGCAGCGCTTCGAGGCGGGCACGCAGCCGGTGTCGCAGGCGGTCGGCCTCGCCGCCGCGGTGCGGTACCTCGAGGCGATCGGAATGGACGCGGTTCACGCCCACGAATCGGCGCTCGAGGGGCGGCTGCGCGAGGGCCTGCGGTCGATTCCGGGGCTCCGGATGCTGGGTGATGCCGACGGCGCGTCGCGTGTCCCGTTGCAGGCGTTCGACGTCGACGGGGTCCACGCTCACGATGTCGGCCAGTTCCTCGACGCCCGCGGCATCGCGGTGCGCGTCGGGCACCACTGCGCCCAGCCGTTGCACCGCCGGTTCGACCTCACGGCATCCGTGCGCGCCAGCGCGGCGTTGTACAACACCGAGGCCGAGATCGACGAGCTGCTGGACGCCGTCTCCGGTGTGCGCCGATTCTTCGGGTCCGGCCGGTGAATCAGCTCGAGGCGCTGTACCAGGATCTGATCCTCGACCACGCCAAGCGCCGGGTCGGGTCGGGGCTGGCCCCGGACGAGTCCACCGCGACGACATCGCACCAGCACAATCCGATCTGCGGCGACGACATCACGCTGCGGGTGCGTTTCACGGACGGATCGGCGGTCCGCGACGTCACCTGGGAGGGCACCGGCTGCGCGATCTCGCAGGCGTCGGCGTCGATGCTCGCCGAGCTGACCGACGGGATGCCTCGGGCCGAGGCATCCGCTCTCATCGACCGGTTCCGCGAGGCGCTGCGCTCACGCGGCACGGTCGACCTCGACGAGGAGATGTTCGGCGATGCCGCCGCGCTGTCGGGCGTCTCGCGATACACCGCGCGGGTCAAATGCGCGATGCTCGCGTGGGTCGCGCTCGAGGATGCGCTCGCGCGGGCCTGACGCTCCGACCCGAGCGCCCCCGCCGAACCCGCACCCAACCGCCCGAATTCGCGCGACAGCGTGTGGGTTCGGACGACAGTGTGTGGGTTCGCGAACGAAGGAGCGTCAGCCGCGGGATGCGCGGCGGTTGCGGCGAGCGCCGCCGGAGGGCGCCGAAGGCATCCAGCCCGTCGTGCGCGCCGGCGCGGCGCCCGATGACCGGGCCGCGCCCGACCCCGAGCGACCTGCGCCCGCGCCGTTGCGAGCCTGGCCCGCCT
>CAXTES010000187.1:0-5437 GCA_964243215.1 uncultured Microbacterium sp. | reverse complement strand
CCCGGCGAGCCGCTCTCGCGCAGCACGCGACCCAGCAGCGAGCCGAGCAGTCGCACGTCGGCGCGCATGCTGTCGGGCATCCGGTGACCCGCCTCGAAACGGCCGACCACATCGATCGCATCGGTGGTGAACGTCTCGGGCATGGTCACCACGGTAATCCCGACGTGTTTCACCCGTGTCACGCCGACCGCCTGGCCGAAACGCCGTCGATAGGATGGCCGATGCGCCGACGGATCCCGCCGGTGGAGGAGGTGTGCTCTGCTGCGCTCCGACCGCCTGCCGGCCGTGCTGCTGCTCGTGGCCGCCGCGGCCGGACTGGTGGTGGCCAACTCCGCGGCGGGGCCGGCGGTCATCGGCTTCGTGGGCACGCACCTGGGCGTCGGTCCGGTCGACCTGTCACTGTCGCACTGGGTCTCGGACGGGCTGCTCGCGGTGTTCTTCTTCGCCGTGTCGGTCGAGCTGCAGTTCGAGCTGACCCGCGGCGAGCTGCGCAGCGCGCGTCGCGCGATTCAGCCGGCCATCGCCGCGGTCGGCGGCGTGCTCGTGCCGGTGGCGATCTACCTGTCGGTGACCGTCGGCTCCGACCTGGCCCGGGGGTGGCCGGTGGCGACCGCAACCGATGTCGCCTTCGCGCTCGGCGTGCTCGCGGTCTTCGGTCGGGGACTGCCCGGGGCCATACGGGTCTTCCTGCTGGCGCTGGCGATCCTCGACGACATCGTCGGCATCCTCCTGATCGCCGTGCTGTTCGCGCACGGGCTGGACTTCGGGATGCTGGCGCTCGCGGTGATCGCGGTCGTCGCGTTCGCGGTCGTCAGCCGCATTCCGGAGAACCGGGCGCGCCTGCCGGTGCGAGGGGCGCTGGTCGTGCTCGCGGTGACGGCGTGGGTCCTGGTGCTGCTATCGGGGGTGCACGCGACGATCGCGGGCGTGATGCTGGGCCTGGCCATGTCGCAGCAGCGGGCGCTGCGCACCCGTCACGCGCTCGCGCCGGAGATCAACGGCCTGATCCTGCCGGTGTTCGCCTTCACCGCGGCGCTCGTGCGGATACCCGCCCCCGGGGCCGGCGGCCTGTCCCCGGCGTTCTGGGGCATCCTGCTCGCCCTCCCGATCGGCAAGCTCGTCGGCATCGCGGCGTCGGGCTGGCTCGCGCAGCGGCTCGGGGGCGGCACCGATCATCCCCGTTTCGAGGTCGGCGACCTCGTCGCGGCGGGCGCGCTCGGCGGAATCGGATTCACCGTCTCGCTCCTGCTGGCCGACCTCGCCTTCGCCGGCGACGCAGCCGTGCGCGATCAGGCGATTCTCGGGGTGCTCGCCGGCTCCGCGATCGCTCTCGTCCTGTCCGCGTCGCTGGTTTCCTGGCGCGCGCGATCCCACCGACTCAGGGAGGTACCGTGACGGATCCGCTCCGCGACGCCGTCGACACCATGCGCGAGGTGCGCGACCGGTGCGTCTGGACCCAGCAGATCACCCACCGCGACCTCGTGCCGTACCTCGTCGAAGAGGCCGCCGAGACGATCGATGCCGTCGAGGACGGGTCGAGCGACGAGCTGCGCGAGGAGCTCGGCGATCTGCTGTGGCAGGTGCTGTTCCACGCCGAGATCGCCTCGCGCGACCCCGACGATCCGTTCGACATCGACGACGTCGCGCGGGGATTGACCGAGAAGATGGTCCGCCGGCATCCGCACGTCTTCGCCGGAGAGGTCGCCGAGACGCCCGAGCAGGTGGTGGTGCTGTGGAACGCGGCCAAGGCGGCCGAGAAGAGCCAGCGCCGCAGCGTGCTGGACGGCGTGTCGCGGCGGATGCCGTCGCTCGCGCTTGCTGACAAGCTCCTCGGTCGCGCCGGCACGCTGCCGGTCGGCGCCGACCTTCGCGGGCGACCGGAGGTCGCGACCCCTGCCAGCGAGGCCGCGCTCGGCGAGGTGCTGCTCGGCCTCGTCGCGGCCGCGCGGTCGAACGGCTGGGATGCCGAACGCGCATTGCGCGAGCGCCTGCGGCAGCTCGAGTCCGACATCCGAGCCGCGGAGTCGACTCAGCCCTGATCGTCCTGGGCGACGTCGGCGGCGCCGGCGAGTAGGGCGTCCAGCCGCTCGAAATCCTCGTCCATGCCGGCATCCATGCCGGCATCCATGCCGGTGGCGAGCATCGCGTCGCACGCATCCTTGGATGTGTAGGTCGAGGTGACCTCCAGCGCGCTGCGTCCGATGCCCAGATCCACGAAACGCAGGGTCTCCAGCGTCGCGGACGGTTCGCCCTCGTACTCCCAGGTGTGCACGATGCGCCCGGGCGCGACCTCGTGATACGCCCCGCGAAACGCCCAGGCCTGCCCGTCGGGGGATACGACCCGGTAGCGGAACGCGCCGCCGGTCACCGCGTCGAAGCGGTCCAGGCGCACCGTCGTGCCGCGCGGTCCCATCCACTGCGTGAAGAGTGCGGCATCCGTGTGCGCCCGCTGGACGCGCTCGGCCGACGCGGTGAACTCGCGCCGGTGCCGGATGCTCTGCTCGCCGACGCGGGTGTGCTCGGTGAGTCCCGGCGTGCGGATGTCGTGATCTGTCATGGGGTCTCCTCTTCGGTGGCGGTCAGCAGGTCGTCCAGGCGGGTGTACCGGTCCTCGAGCCGGCGCCGGCGCGCATCCATCCATGCCGCCGCATCGGCCAGGGATGCGGACTCGAGGTGGACGCGCCGGGTGCGTCCCTCGCGGTGCCGCGAAACCACCCCGGCGCGCTCGAGCACGTCCAGGTGCTGGGACACGGCCTGGAACGAGATCGCGAACAGGGCGACGAGCTGGCTGACGGTGGCGTCGGACGAGGCGAGCCGGTCCACGATCGTGGACCGCACCGGATCGCCGATCGCGGCGAAGGTCTGCGGAATCCGGCTCACGGTCCTATTCATTCAAGCATCCACTTGAATGTCAAGTTCCGGCCGGGGGCCCCCGAGGTGATCTGGAAGACTGGTCGGGTGGCATCCGTTCATCCCCCGCGCGGCATGCGCGACTTCCTGCCGGCCGAGAAGGCCCGGCGGGAGGGGGCGCTGGCGATCATCCGCGAGCGGTTCCGCACGCACGGGTTCGACGAGATCGAGACGCCCGCGCTGGAGGACTTCGACCGGCTGCACGCCGGTATCGGCGGCGACAACGAGAAGCTCGCCTACAACATCCTGCGCCGGGGACTGGACGCCGATGCGATCCGCGAGGCGGCCGACGACCCGGCATCCCTGACCGATCTGGGGCTGCGCTACGACCTGACCGTGCCGCTGGCGAGGTTCTACGCCAGTCATCGCGCCGACCTGCCGGCGGTGTTCCGGGCCCTCCAGGTCGCCGCGGTGTGGCGGGCCGAGCGCCCGCAGAAGGGCCGCTACCGGCAGTTCGTGCAGTGCGACATCGACGTGATCGGGGATTCGTCCGCCCGCGCCGAGGCCGAGCTCATCGTCGCGAGCCTCGACGCCGTCGACGCGCTCGGGCTGACCGGCGCGACCATCCGCGTCAACGACCGACGGGCCCTGGAGTGGATGCTGGCGGGTTTCGGCTTCACGCCGGCCGAGCTGCCCGGTGTGCTCATCAGCATCGACAAGCTCGACAAGATCGGGGCGCCAGGGGTGATCGCCGAACTGCGCGCCCGCGCCGCGACGACGGGCGCCGTCGACGCGCTCGACGGGTTCTTCGGCCGCACGGAACCGGAGTCGGACCGGTACGGCGAGCAGCAGATCCGCAGCGCGCTACCCGACGGTGCGCCGGATGACGTGGTGGCCCATCTCGTGGCGCTCGGCGACGCGGTGGCGGCCGCCCGGGGGCCCGCGGCCGTGCCGCTGGCGTTCGATCCGTTCCTGGTGCGGGGGATGGGGTATTACACCGGGACGATCCTGGAGCTGGCTCACCCGCGCGTCGGCTACTCGCTGGGCGGGGGCGGCCGCTACGACGGCATGATCGGGCGATTCCTCGGCCAGGACGTGCCCGCGGTCGGGTTCTCGCTCGGTTTCGAGCGGATCGTCGAGCTGCTCGACGAGACAGCGGATGCCTCCGCTCGGGCGGTCGTCGTGGTGCACGACCGCGACGTGCCGGTCGGGGAGCTGCTCACCCTGAAGTCCCGGCTCGTCGATGACGGCATCCGCGTGCGCCTCGAGCAGCGGACGAAAAACCTCACCGGTCTGCTGGATCGCGCCGCCGCCGACGGCTACACGCACTTCACGACGGTGTCGGCGGGTACCGACCCGGCGACGGTCGAGTTCAAGACCCTCGGGTGATCGCCCGGTCCGGCTCAGCCTCGGGGTTGACCGCATCCACCCTCGCGGAGTTTGCTGTGGCCCATGCCCGATGACGAGCCGGTACCGGAACCCGAGACGTGGCGGCGGCTCGACCGATACTTCAGCGACACCCTCGTCGGACACGACGACGCCCTCGAGACCGCCGTGCGCGATCAGAACGCCGCGGATCTGCCCGCGATCGAGGTCGCGCCGGTCGCCGGCAAGCTCCTGAACCTGCTCGCGCGCATCAGCGGGGCGCGGCGGGTGCTGGAGATCGGCACGCTCGGCGGCTACTCGACCATCTGGCTTGCGCGGGGCGTCCCGCACGACGGCCTCGTCGTCACGATCGAGGCCGAGCCGCACATCGCCGCGATCGCCCGGCGCAACATCGACCGCGCCGGCGTCGGCGAGAAGGTGCAGATCCGCATCGGCCGCGGGGAGCACGTGCTGCCGACGCTCGACGGCACGTTCGACCTGGTGTTCATCGATGCCGACAAGGAGTCCAACACGCTGTACCTGGACTGGGCCGCACGGCTGGGGCATCCGGGCACCGTCGTGATCGTCGACAACGTCGGGCGGATGGGCGAGGCCGCCGACCCGGCGTCGACCGACTCGCGCGTCATCGGAACTCGGCGCGGTCTGCAGATGCTCGCCGACGATCCCCGCTTCGACGCGACCGCCCTGCAGACCCTCGACGTCAAGGGTTGGGACGGCATCGCGATCGCGGTCCTGACCGACGTCGCAGGCACCGCGGACGACCTTATCGAGCCGTGACGGGCACCGCGGCACCTGGCGTGGCGCCGCATCCGCGTCACTAGACTCAGGACCGCACCCGCCCCCGCGACACATCGCCCCAGAACCGACAGGGAGTCCTCCGTGGCACTAATCGAGGCAGTCAACGCGCGCGAGATCCTCGACTCGCGCGGCAACCCGACCGTCGAGGTGGAGGTGCTTCTGGACGACGGCATCGTCCAGCGCGCCGCCGTCCCCTCCGGCGCGTCCACCGGGGCGTTCGAAGCGTACGAACTGCGCGACGGCGACAAGTCGCGCTACGGCGGCAAGGGTGTGCTGAAGGCCGTCGCGGCGGTCGTCGACGAGCTCGGGCCGGCCGTCGAAGGGGTGGATGCCAGCGAGCAGCGCATCGTCGACGAGATCCTCATCGAGACCGACGGGACCGAGAACAAGTCCCGCACCGGCG
>CAXTES010000186.1:0-5445 GCA_964243215.1 uncultured Microbacterium sp. | reverse complement strand
CTCCATCTGCTCGAACTCGCGAGTGCGGAAGATGAAGTTGCCCGGCGTGATCTCGTTGCGGAAGGCCTTGCCGATCTGCCCGATGCCGAACGGCAGCTTGCGCCGCATCGTCTGCTGCACGTTCTTGAAGTTCGTGAAGATGCCCTGCGCGGTCTCGGGGCGCATGTAGTGCTTGCCGGATTCGTCGTCCACGACGCCGAGGTAGGTCTTGACGAGGCCGGAGAACGCCTTGATCTCGGTCCACTGCCCGATCTTGTCGGGATGCTCGGGGTCGGGGATGTCGGCCAGGCCGTTGGCGGGCGCGTGCCCGTGCCTCTCTTCGTACGCCTCGAGAAGGTGATCGGCGCGGTACCGCTTGTGGGTGATCAGCGACTCGGTGAGCGGGTCGCTGAACACCGCGACGTGACCGGAGGCCTCCCACACCGCGGTCGGCAGGATGATCGCGGAGTCGAGGCCGACCATGTCGCCGCGTCGCTGCACGAACGTCTTCCACCACTGGCGCTTGATGTTCTCCTTGAGCGCGACCCCGTACGGACCGTAGTCCCACGCCGACCGCGTGCCGCCGTAGATGTCTCCCGAAGGGAAGACGAATCCCCGGTGCTGGGCCAGTGCGATGGCGGCGTTGAGCCGCTCCTCAGGGGTCATGCGGATCCTTCGGTGGTTCGTCGAGTCGGTGCGGGCGCCGCACACGTCGCTCGATAGTATCTAGCCGGATCGTGCGGCGCGTGCCGCGGCACAGCGAGGAACCGAATGCTCACGTGGCTGCTCGAGATCGACGTGATCGACGGGCCGTTCCCGTACGTCGTCTGGGGCATGACCGCCATAGCGGTGCTGCTGCTGCTGATCCGCCGCCTCACGGCACGGTGGGTGATCCGCCTCCTGCTGGGCGTGCTCATCGGAGCCGTGATCGGGGTGGTCACGGTGTACTTCGTCGACACGACCGAGGCGTTCGGCGAGGACCTGCCGCCGCCCCTGGCGTGGTGGGTGGGCGGCACCCTGGCCGCAATCGGTCTCGCGGTCGTCAGCCTGTGGGACAACCGGCGATGGCGCAAGATCGTGGCCGTCGTACTGATCGTGCTCGCGCTGCTGTCGGGCACGCTCGGCGTCAACGCCGCGTTCGGCATCGATCGCACGATCGGCGCGATGCTCGGCGTCTCGGCGCTGGATCCGATCAATCCCGACGGACCGCACGGCGGCCCCACCGCGACCGGGCCGATCTATCAGAGCTGGAACCCGCCCGCCGACATGCCCGCGAAGGGCAAGGTCGGGCTGCTGACCGGTTCCAGCGCCATCCCCTCCACGACCGGCTTCGCCCCGCGGGACGCGTCGCTCTATCTGCCGCCGGCCGCGCAGGTCCCGGACGCGCCGGCGCTGCCGCTCGTCGTCATGATGATGGGGATGCCGGGCAATCCCGACCCGTCCTTCATCGCCGACGCCCTCGACGGTCTCGCGGCCAAGAACAGGGGACTCGCGCCGATCGTCATCGTCGCCGATCAGCTCGGGCAACCGGATCAGGATCCGGTGTGCGTGGACTCGAAGAAATACGGCGGTGTGTCCACGTACTTCAACCAGGACATCGTCGCGTACGCCAAGAGCAAGCTGAACATCATCGACGACCCGAAGTACTGGACCATCGCGGGCTATTCGAACGGCGGAGCCTGCGCGTTCATGTGGGGGACCGAGTATCCCGAGATCTGGGGCAACATCGTCTCGATCTCCGGCGACGAGTTCCCCGGCGTCGAGGATCAGCGTTCGGTGCTGCAGGAGTTCTACGGCGGCGATCAGAAGGCCTACGACGCATCGAAGCCGGCGGCGTGGATCCAGCAGAACAGGGGACGGTTCGCCGGACACGTCGCGGTGTTCACCGTCGGCCAGAACGACCCGGGTTTCGTACCGGGCGCGCAACGCAACGCCAAACTGGCCCAGGACGGTGGTTTCGCCACGACGTATTACGTGGTGCCGGGCGCGGACCACGTCGCGACGGCGCTGCAGGGCGGCCTTCCGCAAGCGTTCAGCGTGCTGTACCCCGTCCTCGGACTGTCGCCCCCGACCTGACAACCCATCCAGGAGAGCTCTGATGTCCTCATCCGCCCCCGCATCGATCGACTCCGAGCGCAATCGGCCGGCGGCGCCAGCGGCGCGGTCGGCGATCGTGCGGTACCTGGTGCAGCATCCCTTCTCGGTGACGCTGTCGGTTGTCCTGGTGATCACCGGCCTGACGTTCGGAACGTTCTGGGGCATGTACCCCCAGCAACTGGCGGCCGGAACGCTCACGACCGGGCAGCTCGGCTACTGGTGGACGCCGGTCACGGCGCTGGTGATCCCCGACTCCGCTGTCGAGGCCGTGCTGACGATCGCGCTGACGCTGACCGTCATGGCCTACGCGGAGCGGCTGCTGGGAACCTGGCGGACGACGATCGCGTTCTTCGTCACCGGCATCGGGGCGATCCTCATCGGGGTGGGTCTTCAGGCCCTGGCGTTCAGCTGGGGGGAGCTGTGGTCCGAGACGGCGGGCGTCGATCTGGTGCTGGATCCCGCGATGGGCGTCTTCGGGGTGATCCTCGCCGCCAGCGCCGTCGCGCCGGGGCTGTTCCGGCGCCGGATCCGGGTCATCGGCCTCACGGTGGTGGTGATGTTCGCCCTGTACGCGGGCGACGCCGACAGCCTGTACCGCCTCATCGCGGCGCTGGTCGGCTTCGCGCTCGGGCTCATGTACGCCCGTGGCCGGACCCCCGGGTCGTGGCATCGCAGCTCCTACCGCGAGACGCGCACACTCGTGGCAGCCATCGTGGCCGTGACGGGATTGGGACCGCTGATCGTGCTGATTTCGGGGATCGGCAACGGCCCGCTGTCGCTCGTGGTGTCCGGCTTCATCCCGGAGAGTGCCGACGACGTCGCCGCGCGGTGCGCGGAGGACTTCTCCGCCCGCTGCCAGAGCGACCTGGCCCTTGCGCTGACCGGTGGCGTCGGCCAGTTGCTGCTGAGCCTGGTGCCACTGGCCCTCGCTCTGGTGGCGGCGTGGGGACTGCGTCTGGGCCGCCGCGCGGCGTGGATCCTGTCGATCGCGGTCAACATCGCGCTGGCCGTGCTGACCAGCATCAGCCTGGGCGCGCAGGAGTTGTTCGACAACGACACGGTCGATGTCGTCGGGGGCGAGTTCGCGCTCTGGGTGACGGTCGCGGTGCTGGTGCCCGTGGTGGTGCTTCTGTTGCTGCTGATCACGTGGCGCCGGTTCCAGGTGCGCGCGCCGCGTCGCGCGGTAGGGCGCTTCTGGATCACCGTGGGCATCGCGGCGGTGGCTCTCGCGGCGGTGTACGTCATCATCGCGATCGCCAGCCCGCGCAGCCACTTCGTTCTGGAGTTCAACCCCGGAGACCTGGCCATGAGCGCGCTGCGCCGCTTCGTGCCGCCGGGCTTCATCGTCGACATCCCGGCATCCGTCTACCCCGTGGACGGGCCGGTGCTGTTCGCCTATCAGTGGTCCGGGGTGGTGTTCTGGGCCGTCTTCATCATCGCGATGCTGCTGCTGTATCGTGCGACGGTCACGGGGCGCGACGAGGTGGAAGAGCAGCGCTTCCGCGCCCTGCTGCAGCGCGGCGGCGGCGGCACGCTGGGCTTCATGGGAACGTGGCCGGGTAACGACTACTGGTTCAGTGCGGACGGCGACGGGGCGGTCGCCTATCGCGTCGTGAACGGGGTGGCGTTGACGATGTCGGATCCCGTCTCGCCGGAGGGGCGGGATGCCGAGGTCATCCAGCAGTTCGTCGACTTCTGCGACGCGCAGGGGTGGTCCGTGGTGTTCTACAGCTTCCACGAGCGCTACCTGCCGGTGTTCCAGTCCTTCGGGTGGCAGTACATGTCGGTGGGCGAGGAGACGGTGCTGCACCTGAGGTCGCTGGACATGTCGGGCAAGCCGTGGCAGAAGATCCGTCAGGCACTGAACAAGGGCACGCGTGCGGGCATCACGACGGTGTGGTCCACGTGGGACGACCTGCCCGCGTCGGCCGCCGCGCAGATCGACGCCATCAGCGAGCAGTGGGTGGCCGAGAAGGAACTGCCCGAGATGGGCTTCACCCTCGGCGGCATCGAAGAGCTGAAAGATCCCGACGTCTACCTCTACCTCGCCGTCAACCCCGACGGCAACCTCGAGGCGATCACCAGTTGGCTGCCCAGCTGGACCGACGGCCGGGTCAGCGGCTGGACGATCGATTTCATGCGCCGTGGCGACGACTCGATGAACGGTGTGATGGAGTTCGTCATCGCATCGGCGGCGCTGCACATGAAGGACCTCGGCGCCGACGTGCTGAGCCTGTCCGGCGCGCCGCTGGCATCCAAGCCGCTGACGGCCGGGGAGGAGCCGGCCGAACCGACCGTGATGACCCGGCTGCTCGGCTGGCTCGGCGGTGTGCTCGAGCCGGCCTACGGATTCACGTCGCTGTTCAAGTTCAAGAGCAAGTTCAACCCGCAGTACTCGACCATCTACATGTCGTACGCCGACCCGGCCGATCTGCCGCGGATCGGACTGGCCATCGGCAAGGCGTACCTCCCGGAGGTGTCACCGAAGGAGTACGTCGCCCTCGTGCGCACGCTCACCTCGAGCCACGACTGACCCAAAGCAGAAGCCCCCGCGATGCGGGGGCTTCTGCGTGGAGCGAGTGGCAGGAATTGAACACTGCATCTTCGACCGGGAAGGCCGACATTCTGACGTTGAACCACACTCGCGGATCCGGATGACCGGCTGACAAGACGATATACGAGGGCTTTCGCGCGCGCAACGTCCGATTCAGTTCAGGAACGGCCCGACGCCGGCGGCCAGACCCACGGTGTAGGTCACCTGCACGATGAAGTATCCGACCGCCGTGACGATGAGCGCGGCGACGCCCCACGCCCGCCCGCGCCGCCGCACGATCGCCGCGATGCCCTGGATGATGGCCCACAGGCCCAGCAGCAGCCACACGATGAACGCGACGACCGAGATCGTGTTCGCGGTGTTCACGATCTGCTTGGCCTGATCGGGCAGGGTCGCGGGATCGATCTGCTTGCCCTGCTGCACCAGCACGTCGACGTCGACGTACTGCCCGATGGCGCCGAGCTGGACACCGGCGAAGAACTGCAGGATGCTTCCGGCCAGCAGTCCGACCGTCGCGACGATGAGCGCCACGACCCCGAGCGTGCGGCGACCCTTCAGCCTGGGCGCGGAGATCGACACCGCGTCACCCGGCGATCGACGAGCCGGCGTCCACGCCCAGTCCGAGGGCGACGGCGGCCACCGCGAAGAAGATGACCGGCCCGAGCACCGCGACCACGAGGCCCGCGATGCCGGGCGCCCGCCCGCACGCGGTCGCGGCCGCGACGATGCCCTGGACGATCGCCCAGATCGCCAGCGCGGGGCCGACCCAGAAGCACACCTCACCGAGCAGCACCCAATCGCGAACCGGGGTGAGG
>CAXTES010000185.1:0-5473 GCA_964243215.1 uncultured Microbacterium sp. | reverse complement strand
GCGTTCTACATCGTGCGGCAGCTGCTGACCACCGAGAAGATAGCGATGGGACTGGTCACCGGCCTGGTGTGGGCCGGCACGATCGTCGCCCTGTTCGCCATCATCGAGCGCGCCACGCGCGTCAACGTCTTCCTGCGCCTGCAGACCTTTCTGCCGCTGATCCAGCTGCGCGACGAGGCCGAGACCTTCCGGGCGGGCGGCTACCGCTCGTACGCGTCGTCGCAGCATCCCATCGCCTTGTCGGTGATGCTGTGCATGCTCATCCCGCTGGCGATCTACCTCGCCCGGTACGGGCGCCGGCCGGTGAACGAATGGACCCGGCGCATCGTCTACGGCCTCATGACCGTGATCCTCATCGGCGGCGTGCTCGCGGCGGTGTCGCGGACGGCGGTCGTGGTCATGGCGGTGATGCTGATCGTCACGCTGATCCTCCGGCCGTGGCTGGGGGTGACGATGATCGCGCTGAGCCTGCCCGCGCTGGTGTTCGGGATGCTGGCGCTGCCGAAGGTCTTCGCCACGCTGGTGCTGTCGTTCCTCGACGTCAACGGACTCGTCGCGTCGCAGGAGACCTCGCCGGGGTTCCGCGGCGCGGGGCGGCTGGCCGACCTGGGTCCGTCCCTCGCGCAGTTCGTGGTGCATCCGTTCTTCGGAACCGGAGTCGGCAGCCGCATCGTGGTCGGCGACACCCAGAACGCCTACATCCTCGACAACCAGGTGCTCGGCACGATGCTCGAGACCGGGGTCGTGGGCCTGGTGGGCGTGATCGCCCTGACGGTCGTGCCGCTGATCATGCTGCTGCGGTGGAGCTTCACGACGGCGGCCACCGCGCCGCGCTACGCCTTCCTCGGCTTCGCCATCGTCGTCGCGGGTGCGGGGTACGACGCCG
This sequence comes from uncultured Microbacterium sp., assembly GCA_964243215.1. Lineage (GTDB taxonomy): Bacteria > Actinomycetota > Actinomycetes > Actinomycetales > Microbacteriaceae > Microbacterium. The sequence goes on along the minus strand of CAXTES010000185.1, from coordinate 4,587 downwards.
CCCTGTTCTTCTACGACGCCTTCGGGTTCTACCAGACGTTCTTCGTGCTGCTGATCATGCTGGCGGTCGGCGCGTGGCTGATCACGGCGAGCCCGCCGGCCGTGCAGGCGCGCGCGGCCAAGAAGTCACGGTACGCCGAGGTGGTCGCGTGGCCCGCATGAGCATCATCATCCCGGCGTTCAACGAGGGTCCGCTGGTGCGGGCATCCCTCGAGCACATGCTCGAAGACGCCGAGCCGGGTGAGTTCGAGGTGATCGTGGTGCCGAACGGCTGCACCGACGAGACGGCGGCGGTCGCGGCATCCGTCGCCGGGACGACGGTCGTGTCGATCCCGCAGCCGTCCAAGACCGCGGCATTGAACGCCGGAGACGCCGCCGCCGCGACGTTTCCGCGCGCCTACATCGACGCCGACGTCCGCGTGAGCACCGCGGCGCTGCGCGCCCTCGCCGACGCCCTCTCGAACGAATCGGAGCCGCGCGTGGCGGCTCCGACGCTGGTCGTGGATGCCACGGCCAGCACGCTCGCGGTGCGCCAGTTCACGCGCGTGTGGGCGCTGTCGGACTACCGCCGGCACGGGCACGTCGGATCCGGCATCTACGCCGTCAACCGCGCCGGCCGGCAGCGGTGGTCGCAGTTGCCGGACGTGATCGCCGACGACCGGTTCGTGCAGCAGCGATTCCTGCCGCAGGAGCGGATCAGCCTCGCGTCGCACACCTTCACCGTCTCGGCGCCACGGGACATGCCGACCCTGGTGCGGCGCGGGACGCGCATCGAGATCGGCAACCGGGAACTCCCCCGCGACGCGCAGCTCGCCCGCGAGCAGCCGGCCACCGCCCGGTACTCGCGGCTGATCGGACGCGTCGCCCGCGCGCCGCGACTGTGGCTGGCGCTGTCGTTCTACGCCTACGGACACGGCGTGCCGAAGCTGCGCGCGAGGAACGCGGCGCGCAGCGGCCGTCGGGAGTGGGCGCGCGACGACGCGCTGCGCCAGGCTGCGCGCGCATGAGCAAGCCGGGGAGCGGACTCAGTCACGCCGCATCGCGCGGAGCCGCGGTCACCGCCGGCGGGCTGTGGATCAAGACCCTCATCCAGCTCGTCTCGACGATGCTCCTCGCGCGGCTGCTCGACCCCGCCGACTTCGGCTTGATCGCGATGGTCATGGCCATCGTCGGAATCGCCGATCTGGTCCGCGACTTCGGCATGACCGGCGCGATCCTGCAGGCGCGCAATCTCACCCGGCAGCAGTGGTCGGGCCTGCTGTGGTTCTCCGTGCTGCTCGGCGGCACCCTCATGGTCATCGTGGCCGCCTCGGCGCCGCTGGTCGCCGCGCTGTACGACGAGCCGTTCCTCATCGTGCTGACCCTCGCGATCGCGCCGACCCTGCTGCTGAACGGGATGGCGATGCCCATGCAGGCGGCGATCCAGCGCGAGCTGCGCTTCGGCACGCTCGCCATGATCGACATCCTGGCGATGGCCATCGGCGTCGCGCTGTCCACCGTCGCGGCCCTGATCGGGTTCGGGGTCTGGTCGCTCATCGTGCTGGCCGGCGCGGGACAGATCTACCGGCTGATCGCGCTGTGGGTTGCCGCCAAGCCCCGGTGGGAGCGGCCGCGGCTGGGACGCGACATCGCGCCGCTGGTGCTGACCGGCGGCAGCATCTTCGGCGTGCAGCTGCTCAACTACGCCGCCCGCAACCTCGACAACGTCATCATCGGCCAGCAGCTGGGCCCCGCGTCGCTCGGACAGTACTCCCGCGCCTATGCGCTCTTCCTGCTTCCGCAGCAGCAGCTGACCGCGCCCATCGGTCGCGTGGCGCTGCCGGTGCTCAGCCGCCTCCAGGACGACGGTGACCGCTTCCGCCGGTACATCCGCGGGGCGCTGACCGTCATCGGGTACCTCTCGCTGCCGACGTACGCGATCGCCGCCGCCGTGGCATCCCCTCTCATGCTGCTGCTGCTCGGACCCGGATGGGACGAGTCCGCGCAGGTCTTCGCGCTGCTGACGATCGCGGGTGTCGCGCAGGCGGTCGGCAACGTGCAGGGCTGGCTCTACATCAGCCTGGGTCGCGCGCACCGCCAGCTGGTCTACTCGATCATCACGCGTCCCCTGGTGATCGGGATGTTCTTCGTCGGCATCTGGTGGAACGGCATGAATGGCCTCGCGCTGCTGTACGGCCTGAGCACGATGGCGCTGCTGGCGCCCGGGTTCGCCGTGGCGATCCACGGCACGTTCCTGAAGGGCTGGACCGACATCGTCGCACCGCTGGTGCGACCGACGCTGCTGGTCCCGTTCGCGTTCGCCGCGTCGTGGTTCGCGGTGCTGGGCACCTCGTCGCTGCCCGCACTCGTACAGGTTCTCGCCGGCGGCCTCAGCGGTCTGGCCGTGATGGGCGCGGCGTGGCTGCTGCCCGCGTACCGCGGGGACTACGCGATGATCCTCGACTTCGTGCGACAGGCCCGCAGACGGCCCGCCTCGGCGGCGCCGGATCTGCCGGTCGAGCAGGCCGCGCAGCTGGGCGCGGCCGAACCGGGCGCCGGCGAGCTGAGCGACCTCATCGGCGACGAACAGAACCGCGAGGCGGTCGAGCGGGGACGACCCGCATGACCACCAGGATGGCCGGCATCGCCGCGCTGGCGGTTCTGCTCACGGCCGCGCTCGCCGGGTGCGCGCCCGCCGGGCCGGAAGCGACGGATGCTTCGGCAGCGCCGGCCACGCAGGCCGCCGTCTCCGTCGGCACCGTCGCGGTCGTCGGCGACTCGATGTCGCTCGCCGTCAACGCCTGCGCGTCGGCGGGTCCGTGCCCGGAGTCGTCCTGGGCGACCGGCGACGACCCCGCCGTCGACTCGGTGGTGACGCGGCTGACGAGCATGACCAGTGCCGCGCCCGCCGTCGAGTCGTTCGCCAAGATCGGCGCCCGGGTGCGCGACGGCGCGGGCGCCGTGCCGCGCATCGTCGATTCCGGCGCCGACCTCGTGCTCGTCCTGATCGGAGCCAACGACGCGTGCGCGCCGAGCGTCGACGCCGTCACACCGCCCGCCGATTTCGCCGCCGCGTACCGGCAGCTCCTCGACGGCATCCACTCCGGACTTCCGGACGCGAGGATCGTCGCGCTTTCGGTGCCCAACCTGCTGATGCTGTGGGATGTCAGCCACGGCGACGCCGCGGCGGTCAAGGCCTGGAACTCCAGCCCGTCCTGCCGCTCCCTGCTCGGCGATGCCGACTCCGACGCTCCCGCCGACCAGGCGCGCCGGGCGGCGATCGATGCCGATGTGCAGGCCTACAACGCGGCCATCGTGCAGGCGTGCAGCGCGATCGACGGATGCTACTCGGACGGCGGGGCCGTGTACGACACCGTCTTCACCCCCGCCCAGATCTCGACGATCGATCACTTCCACGCATCCGAGTCGGGGCAGGCGGCCATCGTCGATGCCGCCTGGCCCACCGTCGAAGAAGCGGTCGCCCCGTGAGGCGGACGGAGCCCTCGTGGGTTTGAACGACGTCATCGCCCGGGTCGCGGCGAGCGGTCTGTGGTCCACCCGGACCCGAGCCCGCCTGCTGCGACGGGCGGGAGTCGACATCGGACGAGCCCGCATCCTCCCCGGCATCCGCTTCATCGGCGACCCGAACTGGCTGCGGATCGGCACCGGCGTGTTCATCAACGCCGAACTGCTCGTCGGAGCCAATGCCCCGGTGACCATCGGCGATGACGTGTCGATCGGACCGCGCTGCACCTTCGTCCCGACCACGCACCACCTCGGCCCGTCCACCGCCCGCGCCGGAGCCACGCGCGCCGCGCCGATCCAGGTGGGTTCGGGATGCTGGCTCGGCGCCGGGGTCACCGTGCTGTCGGGGGTCACCATCGGCGCCGGCACCGTGGTGGCCGCGGGAGCCGTCGTGGTGTCGGACTGCGACCCGGACTCGCTGTACGGCGGGGTGCCGGCCAAGCTCATCCGCCGTCTCGCCGACGAGCCGGCGCTCGTCGACGTCGCGGCGGATTCCGCGACCGCCTGAGCGTCTCAGGCGGCGAGGCGTAGCGGCGGAGCCTCGGTCGGCACGACGGTGCGGCGCGCCGCATCCAGCAGCACGGCCATGTCGAGCTCTTCGGGCGTGCGCGCGAAGGCGAGGCCCCGCCCCTGCATCTCGCGGGCGATCTGCACCTGGTGATCGTCGATGTGTTCGCCGTGCCGCGCCAGCCGCGGCACCAGGACCGGAAAGCGTCCCTGCTCGAACGCGGTGATGGCCGAGCCGGTGCCGGCGTGGGCGATCACGACGTCCGCGTCGCGCACCGCGTCGTTCAGTTCGTCATGCGACACGCGCTGGCGACCGTCGACCCCCCACCGGGAGACATCCTGGGATCCGGTCTGCCACAGCACTTCGTCGGCGTCGCGCAGCAGCGGCACCAGCGCGTCGAAGAGCCTGTCGAATCCGTATCCCTCCTGGGTGCCGACGGTCACGACGGCCCGCCGGATGCGTGGCGGCGCGGCGGCCAGCACCGGTTCGGTGCGGAACGCGTCGTAGATCGACCCGCCGTACGCCCACCGTTCGTTCTGCCACGACGAGTACTGGGTGTAGGTGTGGATCCGGTTC
>CAXTES010000184.1:0-5517 GCA_964243215.1 uncultured Microbacterium sp. | reverse complement strand
GGTCTCGGCCGCGCACTCGGCGATGAGGGCCCCGTCGATCGGCTTGAGGGTGAACATGTCGACCACCCGCACCGAGCGGCCGTCTTTCTCCAGGTCGTCGGCGGCCTGGATCGCCTGGGCCACGGTCGTGCCGTGCGTGAAGATCGTGGCATCCGTCCCCGGTCGGGCGACGATGCCCTTGCCGATGCGGATGTCGTGCTCGCCGGGCTCGTAGAGCACCATGTCCTTCTTGCCAACGGCGAGACGGATGTAGATCGGCCCGGGCATCGTCATGGACTGGCGGATGATCTCGCCGACCATGAGCGGGTCGCCGATCGAGGTGACGGTCATGTTGGTCAGCGCGCACATCAACGCGAGGTCCTCGACGGCGTAGTGGGTGGATCCGCCGTTGCCGACCAGGCCGCCGTGGGTGCCGATGATCTTGACCGGCAGGTTCGGATAGCACACGTCCGAGCGCACCTGCTCGAGTGCGCGCATGCTCAGGAAAGGCAGCATCCCCGAGACGACCGGGATGTTGCCGTCGTACGCCAGGCCCGCCGCGATGCCGACCGAGACCTGTTCGGCGAGGCCGACGTCGAGGAACCGGTCGGGGAACTTGTCGCGGAACTCCACGAGCGTCGCGCCGATGTCGGGGGTGATGACCCAGAGGTTGTCGTACTCGTCGCCGAGCTCGGCGAGCGTGGAGCCGATGACGGAGCGAGCCGACAGCATCTCTCCGAACGTGAACGTGACGGGCATCAGGCCTTCTCCTTCTTCCGGGATGCCTCGAGCGCGTCCATCGCGCGCTTCAGGTCGGCGGCACCGAGCGAGCCGGCGTGCCAGGCGAGGTTGCGCTCCATGAAGTCGACGCCCTTGCCCTTGACCGTCTCGCAGATGACCACGGTGGGGGTGTCGCTGTCGTAGGCCGGCAGGTCGTCGATCGCCTTGACCAGCTGGGACATGTCGTGGCCGTCGATCTCGACGACGTTCCATCCGAACGCCCGCCACTTGTCGGGGTAGGGCTCGAAGACGACCCGCTCCTCGGCGAAGCTCGTCATCATCTGGCGGTTTCGATCGACGAAGACGACGAGGTTGCCGAGCCTGTTGCTGCGGGCGGCCATCGCGGCCTCCCACACCGAGCCCTCGCCGGTCTCGCCGTCGCCGAGCAGCGACACGACGCGGTGGTCCTCGCCGCGGTGGCGGCCGCTGAGGGCCATGCCGACCGCGAGCGGCAGGCCGTGGCCGAGCGAGCCCGTGGATGCCTCGACGCCGGGCAGCTGCACCTTGCAGGGATGCATCCCGTAGGCGCTGTCGAGCTGACCGTACGTGTCGACGATGCCCTCGTAGCTGAAGAAGCCGCGGATCGCCATCGCGATGTACATGCAGACGGCCGCGTGTCCCTTGCTCAGGACGAAGCGGTCGCGATGGGGGTTGGCGATGTCACTCGGGTCCACGCGCAGTCCGTACTCGAACAGCGCGGTCAGGATGTCGGCGCACGACAGGTCGCCGCCGATGTGCACCGCCCCCTCGTACGTCCCGCACAGCTGCAGCAGCTTCGAGCGCAGCTCGAACGCCAGCTCCTCGAGGTCTTCGACGCTGTGCTGCCGGTTCGCTTCCAGGGTCTGTGTACTCATCGCATGCCTCCTCGTTGAATCACACGCTCGCGGGCAGTCACGCGCCATCGCGTGTCCCGCTGGTTGGTGCATCCGCCCCTCGGCGAGCCGGCCTGCGGGACGATGTGTTCAGGAACCGTAGCACGATCCCATTTACAAGTAAACAGGAATGTATCTAAACTCGTTCCTGTACCCGCAGAGGACTACGGTTGCGACACACAGAGAGGTGGAAGTCGATGTCAGACACATTGGAAACGACCGCGGGAGTGCGGACGGGCTTGTTCATCGGGGGCCAGGAGCGCTTCACCGATGACGTGCTGCAGATCGCCGATCCGGCCAAGAAGGGCGTGATCGTCGGCGAGGCGGCATCCGCCTCCGCGCAGGACGTCGCCGACGCGGTCGCCGCGGCCAAGGAGGCGTTCCCCGGGTGGGCCGCGCTGACGCCGCAGGAACGCGCGGCGAAGATGGCCGAGGCCATCGCGGGGATCGCCGACGACCGCGACGAGGATGCCGCGGTGCTGTCGCAGGAGAACGGCAAGGTGCGGTTCGAGTCGTGGGTCGACGCGCTGGTGTTCGAGATCCGCTGGAATCTCGCGCTGATGCTCGCCGACGAGGTCGACGCCGGCAAGACCCTTCCGGTCGTTCCCGGCATCCCGGTCTCCACCGAGGTGCAGTACCAGCCGCTCGGCGTCGTCACGGTGATCGTGCCGTTCAACTGGCCGATCGCGATCCTCGCCGCTGCGCTGCCGCACGCGCTGCTGGCCGGCAACACCGCGATCGTCAAGCCGCCGCCCTCGGCGCCGCTGGCCACGACCCGTGTCGTCCAGCGGGTTGCCGAAAAGCTGCCGCCCGGCGTGCTGAACGTCGTCACCGGCAAGGACGAGAATATGTCGGGCCTCATCTCGAACCCCGACATCGCGAAGGTCTGTTTCACCGGATCGGTCAACGGCGGCAAGCGCATCATGGAGATGGCATCCAAGACGCTCACCCGCGTGACGCTCGAGCTCGGCGGCAACGACGCGGCGGTGTTCCTCGAGGACGCCGTGCTCGATGACACCCACCTCGACCGGCTGTACGCGGCGATCTTCGACACCACCGGACAGATCTGCATGAACGCCAAGCGCGTGTTCGTGCACTCGTCGCGCAAGGACGAGTTGGTCGCGGGGCTCGAGGAACGCCTGAACAAGGCCGTCATCGGCTACGGGCTCGACGAGGGCACCACGATGGGGCCGCTGCATCAGGCCGCGCAGAAGGCGTTCGTGCAGGACATCATCCAGGAGGCGAAGGATGCCGGCGCCGACGTGCGCGAGTACGGCGAGCTGCCCGGCGGCGAGCTGGCCGACGGCAACTTCCTGCGGCCGGCGATCGTCGTCGACCCCGACCCCTCGCTGCGGGTGGTCACGCAGGAGCAGTTCGGTCCCGTCATCCCGGTCATCTCGTTCGAGACCGAGGACGAGGCCGTGCGCCTCGCCAACGACACCTGGGGCGGCCTGTGCGGTTCGGTGTGGACCGATGACTCGGAGGCGGCCAACCGCGTCGGCTCCCAGTTGGTCTGCGGCTACGTCTGGATCAACGATCACGGCGCCACCCGCCTCGACCTGCGTGCGCCGTTCGGCGGCATGAAGCAGTCGGGCATCGGTCGCGAGCAGGGCATCGAGGGCGTTCGCGCCTTCCAGGACACCCGGTCGATCGCCACGATCGACCCCGAGGCCCTGGCCGCGATGGCGCACTGAGGCCGACGGTCGGTTCCGGGGTCCGGCTCCCGTGCGGAGTCGGGCCCCGTCCCGTCTGCGAGACTCGAAGGCGCAAGGGAGGGCGATGGCAGTCAGTCACGAATGGCCCAACGGCGGCCGGGCGGCGGAGGACGTCGTGTCCGAGCCGATGGCGGAGGGACTCGACCCCGATACCTTCACCCCCCGGCTGCTCGCGCTGCTGTCCAATGCCCTGGTGTGGCGGGAGTCGCACGAATTGCGCCGTCGGTTCGGCCTCGGCACCAACGACTGGCGCGTGATCTCGGCCCTCGCGATGCGTCCGGGGCTGTCGGCCACGGAGGTTTCGGAGTTCTTGGGTGTGAACAAGGCCGTAGTCTCCAAGAGCGTGAACACCCTGGCATCCCACGCCCTCATCGCGCTGCTGGAGGGACCCCGCGGCACCCGGCCGATGTACCTCACGCAGGCCGGCGCCCGCATGCACGACGACATGCTCCCGATCTCCACCGGCGGTCAGGAGATCATCCTCGAGGGGATGTCGGCCGCCGAGATCGACAGCCTCAACGCCCTGCTGCACGGGATGCTCGGCCGCATGCGGGACCAGCAGGTGCCCGGCGACGGCGCCGTGCCCGTCGGCGAGATTACCCACCCCGTGCACTGACGCTGCGATCGATCGCATCACTCCCCTCACGCGGACCGTTGTTCCGGTCTGAAACGTCGGGGCGGGGGTTCGAGGTCGCCCCACGCATATCGCCGAGCGAGCCGAGGCGGTAGCACACTCGGTACCCCGCACCCGGGCGGCGCATGGAGCACGAAGTCACCTCGACCCCGGCGGGTGATCCGCCACCCGCGATGGTGCAGCGCCATGTGGTGGTACCGGCAGAGAAGGATGCCACGGTCGATGTCGGTTCGCCCGCCTCCCGCCCATGGGTCGATGTGATGCGCTTCGGTATACGAGGCGGGTCGGTCGCAGCCACGCCAGCGGCATCCACCGTCGCGGATGGCGAGCGAGACACGTTGCCGGGGCGAGAACAGTCGCTGCTCCCGTCCGAGGTCGAGAGGGTTCCCATCACGATCGACGGTGCAGCTGACAGTGCCGGTGTCGCAGATGTGTTGCGCTGCCAGCCATGCCGGAAGTGTCGCGCCATCGTCCTCGGTCACGGCGATCGCCGGCACACCGCCGGCCTCCGCCGTGCGGGCGTCATCGCTGATCACGATGCGCAGCCCCGCCTGCTTCGTGCCGAACACCGCCTCGGGTTCCGCGGCGACTCCTGCGCGCAGCACGTCCATCATCAGGTCGTAGGTGAGCTGGTCGTTCGTCCGAGGATCTTGCTCGAGTTCTTTCGCGCGGGCGGCCTCGTCGGCGTCGACGAACCGCGGACCTCCGCGACGGGGACGCAACGCCGCGGCGATGACGGTCCGAACCCACGCGGCCATCTCGTCATCGAAGTCGATCCGCGCGTGCGAACCGCCGTCCCCGTCCGCCCACACTCGGAACGATCGCGATGCGAATCGCCGGTCGAATCGAGCCGACGCCGCCTCGGGGTCGAGAAGGTCGCGCACGGTGCGAGCCGCTCGTTCCAGCTCCTCCGCGGTGCGCTCTGCCGCCTCTTCGATGAGTTGCTCGGCAGCAGTGGCCCACGCCAGGTGGGCGGCGGAGTCCGCGTCCGGGTCTGCTTCGCCCGCTTCGCTGCGGGTCGGCGACCCGAGGCCGCGCAGAATCGCGTGCTGCTGATCCTTCGTCAGCCGACGATCCAGCAGCGCAGCAGAAAGCACCGCGTGCCACGGGCGTTGCGGCGTCGAGGCAGTCGTCATCTTCTCGGGCGTTGCGGGCAGAGTGTCTGACAGAAGGGCTTCGCCAAGTCGGACCTGCTTCGTCGCATCCACCCGAGTGGTGCCGGTCAGATTCTGGATGAGTGATACGGCCGACGGGTGTCCGAGGGCCTGGGCCATGCCGGCATGGCCCAGCTCACGCGTAGACCTCGCCGCCACGGCTCCGGATGCGGCGATCCTCACGCATTCCGCCCCCTGCAACAGCGCGGTCGCGTCTCCGATGACTCGCAGAAGCACGTCGTCCGCGAGCGCTGCGACGGCGGCGGGCACTTCAGCGGCCGACAACCCCGTCCCGACCGCCGTCTTCACAGCGTCGAGCGACGATTGCAGGTCGTCGAAGAAGGTCATGGTTGATTATCGCGCGGACCTCCGACATTCGAAGT
>CAXTES010000183.1:0-5524 GCA_964243215.1 uncultured Microbacterium sp. | reverse complement strand
CGGCTGGGCCGCGCCGTGCGGGCGCGTTCGGTTGCCGCGGCGAACGAGCCCGATGCCGTTCGACGCGGCGCCGCGCCGGCAGCCGAACGAGGAACGATCACGACGGGTTCCCCGTTGACGAGGAACCCGGGCCCGAGGGAGAAGACCCGCCCCGCGCCACGCCGGTCCTCGAGTTCGACCAGCCCGGAAGCGACGCCGACGACCGCCCCGCAGAACCCGTCTTCGGCGACCTCCACGACGAGTCCGGGGGATGCCTCGACCCGCGGCAGCTCGCGCCGGTCCCGGGCGCGCCAGCCCGGGGTGAGCACATCCGTTCCGTACCGGTCGTCCATGATCCTCCGAGATCGCGAGCGTAGCGGCCGCACGACGCTAGCGCCGGACCCCACGCCCGGCGAGCGACGGACCGCGGCTACCGGGGCATAACCACGACTGCATAGACTCGCAGGGCGGGCGCCTCCCAGCCCGCGGAGGGGATCGGCGATGCGCGCTCGCTGGGCCGTGCCGCTGACCGCGGCGCTCGCGGTGCTGCTGAGCGGGGCGGCTGTGGCGGCATCCGCCACCGGGCCGGTCACCCTCGGATCCAGTCACGTCGTGGACCAGGCCGGTGTGCTGTCGGGGTCGGACCTGTCGTCCGCCGAGGCGCGCCTGACGCAGCTGTCCGCCGACACCGACGTCGACCTGTGGGTCGTGTTCGTCGACACCTTCACGAGCCCCTCGGATTCGCAGGAATGGGCGACTCAGACCGCCGAGCAGAACGGGCTCGGCCCGAACCAGTACCTGCTGGCCGTCGCGGTCGACGGACGGCAGTACTACCTGTCGGGAGATTCGGCGGGGCCCGTCGATCAGACCCAACTCGCCAATATCGAGCAGCTGCAGATCCAGCCGCAACTCGCGCAGCAGGACTGGGCCGGAGCCGTCGTCGCGGCGGCGGACGGCCTGACCGACGCGGCCGGTGGTGGCAGCGGCGGGGGAACGGCCGGTGGCGGCGGTGGCGGCATCCTGACCCTCGTTCTGCTCGTGCTCGCCGTGGGCGCGGTGATCGCCGTCGTGGTCGTGCTGATCCGGCGTCGACGGCGCACGAGCGTGGCGGCCGGGGCGCCGACACCGGCACCGGTCGAACAGATCCCCACCGCGGAACTGGAGCGTCGGGCATCGTCGGCGCTGGTGGACACGGATGACGCGGTCAAGACCAGCGACCAGGAGCTCGGGTTCGCCAGGGCGCAGTTCGGCGACGCCGCGACCGGTGAATTCGAGGCGGCGCTGGCGCAGGCCAAGGACAACCTCAACCAGGCCTTCACCCTCAAGCAGCAGCTCGACGACGCCACCCCCGACACCGAGGAGCAGGTTCGCGCCTGGAACGCCGAGATCATCCGGCTGTGCGACGATTCCAACCGCGGGCTCGACGAGAAGGCCGCCGCCTTCGACGAGTTGCGCAAGCTCGAGCAGAACGCTCCGGAGGCGCTGCGACGGGTGCAGACCGAGCGAGCCGCAGCCGGTCAGGCCATCGACGTCGCCGCCTCTCACCTCGATGCGCTGCGGCGCGACTACGCGCCCGAGGCGCTGGCGATGGTGACCGACAACGTCGATCAGGCACGGCAGCGACTCGCATTCGCCGACGAGCAGTTGACCGCTGCGCAGACGGCGATCGGCGCCGGCAACGGCGGCCAGGCCGCCATCGGCATCCGCGCCGGCGAGGAAGCCGTATCGCAGGCGAAACTGCTCGAAGACGCGATCGACAAGCTCGGCACCGACCTCGGCGAGGGGGTCCGCAACGCGGCGGCGCTGGTGACCGAGCTCGAGAGCGACGTCGCAGCCGCATCGGCGCTGCCGGACTCCGACGGGCGCGTGGCATCCGTCATCGCGTCGACGCGCGCGCAGATCGCCGCTGCCAAAGCCGACCTGTCGAGCACCCAGAAGACGCCGCTGGCGACCCTGAAGGGGCTCGAAGCGGCCAACCAGCAGATCGATTCCGTGGTGGAGGGCGTTCGGGATGCCGCGGCTCAGGCGCAGCGGGCTCAGCAGATGCTCGGCCAGACGATGATGCAGGCGCAGGCCCAGGTGTCCGCGGCCGAGGACTACGTCACGGCCCGCCGCGGCGCGATCGGTGCCGAGGCGCGCACCCGACTCGCCGAGGCCGGCGCCGCTCTTGTGCAGGCCCAGCAGATGCAGCTCAGCGACCCGCAACAGGCGATGCAGTACGCGCAACGGGCGAACTCGCTGGCCGGTCAGGCGATCCAGTACGCCCAGAACGACGTCGGCTCGTTCGACGGCGGCGGGATGTTCGGCGGTGGCGGACGGTCGTCGGGCGGTGGCGGCAACATGCTCGGCGCCGTCCTGGGCGGTATCGTCATCAACTCGCTGCTGTCCGGCGGCGGTGGCCGCGGGGGCGGCGGCATCTTCGGCGGCGGGGGCGGACTCGGCGGCGGCGGCTTCGGCGGTGGGGGCGGCGGGTTCAGCCCCGGCAGCTTCGGCGGCGGCGGGACGCGCAGCCGCCGAGGAGGTGGCCGCTTCTGACCTCGTACCGCGATCCGCGTCCGACGCGGGAGACCTGAAACCTCGAAACGACAGCCCAACCGTCCACAGGAAGGAAGACAGATGGCAAAACAGTCCATCTTCGGTCGCATCTCGACGCTGGTGCGAGCGAACATCAACGCTCTCATCGACACCGCGGAAGACCCGCAGAAGATGCTCGATCAGCTCGTGCGCGACTACACCAACTCGATCGCCGACGCGGAGTCCGCGATCGCCGAGACCATCGGCAATCTGCGCCTGCTCGAGCGCGACCACCAGGAGGACGTGCAGGCGGCGGCCGAGTGGGGCAACAAGGCGCTCGCGGCCAGCCGCAAGGCCGATGAGCTGCGCTCCGGAGGCAGCACCGCGGATGCCGACAAGTTCGACAACCTCGCCAAGATCGCGTTGCAACGCCAGATCAGCTCCGAGACCGAGGCCAAGCAGGCCGAGCCGACGATCGCGTCTCAGACCGAGGTCGTCGACAAGCTCAAAGACGGCCTCAACGGCATGAAGGACAAGCTCGGTCAGCTCAAGACGAAGCGCAGCGAGTTGCTCGCACGCGCCAAGACCGCCGAGGCGCAGGTCAAGGTGTCCGACGCCGTCAAGTCGATCGACGTGCTCGACCCCACCAGCGACCTCGGTCGGTTCGAAGACAAGGTGCGGCGCCAGGAGGCGCTGGCCGCGGGCAAGCAGGAGCTTGCGGCATCGAGCCTGGACGCCCAGTTCAACCAGCTCGACGACCTGGGCGAGCTCACCGAGGTGGATGCGCGCCTGGCCGCGCTGAAGGCCGGCACCGTTCCGGCCCCGGCCGCGATCGACGCCGGATCCTCCTCCTGACACCGTCCGCCGGCTCGGGCGTCGCACCAACGCGATGCGGCGCCCGACCCGGCCGGTCGACGAACCTCGAGAACTCCCGGATGTGAGCATGGCCCGTTTCCTCGTCGTGCCCGAGTGGCAGGGCTCCCCGTCGTCGCGCGGGATGCAGTTGATCGATGGCGCCATGGCGATCGCCGGCGACCTGCCGCGAGCGGCGTGCACCACGATCGAGGTGCCGATGGAAGCCGGTGAGGCGCTGGGCACCGGCATCCGTCGCCTCAGCGCGCTGCAACGCATCCGCGAGGAGGTCGAGCAGCACCTCGACGGAGCGGCCGCGCCGACGGTGGTCGTCGGCGGCGACTGCGGTGTCGCGGTGCCCGCGATCGGACACGCGGCTGCGAAGCATCCGGCCCTCGCGGTGGTGTGGCTCGACGCGCATCCCGACCTGCACACCCCGGAGACCTCGCCGTCGGGGGCCTACAGCGGGATGGCGCTGCGAGCCGTGCTCGGCGACGGCGTCGACGGAATGGCGCTGCCGGCCGCCGCGGTGCCGGCGGACCGCGTGATCCTCGGCGGGGCGCGCCTGTACGACCCGGCCGAGGAGCACATCGTGGCCGACCTCGGGATCACCGTGCTCGACCCCGCCGATCTGGGCGACCCCGACGCGCTGGCCCGCGCGGTGCAGGCGACGGATGCCGAAGCCGTGTTCGTGCACGTCGACCTCGACGTGCTCGATCCGTCGGCGATCACCGGCGTCACCGACCCCGTGCCGTTCGGCGTCTCGGTGGCGGATCTGGTGGCGGGAATCGCACGGCTCAAGGCGGCGGTACCGCTCGTCGGCGCGAGTCTTTCGGGGTTCGCGCCGGTTTCGCCGGCCGCGGCGGTGGACGACCTGGGAGCGATCCTGCGGATCGTCGGGGCGCTGGCGTGAGCCGCATCCCCGCCCCGCCGGCCGGCTGGCAGGCGACCGCGCAGCGAGCCGTGGATCGGGGACGGCGCATCGACCGGTTCCTTCCCGGTGTGCTGCTGGACTCGCCGGTCAGCCGTCTCGGATACGGCTACGGCACGATGGTCGGCTGGGTGTGGGGGTCGCTGTGGAGTACCGGACGCATCGAGCGTCGCGCGGGACTGTGGGTGTTCCGTGGGCTGCCGACCTGGGCGTTCGCGCGCGGCGGCGTGTGCGTCGGCGGCTGCTACCTCACCGGCGATGCCGCTGTCACCGACCGCATCCTGCGGCACGAGTCGGTGCACGCGCGGCAGTGGCGCCGGTACGGGATGCTGATGCCGGTCCTCTACACGCTGGCCGGGCGGGATCCGCTGCGCAATCGCTTCGAGGTGGAGGCCGGCCTGGAGGACGGCAACTACCTGCCGCGGGGTGCCTGAACCGGCTCAGCGAGCGGTGGCGAGGCCGAAGCGCTCCGGAGTGTGGATCGCGTCGCGTGCGACATCGAGCCGATCGGTGGCCGTGCCATCCTATCCGGCAAGGATTGCCTTACCTCGACGCGGGACTCAGGCCGGAGCGATCAGCACCGTGCGCAGCGCCTCGAGCTCGTCGTCGGTGAGCCCGCGAGCGCGCAGATAGCCCGCCGGCGACCCGTAGCGCTGCGTCAGGTCATCGAGGAACGCCTTCATCACCGACGCCGGCGATCGGGTGGCCAGCTCGGTCATGTTCCGCGCGTCGGGATGCTTGTTGCGAAGCTCGGCGACAACCTCGTCGACGCGCCCGGTCGGCAGCAGCGCCTCGGTGCGCGCGTAGTCGGCGACCACGTCGTCCTCGTCGACCCCCGCAGCCGCGAGCGTCAACGCGACCGTGACGCCGGTGCGGTCCTTGCCGACCGTGCAGTGCACGAGCACCGGTTGATCCGCGATGATCCCCCGCACGACCGCCACGACCCCCGCCGCGGAATCGTCGACGATCCGCCGGTACATCTGCGCCAGCGACATATCCTGCTCGAAGAAGGAGGCGACGGACCCGGAGAACAGCGGCACCCGCTGCACCGTGAGCCCGAGCCCTTCGACTCGGCTGGGATCGCGGACGACCTCGTCATCGGCGCGCAGGTCGATGATGCGGCGGATCCCGAACGAGCGGAAAGCCTTGATGCCCCGGGCGGTCAGGTGCGCCAGATTCCCGGACCGGTAGAGCACGCCCGTCCGGGGGCGACCGAGGAGGACATGCTGCGAGTCCTCGACTCCGCCC
>CAXTES010000182.1:2989-5533 GCA_964243215.1 uncultured Microbacterium sp. | reverse complement strand
CGGCATCCGGCATGACGGCGAGGATGCCGGGATGCGGCTGCCTGGATATCGGGATCCGGCGTGACGGCGAGGGAAGGCAACCACGGTGGGAGAAGGCTCTCGTGTTTCGCGGCGGCCTTCTTTCGGCGTCATCGCCTCCTCTCGCCGTCATGGCCCCGAGCCACCGCACGAGGCGCCCTGGCTCGTCGCCGTCCTTGCGCCGCCGCCCTGCGCCGTGGCCCTGCGCCACCGCACGAGGCGCCCTGGCTCGTCGCCGTCCTTGCGTCGCCGCCCTGCGCCGCGACGGCGAGACGCCCCGGCCACCGGAGGGCGACCGGGGCGTCTGGCTACGCCGGGACGCGGGTCAGAAGCCCGGACCGCGCCCCTGCGGGGCGACGTACTTAGTCGCGAGGGCCTTCAAGCTGCCCGTGGCGGTCGGGTCGTACGAGAAGATCGTCGAGGTGTCCGGCTGCAGCCGGTCGTCGACGGATCCGTACGTCATGTCGCCGTTGAGGTCCATGTAGCTGACCTTGTCGAGCGCGGTCATCGCGGCCTTCAGGCCGTCGCCGGACAGGTCGCCGAGCTCGACCGCCTTCTCGAGGATCGTCGCGCACGTGATCGCCTGCATGAACCCGTAGACGTTCTGCATCGTCGGAGCGGTGCCGCCCAGCTGATCGGTGAGCAGCTTGATCCCCGGGATTGACGTGTCGTCGAGGTCGCCGGCGAGCCCGGTGATGACGAAGTGGTCCTTCAGATAGCCGGCGATGTCAGTGTCCTTGAACGACTGCGCGATCGCGAAGAACTCCGCCTCCCAGATCGGCGAGTAGTCGAGCTGGGTGGCAGCCGCGACGAGGTTCGGCACGTTGTTGGTCGCGCCGCCGAACACCACGGCATCGCAGTTGGCGTTCTTGAGGGTCTGCACCTGTGCCGTGAACGCGGCGTCGGTCGGGGCGAACTCGGTCTTCGGGCCGAGCGTGAAGCCGAGCTGCTTAGCGGCGTACTCGAGCGCATCCTGGCGTGCCTGACCGGACTGGTCGGCCTGGATCATCGAGCACACGATCGAGTCCTTCGTGATCTGCTTCTGCTCGAACAGGTACGACAGCGCGTTCCACACGTTCGACTGGTACGACGTGAACGTCATGCCGAGGTTCTCCTGCTTGGTGAACCGCGAGCTCTGCGTCGACGGCAGCGCCACGGCGTCGTCCTGCTGCAGGATCGGCAGCAGCGCCTCGGTGGAGGCGTCGCCGAGGATGCCCGACAGCATCACCACGTCGCCCTTGATGCGCTGGTACTCCTGCACCGCCAGCTGCGGGTTGTACTGGTTGTCGGCCGTGACGACCTGGACCTTGTACTTGCCCCCGATCCCGCCCTTGGAGTTGATGTAGTCGTAGTACGCCTGCTGGCCGGCGACCTGCTCGTTCGACGACGGTGCGAGCGGCCCGGACAGCGCCGTCATCTGTCCGACGTGGATGATGCCGTCGGTCAGGTCGAATCCGGGTACGGATGCCAGTTCCTTGGCGGCTCCGGTGCTGGCGCTGGTATCTGAGCTGGGCGCGGTCTGCACGGCGCAGGAGGCGAGCAGCAGCATCGCCGCGGTCAGCGATGCGGCGCCGAGGGTGCGGGTTCTCATGAGCTGTGTCCTTTCATTCGGTGGATGCCCCTGGTGCGGGCTCGGGATCCGGCGCAGGGGTGCCGGAGGTCTTGGGGGCGCGTCGGGGCAGCCGGAAGAACGAGATGAGGCCGTCGCGACGGAACAGCAGGAACACGACGATGAGCACGCCGTACACGGCCAGGCCGAACCCGGAGACACTGATGCCGCCCTGTTCGCCGGGCTGCGAGATGAACGGCAGGTAGTCGGCCAGCCAGATGGCCACCACGGGGACCAGCCCGATGAAAAGCGCGCCCAGCACCGGCCCCCAGATGCTCGCCAGGCCGCCGATGACGATGATGGCGACGTACTGGATCGACAGGTCGAGGCCGAAGTTCTCGGGCCTGATGTACTGCAGGAGCACGCCCAGCAGCCCGCCGGCGAGGCCGCCGAAGACGGATGACACGATGAAGGCGTTCATCATCGTCGGCAGCCGGCGGACGCCGAGCACCTCGGCGGCGAGGTCGTGGTCGCGCATCGCCTGCATGGCGCGACCGGACCGCGACCGCACGATGTTCGCGGTCACCAGCAGCACGAGCGCGAGGACCGCCCAGCACAGGATGAACATGCCCTGCTCGCGGCTGAGCAGGAACGGTCCGAGGCGCAGCTTGGCGAAATCGAGTGGACCGATCGAGACGGGCGCGGTCACCGCGGTGCCGTTGAGGCCGCCGGTCAGCGGCGTCAGGTTGCGGGCGGCGTAGATGCCGATGTACACGAGTCCGAGGGACACGATCGCCAGGTACGGTCCTCGCAGCCGCAGCGCGAACGGCGCCACGACGAGCCGGTCCTTCGCTCGCGTTCACCGTCACCGGCGTCCGTGGCATCGGCTTGGAAGACGCTCAAGGCTTGCTGCTGACGGAGAGCTTCTACTGGGACTTGAATGAGCGGACGCGGGCATTCCTCAACCGGGTCAGGCC
>CAXTES010000182.1:0-2979 GCA_964243215.1 uncultured Microbacterium sp. | reverse complement strand
GCGCCGAGCGCACCGGCGAACAGACCGCACAGCGGCAGCCACAGCAGCAGCGGCAGCCCGAGCTTGCCGCCGAGCACCTGGGCGCTGAAGGCTCCGGCCCCCACGAAGAAGGCGTGCCCGAGCGAGATCTGGCCGGCGTAGCCGGTGAGCAGGTTGAGCCCGGTGGCGGCGATCGCGGCGGTGGCGGCTGTCGCGAGCACCGTCAGCACGTACGCGTTGCCGACGTTGAGCGGGATCGCCACGATCAGGACGACGAAGACGATCGCGAAGATCTTCTTGGGCCACGTGTCGAACAGCCGCGGAGCGCGCACCCGCGTGTCGCGCTGGAGGACGGCATCCGTCGTCGAAGTCGTCATGCGCGTCGGATCTCCCTTCGCCCGAACAGACCGGCGGGTCTGATGAGCAGGATGACGAGCATCACGAGGTAAGGCACGACGTCGGAGAAGCCGGAACCGAAGCTCGCCGGCACCAGCGACACCGAGAACTGCTGGACGATGCCGATGATGAGCCCCCCGACGACCGCGCCGAGGGGCGACTCCAAGCCGCCGAGGATGATCACCGGTAGCGCGAGGAACGCATAGACCTCGAGCCCCGGCCGGACCCCGCCGCCGACGGTCGTGGACAGCACGATGCCGCCGAACGCGCCGAGGGCTCCGGCGATCGCCCACGAGATGCCGTAGACGAAGCGGGTGCTGACCCCCTGAGCCATCGCCGCCTCGCTGTCGATCGCGGTCGCACGCAGGCTCAGGCCGACGCGGGTGTACCGGAAGAACACGAAGAACCCCAGCAGCAGCACCGCCGTGATCGGGATGAGCGTCGCGTCGCGGGCGGTGATGCCGATGCCGCCGATGCGGATGACGTCCAGCGCCCACGGATCGTCGAGGTTCAGCGAGTCGCCGGGCCAGATCGCGGTGACGATGGGGGCGACGGCGATCGTGATCCCGAAGGTCACCAGCAGTGCCGCGAAGTGGTCGGTGACCCGGTGCAGCACGAATGCCTCCAGCAGCACCGCGAACAGCGCGACGAGCGCCATCGCGATGATCACGCCGATCCAGAACGGCAGGTGCGCCTGGTGGATCAGCGCGTACGCGAGGTAGGCGCCGAGCACCACGAAGCTGCCCTGTGCCAGATTCAGGATGCCGGAGGCGCGCGCGACCACGACGAAACCCAGCGCGAGCACCGCGTAGAGGCATCCGAGGGCGATGCCCGAGACGAGCGTCTGCAGGATGTCGGTCATCGCGTCCTCCTGGCAGGCCCGAGCCCCTTGGAGATGTTCAGCGCGATCGTGCCGGTGACGGTGGGGTCGTCGGCGTCGTCCGACTCGTCGCCGAGGTAGGCGCTGATGACGCGGGGGTCGGCGATCGCGACGCTCGGCGCCTCGATCGTGATCGTCGTGCCGAAGTCGAGCACGAGCGACCGGTCGCCGAGCCGGGTGACCAGCCCCATGTCGTGCTCGATCATCACGACGGTGAGGCCGAGCTCGCGTTTGGCGATGAGGATCCACTCCCCGAGGTCTGCGGACTCCTGTTCGTTCATGCCCGCGGCGGGCTCGTCGAGCATCAGCAGACGCGGCTCGACGGCGAGGGCGCGGGCGAGTTCGATGCGCTTCTTGATGCCGTAGGGCAGGTCGCCGATCGGGCGGCGCAGGTAGTCGCCGAGGCCCATCAGGTCGATGAGCGGCTCGCACGCCTGCCGGGCCACCGCCTCCTCGCGGCGCGCGCGCCCGAACCACACGCCGCCGGACAGGACGCCCGAGCGCATCAGCCGCTGCCGCCCGAGCACGACGTTGTCGAGCACGTCCATGTGCTCGAACAGCGCGAGGTTTTGGAAGGTGCGGGCGATGCCGAGGTCCGCCAGCGCCCACCGCTTCTGCTGCAGCAGCGAACGCCCGTCGTACACGACCGAGCCGCCGGTGGGCCGGTAGATGCGGCTGAGCACGTTCAGCAGTGACGTCTTGCCGGCGCCGTTCGGGCCGATGACCGTGAAGAACTCGTTCGGGCGCACATCGAACGAGATGCCGCGCAGGATGTGCAGCCCGCCGATCGACAGTTCCAGATCGCGCACTTCGAGCAGCGGCGGTGACGTCGGCGTGCTCACGCGGCATCCTCCGACCCGAGTCCGAGCAGCAGCCGCTGCAGTCCCTCGTCGGCGCGAAGTGCGGCCGCGGATGCCTCGTGCACGATGCGGCCGTGTTCGATCACGTAGCCGCGGTCGGCGACCGACAGCGCCATCGTCGCGTTCTGCTCGATCAGCAGCACGCTCGTGCCGGATGCCTGGATGGCGCGGATGGTGTCGCGGACGAAGGTGACGAGCTTGGGGGACAGCCCGAGCGTCGGCTCGTCGAGCACGAGCAGTCGCGGCGACGACATGAGCGCCCGCGCGACGGCGAGCATCTGCTGTTCGCCGCCGGACAGGAGCCCCGCCGCCTGGTCGCGACGCTCGCCGAGGCGGGGGAACAGCTCGAGCATCCGTTCCCGGTTGGCCTTCAGCTCGGTCGATCGCACCGTGGCCGCGCCCATTTGGAGGTTCTCGGTCACCGTCATCGCCCCGAAGATGCGTCTGCCCTCGAGCGTCTGGGCCACGCCGTGCCGCACGATGGCCCGCGGCGAGCGACGTGCCAGGTCGAGGCCGTAGCTGGTGATCGAACCGCTCGTGAGCGATCCGCCCTGGGTGGGCAGCAGCCCGGTGACCGCGCGCGCCAGCGTGGACTTGCCCGCGCCGTTCAAACCCATGAGGGTGACGACCTCGCCGTCGGCGACGCGCAGCGAGACATCCCGCACCGCCGTGATCGAGCGGCCGTAGCGCACGCTCACGCCCTCGAGCACGAGGGCGTCGTCGGCCGCTGTGCTCGCGGAAGCATCGCGTCCTTGCACCACGTTCGGTCCTCCTCGACAAACGCGCATGCCGGTGCATCACCGGCCCGCATTCATTATCAGGCTTACTGAGACTCGAGCGCAAGAGGCGGCCGCGAATCGGCGC
>CAXTES010000181.1:0-5577 GCA_964243215.1 uncultured Microbacterium sp. | reverse complement strand
CACGGGGTGTGGCGCAGCTTGGTAGCGCGCTTCGTTCGGGACGAAGAGGCCGCAGGTTCAAATCCTGTCACCCCGACGACATGACATGGCGGTCGCGAGAGCGGCCGCCATGTCGCGTTCGATGCCGGGCGAGGGGGAACGGATGCCGCGATTCGCGCCGCGACGCCGGGCGACGACGATCACCGCCGCCGCATGCGCGCTGGCCGGCCTGATCGTGCTCGCGGTCGTCGGCCTCAGCCCGAGCGCGCCGCAGCGCAACGTCGACGGACCGCTGTTCCGCTTCTTGCTGTGGGCGCAGCAGACGCCCGGCTACGGCTGGCTGACCTTCGACCGGCTCGAGGCGGTCAGCAACGTGCTGCTGTTCGTGCCGATGGGCGCGATCGCTTTCCTGCTGCTGCCACGACGGCTCTGGCCGGTGAGCCTACTGATCTGCCCCGCGCTGTCGGTCGCTATCGAGATCGGTCAGGGCCTCCTGCTGCCCGGGCGCACGGCGAGCATCGAGGACGTCGCGCTGAACAGTCTGGGCGCTACGATCGGCTTCGCCCTGGCGGTCGCGATCTCGCTGCCGATCGCCGCCCGCAGCGCGAGGCTCAACGGCATCCCGACGTCGACGGGGTGAACGCCGCCTGGGCGATCTGCGGCGTGGCGGTCACCGCCGCCAGCGCTTCGCCGTCATCGGGCCAGCTGACCACCACGGTGGCGGTGCCGGTCTGGTCGGGGGCCAGCGTGACCGTGCGGGTCGCGGCGGGGCGCCCAGCGGCATCCGTCACCACAGCCGTGTCGATGTCGGAGGACTGCCCCTGGCTCGACTCGACGGTGGCGCCGGCCGGGCCGACGATCACGACCTGCGTTCCGATGTCGCCCTTCGGCACGCGCAGCCCGTCGCCGGTGACGTACTCCGGCAGCGCGGCGGCCTGCTCGGCACTCAGCGTGTGCGTCAGGGTGACCGTCACGGACGCGGAGTGCCGGCCGTCGGCGCAGCCGAGGTCCTGCACGACCGAAGAGGCGTCGAGGTAGTAGTCCATCTTGCTGCGGGTCCAGTCGTTGGCGTACACGCCGATCGCGGCCCCGTCGGCGGGGTCGGGCAGCTGACCGTCCACCGCCGTCGTGTCGATGAGGGTCTGCTCGGACTCCTGCGTGCTCCACACCCGCACACGGCCCTCCTGCACCGAACGCCCGAGCGCGTCCAGCAGCGCGCCAGGCTCGAACGACCCCTTCGTCAGGCCGGCCATCAGGCTGTCGACCACGCCGCCGAACACACCGTCCTGGTCGGCCGGGTTCGGATAGTTCAGGTACGTGTCTCGCAGCAGCGTCGAGACGGCGTTGTCGGCGGTCAGCTCGCCGCCGTTCGCCAGCGCCACACCGCCGGTGGCGCGCATGATGTACGACAGCACGTACGGGTCGATCGCCAGCACGCCGTCGAACGGGATGCCGTAGATCCGCTGCGCGAGCGCCGAGGCGTACCGCGCCGAGTCGCGGAAGTCGTAGGTGGCGGTGGTGTCCTGCAGTCTCCGCGCGACGTCGCTCGAGAACAGCGCATCCTCCCACGGCGCGGTACCGGTCACCGGGGCGGCGGGGATCGGATCGAAGTCCGTCGTGGAGGCGGTGCGCACGAGCTGGATCCTGCCGTGGTCGGCGCTGATCGCCGCCGTGAACCCGGGCATGCCGCCCTGCGCGCGCAGTTCGGCGTTGTTCATGATGAGCACGAGGTAGTTGCGCGGCTGCTCGGACCCGAGCATCGACACGGCGAGGGTGGATGCCTTGTTCAGGTCGACGATGAGCGTCGAGGCTTGCGCGGTCATCCCCTGCAGCTGCGCCACCGCGTCGTGCACCTGCGGGACGAGCCCGTCGGTGGGGATGTCGGCGGCGCGACCGGCGAAGCCGGGCATCTGGATCGCGGCATCCGACACCGTCGCGGCGATCGTCGAGAGCCGGTCGAGATCGACCGACCCGTCGGCGCGGAACATCGACGCAGGCGTGGCATCCCCCGCGACGGCGACCAGCGGCTCTCCGACGGTGTCGACCAGGTCGTCGGCTAGCCCGACCGCCTCGCGAACCGCGAGCAGGTTGACGCCGAACACCGGCGTGGCCTCGCCGATGCGCCAGACCGGATCGGATGACGCATCCCGGGCCGCCTGCAGGTGGTCGCCGATCGACGTGAGGTCGGCGCTGACGGCGGCGGCGTCCGCGCCGGCGGCTTTGGCACGCAGGTCGGTGATCAGGGGCATCACCTGCTTGACCTCGGACTGCACGGTGGTCACGCGCGCCAGCAGCCACGCGGCGACCCCGAGGCCCGCGACGATGAGGAGACCGATGATCCAGATCGCGACGAACACGCCGCGCCTGCGGCGAGTGCGCACGATCTGACCGTCGGCATCCTCTCGGATGCCGGATTCCGTCGTCACCATGGGCTCACCTCCGGTGGGGACACGCTAACCGCCGCACTTTCCAGGCGTGGACCCGCAGCGTTTCGGTCGTGTAAACCCTCGGCGCCGAGTCGATGACATCCGGGATCCGGACGCGGGCGCGATGCGACACTGAGCGGATGGTCGCGACCGCCGGGGTGGTGGAAAAAGAGCGGACAGGACGCAAGATCCTGTACCTCGAAGCCGTGCGCGGCGCCGCGTCGATCGTGGTGCTCCTGCAGCACATCGTCGCGGCGCAGTTTCCGCTGTTCGAGCAGTGGAGCCGCTCCGCCGTCGACTTCGGGCGCGTCGGGGTCGTGGCGTTCTTCGTCGTGTCCGGGTACGTGATCACCCTCAGCCTCGAGCACCAGGATGCCCGTACCTTTCTGGTGCGCCGGTTCTTCCGGCTGTTCCCGCTGTACTGGATCGTGCTCGCAGCGATGCTCGTGGTCGGCGCACTGGTGCCGAGCGAGGCATCCACCGATGTGACACCGGTGCTGCTGCTGGCCAACGTGCTCATGATCCAGGGCATCACGACGCTGGCGAGCATCGTCCCGACCTCGTGGACGCTCGGGATCGAGCTGGTGTTCTACGCGCAGGCGTTCGGTTCGCGGCTCGCGGGTCTGCTGCGCCAGTCGGTGCATCTCGGATACTTCTGGCTCGCGGCTTACCTCGGGCTGTCGGTCGCGGCCGGCATCCTCGACCGCGACCTGCCGACCACCCCCGCGGCGCTGCTGTACACGGCCGCGTTCGGCCAGGCGCTGTACCTGCGCGACCACCGCGGCGGCCGGGCGTGGCTCCCGCTCGTGATCGCCGGGATCGTGGTGATCCCCGCGGGGGCGTTCGCGGCGGGCGGCGCGGACGCGCAGTGGCCGCCGATGACCTACGCGCTGTCGTACCTGGCGGGCATGGCGCTGTTCGCGGTGTTCTACCTGTTCCGGGACCGCATCTCGGGAACCGCGATCGTGTGGCTCGGCGGCATCAGCTACGCCGTCTACCTGACCCACCCCGTGATGTACCGGCTCGTCGAGCTGGTGACGCAGAACCCGCTGGCGATCGTGGTCGCCACGATCTCGACCACGATCGTCGTTTCGCTGCTGCTGCATCGGTTCGTGGAGAAGCCGTTCATCACCTGGGGACGGCGCCTGACGTCCTCGCGGGCGCCGGAGTCGCATCCCTCGTCGAAGACCGCCGGGTGACGAGCAGGTACACGAGTCCGACCACGGCGAGGGTCGCAATCGTCACCGACCCGCCCTGGTACAGGTCGCCGCGCACGAGTGAGAACAACTGGCCGGTCAGGCACACCGTCGCGGTCGCGCCCAGCAGCGAGCGCCGCGCGAGTCGCTCCCGCGAGAACGCGCCGGCGAGCACCCCCAGCGCGGCTCCCGCGACGCCCACGCCGATCCAGCCGAAGTTTCCGAACGCCTCCCCGACCGCCGACACGCTCGTCTCGACGCGCGCCGCGCCGTAGTACCGCGGCACGTAAGTGCTGGTGAACCAGGTGTTGCCGCCGCCGTACGGCTTGTCCTCCCAGAGGCCGCGCGGCACGAACCAGCTGGGCACCGCCGCATACGTCGCCCCCCACTGATACACGAAGTCCGGCTGCGCCTGAACCTCCGACAGCCGTATCAGGCTGTCGAACGGCCGCGTCTCGGCGCCGCTGGAGAGCTGACTGATCGTCGTGCCGACCGGATCGGACTGGAACGCCGCCGCCGAGCGGCCGTCGTCGAACTGCGCGCCGCGCACGAACACGCTGTATCCCACCGCGAACAGCAGCATCACGGCCCCGAACGCGCCGATCGCGCGCAGGCTGAGCGGCTTGGGGCCCACCTGCTTGAGCATCAGCAGCGGCAGGGCGACTCCCACGATGAACGGACCGCGACCTCCGCCGGCCAGTCCCGCAACGATGAGCGCGCCCACCGCCAGCAGCACCGGCAGCGTCCGCCAGACCGGCAGCCCGAGGCGTCGCCGGTGCAGCACCGTGGCGATCAGGGCGACCTGCACCGGAACGTATCCGAAGACGAGGAACGAGCGGCCGGAGAGGAACTCGCTGCGATTCGAGATGCCCGAGAAGTATCCCGAGATCCCGCCCGAGGACTGGATCAGCAGGGCCGTGGTGGCCAGCGCGAGGAACGCCGTGAGCACCGCCGCGCTCTGCAGCGCGGTGGCGGACACGTCGCGCACGCGGACACCCTGCTCCGACATCGGCGCCGGGCGGGCGCCGGCCAGGGGTGAGAGCCGGGCGCGGGCGTGCGCGACCCGCCAGTAGTACACCAGCGCGAAGGCGGCGAAGAACAGGATGCACCAGGTGAGGGCGATGGATGCCGCATCCCGAAGCGCCGGCGTGAACTGGCGCGAGTCCGCGAGCGCACCGGGGCTGGTGACCCCGGTCGTGGCGACCGTGATCGGACGCAGCACGAACATCAGCACGCCGGTGGCCGCCACGATGCCGGCCGGCGTGACGACGTCGCGCACCACGAGCACCTCGCGAACGATGATGCTCACCAGCAGCGCCGCGAGGATCAGGATGAGCGTGGCGTAGCTGAACCCGCCGCCGAGCAGTCCGATCGACACGGTCGCCGCCAGCACTCCGACGGCGGCGATCACCGCCAGCAGCGCCCAGCGCTGCCCGGTCAGGACCCGAGCCACGCCGTCACCTCCGCCACCCCGGTACGCGCACGCGCGATCGCGCCGTCGAGGGCGGCCGGGTCCGCCGTGGCGACGCCGCGGACCGCGTCGGACGGGCGCGCGATGACGGGAACACCGAACTCCGCCGCGAACGCCCGCGTCTTGGCGGTCGGGGTCAGTACCGCCATCGGCGTCCCGGTCATCGCGGCGAGGTACATGGCGTGCATGCGGGATGCCACGACCGCCGACGACGAGCCGATGGCGTCCGCGGCATCCTGCCACGGCATCGCTTCGCCCAGCGGCGCCAGGCGTGCCCGCACGGCATCGGGGATCGCGGCCGCGTCGGAGGTGGTGCCCTGGTCCATCGAGACGAACCGCACCGGACCGAACATCGTGGCCAGAGCGTCGAGGTCGGATGCCTCGAGCCGTGCCGCCTCGGCGCGCCCGAGCGCGAGCACGACCCCGTTCCGGTCGCCGCGACCCCGCGCGGCGATGCGGTCCGCGGCCAGCAGCGCGACGTCGGCGGCCACGCGCGGGCGCCGCC